>DGIT01000140.1:54393-89175 GCA_002386465.1 Burkholderiales bacterium UBA4615 | reverse complement strand
GGCGATGCCGTTGACGAACGAGGCGCCAGCCTCATCCGATAGCGATGCGCTGGCCAGGGCCAGCGCGACGAGGTTGCGTTTGAACATGGTATCTCTCCGGGCTCTGTGAGCAGGGGTCTGTGCGGAGCCCGAAGCAAAGCAGTTTGTGTTCCCCTTCGGGAAAGACCAGAGAAATCAAGGAAGCACATCACGCCGTCGGCTGATCGGAGACGTCACTGTAAGAAAATCCGACCCTTTTGTTGTCATATTGCTGTCATTTTACTTTAACTTCTTTGAAATATGCGCATCGTGCTCCATCCCGATGGCCCCGAAGACTTGTTTCTTTGGGCTGGGTTGCGAGCGTTAGAAAGGAGGGGGCACCGACACATCGGTGCCCAGCCCGCATGAGCCGGACAGTAAACCCACGTCTCGGGCAATACCGCTCAACCAGGACACGATGCTTGGCTGGCCATAGGCAGTGGGACTACAGCGCCTCAAGTATCAGCGGTGCAGCCCGCTGACCCAGCGGTTCATCTTCAAAGAAGACCAGCACCGTGGGCGGCCTCGCGCCGGCCCATTGCGGTTGCTGGAGCACCCACTTTTGAACGAAGTCGGTCACCGTCTGACGGGCTGCTTCGCGCTGCAAGACGATGCGTTCGGGCGTCGCGGCTTTCGCAGCCAGCGTGGACGTGATCGATCGCTGCAGCGCGGTCACGGCGTCGGTGCCCGTCAATGGCGACCACAGCCCCGACGAAAAGGACTCGAGCTTTGACAGGTCGATCGCCACGGGCAGCGACGGCCGCACCGCAGGCGCCACCACCACCAGCGCCTGACCGGTCTGCCTGAACGTCCAGTCTTTGGCCAGCGGGATGTGATACCGGTAGACCGCCGGCACACGGACCTGCGCAATGGTCGTGCCTACTGGAACGCCCAGGATCGTGTGGGTGGTGGTGGAGTCGAAGCGCTCCTCCGCAGTGATGGTGCTGACCTCGAGCAGACCACCTGGCGTACGCATCACGACAGGCCCCACAGTGGCTGTGGTGACCCGTGTTGTTGCGGGCGCTCGCAGTTGCCAGCCGAATAGCGCTGCATTCGCTGCAAGGCCGGCAAGCAAACAGATCAGCAGCAGGTGTCGCATGGCAAGAAGAGCTTGGTAGGGACGCAGCGCAGGGGCGTCGGGCGCGTGCTGGGCTCAGACCCCCATGCCGAGATCCGCCGCCTGCGCACGGTCGAAGGCCCGGCAAGCGTCGTTGTAGTGATCGCCGTGAATGCCGCCGCGCACGGTGCCCCCTGCTGTGGCGCCGAAGAAAATCGACCAGGCAGGTGGCATGTGCGGGCCGTCCGGTGTGGCCAGCCACAGGCGGTAGAGCGTGCGCTTGCGATCGGGCTCGGGGTGGTCCTGGAACTCGGTGCGTGAGTGCAGCATGCAATGGTTGTTCAGCAATTGCAGGTCGCCCGCTTCCAGGCGCATCGTGAACATGAAGGGTTCACTGCGCACCAGTGCATCCAGGTACTCCACCGCTTCGCGCTGCACCGCAGTCAGCGGCGCTATGCCATCGAGTTTCAGCGCGTTGTTAAGCCGGTTGCGGTTCCAGTTGCAAAACACCTGATCGCCTTGCACCGCATAGATCGGTTGCATGCTGAAGGGCAGCTCACCGGGCGGCTGCTCACCCTGTCGGCTCCAGGGATAGGGCTGCATCAGCACTTCGGCCAGGTCGGGGCGCTCGTTGCGCAAACGATGAAACACTGCTGTCGAGCTGGTGGCCATGCTGTCGCCGCCGGTGGGCGCCTGGTTGAAGCAACTGAGTGCCACCAGATCCGCACCGTCGATATGAAAGTCGAGCTCGGCTTTCGATGAATAGCCGCGCCCGGTGGGGCTGCGGTAATCCACTCCTACATCGCGCACCTGATTGAGATAGCGCGAGGCCTTGTCCTGAGGCCGGGCCACACCAAAGTGCAGGCCGATCGCCCAGGTCAGAAGCTCGAATTCTTCTGCGCTCACGCCCTCGCGCGGCAGCCCCTTGATCAGCGCAATGCCCAGGCCATGCTGTGCCTGCGCGAAGGCGCGTTTCAATGGTGCCAATGCGCGCCCGAAGGCGAAGTCGCCGCGCCGATAATCCAGCAATGCTTTGCCAGGCGTACGTCCGGCGCGCAAGGCGCCCAGCAGATCGGCGCGATCGGCGTCATCAAGCGCGATGATCCAGGAGCGGTCGGTCTGCAGATCGCGAACCTGCCAGGCGCATCGCGCATCGGGTGATGGGACGAAGGACGTATTCATGGATGCCTCACTCCGCCGGATAGTGTTTGACCAGTGCACCGCAGCAGGCGTGCCCTTGGGCGCCATGAAAGCAGGCGCAGGCCTGCAGTACGAACACGATGCACATCGGTCTCCTTCGAAGCATCTTGCCGTGCAGGCAATGCTTCAGTGTGTTCATTCTTTAGGGTGATCGACGGTACCGTATTCATTCAGGACCGCCAAGCATGGATGTGCGTGTCATGGTTGCGCCGGCGCGCGCGCGGCACGATGGCCTACGGTTTGAAACGCATCCGCTGCGAGGGTCGCCAGCAAACGGCGCACAATTCCGGGCTGAAGAGGCGGCGCCTGCAACGGGTGCCCAAGACCACCTGCATGTATTCGAAGAGCCAGGACGCCATGGACATGTTGAATGCAACGCCTGGGCGATGGGCCCGGGTCCTCCTGCTGGGGCTGGCAGCCTGGCTCGCCGGATGCGCTTCTACACCGATAATGCGCGCTGAAGTCACGCGGTTTCATCGCTTCGAAGAGCAGCCGCCGCGCAGCTTCGCAATGGGCACGGCGTCCGCGCGTGCCGCATCCCTGGAGTACCGCAGTTACGCTGACCTGGTGCGCCAACAGTTGGTCGCGCTGGGGTTCACCGAGGCAGAGCCCCAGTCGGCTCGCTATCGCATTGAGTTCGATGCACAGGTCCAGGCTGAAGTGGGGCGCGCCATGGCGTTCATGCCGCCATTGGGGCCGGTCTATGGGGGCGCCTACGGTTGGCCCTATGGACCCTGGCCCGGACCAGGGCGCCCCGGCCCCTATCGATGGCCCGCGTATCCGGGCTGGTGGGGCGGTCCAGCCTATGCCGCGCCGATGGATTTTCCGGTCTCAGTCCATACCCTGCGACTGTCGATCATCGAGGCTTTACCCGCCGGGGGCGCCCCAGCGCGGACGGTGTTTGAGTCCAGTGCGGTTGCAAGGGCCTTCGAGCCCGCGTTGCCGCAGCTGATGCCCGCGCTGGTACAGGCGGTCTTTCGCGGGTTTCCGGGTGTGGATGGCACGACGCAGGTGATCGAAATACCGCTGCCGCCTGCCATCGGTGCGGCTGCCCAGCCGGTGTCACGTTGAGGCACATGCACAGCAGCAAGACGCTGCAGCGAACGCGTTCAGCCAGTCAGCGACTTGAGTGTCAGGCAGTGGGGCGCTGAGACCCGTCAGGGCGTCCCGGGCGATTGCTCGCCGCAGCGGCGTGCTGCTGCAGTGAATCGCCCAGCGCACCCAGCCGTTCGGCCATCGACTTGGCTGAAGCGACCATGGCCAGCATCGACAGATTGATGCGTTCCGCATCGGTTTTTCCGGCGAGTTGTGCTTCGAGCTTTTCGACCAGCTGTTTGCCGGCCTCTGCATGCACACCACCCTTGGCGATTTCGATGGCGAGCATCGCTTTTCGGCGTGCCTCAAAGGCTTCCGGGTCACGCTGATACAACGTGGCCCATTCGTCGAAATCAAAAGCCGGTGCCGCATTGAACTTGATCATCGATGGTCGCTCCGCCACGGCAGGGGTTGCCGCTCATGGCCCATGATCGGCCGTTCGTCGATGTGCTGCCGTGACGGTGGTCACGTCTGATGCGGATCGATCAGGCGTCGCGCCGCAACACCACCGTGCTGACCACCCAACTGATCAGGCTGAATAACAGCGCCGCGATGATGGCCCAGCCAAAGCTGGCCACCTGAAAGCCGTCAAGCAGACGCGAGGCCAACCAGAACATCAGCCCATTGATCACGACGATGAACAGGCCCAGTGTGAGCATCGTGACCGGCAAGGTCAGCACCACCAGGATCGGCCGCACGATGGCGTTCAGCAGACCCAGGACCAGCGCCGCGATCAGCGCCGAACCGAAGTCGCGCACTTGCACGGCAGGCAGGATGTAAGGCATCAGCAGCAAGACGCCCGCGTTGATCGCCCAACCCAGCAGCCACTTCATGGTTTGATGATCCTGATGCTAAGCACTCGCAGTTACTTGATGATAGTCACCGGGATGGTCGACATCGCTATGACCCGTTGCGCCACCGAACCGATCAGCAGATCACGCAGGGCCGAGCGCCCTTTGGAGCCCAGAATGATCTGGTCGCAGTCGCGATCGGTGGCGGCCTTCAGAATGGCCTGAGCCACCGAGCCACGCACCAGTCGGGTCTCAAAACTCAGGCCTGATTTCTCGGCCAGTGCCACGGCTTCGGCGAGCTCCGAGTTGGACAGGTCGTCCAGATAACCTTTGACCGTGTCTTTGCCAACGAACTGACTGGCGCCACGCAGGGCCGTGTCATCGTGCGCGTTGACCAGCACCAGCGAACTGGGCTCAGACAATTTGCCGGCGAGCTTGATCGCGTATTTGAGCGCACGCAACGCGTTTTTCGAGCCATCGATGGCCACAAGCATTTTCATTGGAGATCCTGGTGCAGTGATCAGCGTGTCTGAAGTATCTCATGCGGTTTCGCTTCGGTCAGTGCGCGCGCCGGATGAGTTCGAGCATGTCTGCACGGGCGCCCTGATCCTGCGGCACGCGCAGGCGGGCTCCGACAGAGAAAAGGGCTGCGGTCCGAGGCCTCGCGGCGTGGCCCGGATTTGGCCAACTCGCAGCGGGCCGCTTCAGTCCCGGGCTGCAGTCAGACCCGGCCAGGCGGGCGAAACCGATTGCTCGATGCCCAGCACATCAAGCACCCGTCCCACGGTATGGTCCACCACGTCCTGCACGGATTGCGGCGCGTTGTAGAACGCGGGCACCGGTGGAAAGATCATGCCGCCCATCTCGGTGACGGCAGTCATGTTGCGCAGATGCGCAAGGTTCAGCGGCGTTTCGCGCACCATCAGCACGAGCCTGCGCCGCTCCTTAAGCGCCACATCGGCTGCCCGCGTCACGAGGTTGTCCGACAGGCCATGTGCGATCGAGCCGAGTGTGCGCATGGAACACGGCGCCACGACCATGCCGTCGGTCTGGAACGAACCCGAGGCAATGCTGGCTCCAACGTCGCGCACCGCATGAACCGTATCGGCCAGGGCTTCCACGTCCCGACGCGGCAGTGCCATTTCATGCTCGATGTTCATCCACCCGGCGGGCGTGACCACCAGGTGGGTGCGCATGCCCGGGACTTCGCGCAGCAGTTGCAACAGCCGCACGCCATACACCGCCCCCGAGGCGCCGGTGATGGCAACGATCAGCCGGCGGGTCACGGGCAGGCCTGCACGTGACCGGGCCGCAGCGCAGCGATCACTGGCCTGCGTCGGCCGGCAGCATCTTTTGCAGTTCGCCCGACTGGAACATCTCCTGGACGATGTCGGCACCGCCGATGAATTCGCCTTGCACGTAAAGCTGCGGGATGGTCGGCCAGTTGGAAAAGTCCTTGATCGCCTGGCGGACTTCGTCGTCCTCGAGCACATTGACCGTGACCAGATTTTTTACACCGGCTGCTTTGAGCATCTGAACAGTCTTGCCCGAGAAACCGCACTGGGGAAATTGAGCCGTCCCCTTCATGAAAAGCACGATCGGGTGGTCGGTGACGGTTTTTTGAATGAATTCCTTAGCGTCCATGGTCCTGCATCCTGAAAGGGGGTGTCGCGCCGATGGCGGCGGTCGATCGATGGGCGATCCGTGAGCGGCGAGTCTAGGCAGGCCGGTGCAAAGCGTCAAACCACGCCTTGGCTGCGTGAGGGATTGTCTGGTGCAAGGGGTCGTCGGCCCAGGGTGACACGCTCGAGCCCCTGCAGGTCGGTGCGGGTCTCAATGGCAGTGAACCCCGCGCGTTGCAGGCAGTCGCGCGCAGCAGCACCCTGCGTCGCGCCATGCTCCAGCATTAGCCAGCCGCCGGCGCGCAATCGGGCCGGGGCATGATTCGCAATCGTTCCGATTGCCTCCATGCCGTGCGCCCCGCTGACTAACGCCATCTGAGGTTCATGGCGCAGGGCCGGGTCGCTCAGATGCGGATCGTCGCAGGCCAGGTAGGGCGGGTTGGATACCACCAGATCGAAGGGCGGCTCATCGGGCGCCAGTGCAGCAAACCAGTCGCCCAGGCGCCATGTGATGCCGGTTGCACCCAGCGCGCGGGCGTTGTCCTGTGCCACCGTCAGCGCGTGGGAGGAAGCATCTGTCGCCACAACCTGTGCATCAGGGCGCAGCACCGCCAGCGTGATGGCCACTGCGCCGCTTCCCGTGCCCAGATCGAGCAGCCGTGGCCGCACGGTGTCGGCCAGGTGCTCCAGCGCTGCATCGACCAGCCCTTCGGTCTCCGGTCGCGGCACCAGCACATCGCGGCTGACTACAAAGCGCAGCCCGTGGAACTCGCGAAATCTCAGCAGATAGGCGAGCGGCTCGCCCGCCCGACGGCGTTCGGCCAGCGCATTGAAGGCATCGATGACTGACGCTGCTGCAGGATCGTCTCCATGGGCCAGAAGCCATTCGCGCCGCTTGCCGCTGGCGTGCTCCAACAGCGCACGCGCATCCAGGCGCGGCAGGCCGCACTGCGTCAGCAGCGCATCCCAGCTGGGTGTGCCGGGAGAGGGGGCGGGCTCGCTCATGGCTCAGGCCGGGCGTGCGTCCAGCATCATGCTCATGCGCCGTCCTCAGCCATGGCCGCAAGTTTCTCGGCCTGGTATTCGGCAACGAGCGGCCCGAGCAGATCATCCAGATCGCCATCCATCACCGACTGCAGCTTGTACAAGGTCAGGTTGATCCGGTGGTCGGTCACGCGCCCCTGCGGAAAGTTATAGGTCCGGATACGTTCCGACCGGTCGCCCGAGCCCACCAGCGACTTGCGGGTGGCCGCTTCCTTGGCCTGCGCCTCACGCTGTCGCGCATCACGCAAGCGGGTGGCCAGCACCTTCATTGCCTTGTCCTTGTTGCGGTGCTGCGAGCGATCGTCCTGACATTCGGCCACCAGGCCGGTCGGCAGGTGAGTGATGCGCACGGCAGATTCGGTCTTGTTCACGTGCTGGCCACCCGCGCCCGAGGCCCGAAACACATCGATTCGGATTTCTTCCGGTGCGATCACGATCTCGCTAGCCTCATCCGCCTCGGGCATGACGGCCACGGTACAGGCTGAGGTGTGAATGCGGCCCTGCGCCTCGGTTTGCGGCACACGCTGCACCCGGTGGCCGCCCGATTCGAACTTCATCCGTGAGTAGACTGCTTCGCCGCCGATGCGCACGATGGCTTCTTTGTAGCCGCCCAACTCGGACGGATGCTCCGAGAGCAATTCGGTGTGCCAGCCGAGCCGCTCGGCATAGCGCAGATACATGCGCAGCAGGTCGCCCGCAAAGAGCGCGCTCTCATCGCCCCCGGTGCCGGCCCGAATTTCCAGAATGACGTCACGCGTGTCATCCGGGTCGCGCGGCAGCAGCAAGCGCTCCAGGGTGGCGGCCTCTTCGCTCAGCCGCGCATCGGCCGCGCTGATTTCCTCAGCGGCGAATTCACGCAGCTCGGGGTCGGTGCGCAGGGCTTCAGCCGTCTCGCGGTCATTGCGTGCACCGCGCCAGGCAACGAAGTGCTCGACCACCTCAACCAGTTCGGCATGCTCACGCCCCAGCCGGCGGTATTCGGCCATGTCCCGCGTGGCGGACTCGCTGGCCATCAGCGCCGAGACTTCTTCCAGCCGCTCTTCCAGCCGCTGGAGCTTTGCCAACATCGATGCTTTCATGGAGTGACCAAAACATGCCCCGCACGCAGCCCGGTCCCTCGGGGCCGCGGGCAGCCTGACCGGTCAGAGGGCTAGTGCCTGTCTTCGGGAAGCAGACGATCGATCAGCGCACCGATCTGCTGCTGTTCAGGCCCACCGCGCTGCAGCAGGGTCGTCGGGCCATGCAAGAACTTGCCGGTCAGACCATTGGCCAGAGCTTCGAGCACCGCCTGCGGGTCATCGCCGCGTGCCAGCATGCGGCGGGCACGTTCCAGCTCGGCGCTCTTGAGGGCTTCTCCGCGCGCATGCAGGGCACGGATAGCCGGTACAGCCTGGCGCGCCGAGAGCCACGTCATGAAGGCATCAACCCGGGTGTCGATGATGGACTCCGCCTGAGCGACCGCCATCTGACGATTTTCCATGCCGGTTTGCACCAGTTTGCCCAGATCGTCGACGGTGTAGAGGAAGACGTCGTCGAGTCGGGCCACTTCTTGCTCGATGTCGCGCGGGACGGCCAGATCGATCATGAAGAGCGGCCGATGACGGCGCTGCTTGAGCGCGCGCTCGACCATGCCCAGGCCGATGATCGGCAGTGAGCTGGCCGTGCAGGACACGATGATGTCGTGCTCGGCCAGGCAATCGGGAACGTCGGCTAGCCGCAGGGCCTGTCCGCCCAGGCGCCCAGCAAGTTTCTGGGCCCGCTCGGCTGTCCGGTTGGCCACGGTGACCTTGCGCGGTTGCTGCGCCACGAAATGCGCCGCGGCCAGCTCGATCATTTCGCCGGCACCCACGAACAGAATGGACGTGTCGCGCAGATCTTCGAACAGCCGCTGCGCCAGCCGCACACTGGCGGCCGACATGGACACCGAATGCGCGCCGATTTCCGTGTTGCTGCGCACTTCCTTGGCCACTGCGAAGGTGCGCTGAAAGAGCTGATGCAGGTGCGTGCCGAGTGCGTCGGCCTCTTGAGCCACACGCGCGGCGTCTTTCATCTGCCCCAGGATTTGCGGCTCGCCCAGGACCATGGAGTCCAGGCCCGAGGCCACCCGGAAAGCATGCCGCACGGCGTCTGTGTTGGGCAGCGCGTACAGGTGTTCTTCCAGGCCTGAAGGCGCGCCGATGCCGTTGCGATCGGCCATCCATTGGGTGACCGCCGCACGCGCATCCTGCGGGGCAGGCGTGGCGCAATAAATCTCGGTCCGGTTGCAGGTGGACAGGATCGCCGTTTCCGGGATCAGCGTGCGCAGATGGCGGCGCAGATCGGCGACCGCATCCCGCAGGGCATCGCCCGGGAACGCGACTTTCTCGCGCAGCGACAGCGGCGCGGTGGTGTGGTTCAGACCGAGTGTAAGCAGGTGCATGGCGGATCCAGTGTCAAGTTAAGTTTACTACTGGACGTCACTCTCGTGTTCGGCAGATAGAAAAAGCCGGTAGGCCGGGTGGCGGGATTCATCCCAAAACCGATATCCCAGCGTATTCAGGAAGGATTGGAAGGCTGAGTGGTCGGCCGCAGGCACCTGCAAACCGACCAGGATGCGGCCGTAGTCGGCGCCATGGTTCCGATAATGGAACAGTGAAATGTTCCAGTCGGCGTTCATGCTGGTCAGGAAACGCACCAGCGCCCCAGGGCGCTCCGGGAATTCGAAGCGGTAGAGCAGTTCGTCGCGCGCCAGAGGTGAGCGCCCACCCACCAGGTGCCGGATATGGAGCTTGGCCAGCTCGTCGTCGGTCAGATCCAGCGTGGGAAAGCCGCTGGCCTCGAAGTTGCGTGCAATGGTGTGTGCCTCTTCCCGGTCAGTCACCTGAATGCCGACGAACACATGTGCGACGCGCGCATCGGCGATCCGATAATTGAATTCCGTGACATTGCGCGGCCCGACCGCGGCACAGAAGCGCCGGAAGCTGCCGCGCTCCTCCGGGATGGTGACCGCAAAGACCGCCTCACGCTGCTCGCCGATCTCGGCGCGCTCCGACACGAAGCGCAGCCGGTCGAAATTCATGTTGGCACCACAGGCGATTGCCACCAGCGTCTGGCCTTTGGCGGGTTGCCCGATGCCCTGGGCTTCGCGCTCGACCCAGGCCTTGAGCCCGGCGATCGCCAGTGCACCTGCGGGTTCAAGGATCGATCGGGTGTCCTGGAACACGTCCTTGATGGCGGCGCAGGCCTGATCGGTGTCGACCAGGATGATTTCGTCCAGATATTCACGGCACAGCCGGAAGGTTTCCTCGCCGACCAGCTTGACGGCCGTGCCGTCGGAAAACAGCCCGACCTCTTTGAGTTCGATGCGCTGGCCGGCAGCGATGGACTGGGCCATGGCGTCCGAGTCGGTGGTCTGCACGCCGATCAGCCGGATGTCCGGGCGCAGTTCGCGTACGAACGCCGCCACGCCGGCCGCGAGACCCCCACCACCAATGGCAATAAAGATGGCATCAATGCGCCCCGGGTGCTGGCGCAGGATCTCCATCCCGATCGTGCCCTGGCCTGCGATCACGTCCGGATCATCAAAGGGATGGACGAAGGTCAGCCCGTCGCGCCGCTGCAGGGCGATTGCATGACCGTAGGCGTCGGTGTAGGAGTCGCCGTGCAGGACCACTTCAGCGCCGCGCGCCAGGACGGCATCGATCTTGACCTGCGGGGTGGTGACCGGCATGACGATGACTGCCCGACAGCCCAGGCGCTGCGCCGACAGGGCCACGCCCTGCGCATGGTTGCCCGCGGACGCAGCAATGACCCCGCAAGCGCGCTCGCGCTCCCCTAGGTGAGCCATCTTGTTGTAGGCGCCACGTAGCTTGAACGAATGCACTGGCTGAAGATCTTCCCGCTTGAGCAGGACGGTGTGCCCCAGCCGTTGCGACAGCCAGTGCGCCTCTTCCAGCGGCGATTCGTTCGCCACATCGTAGACGCGCGCCGTCAGAATTTTCTTGAGGTAGTCGACGGCCATGGGACAGGCACCAGAGAGCAGAACAGAGCGGGCAATGAAGAGGGCATCCCTGCCTGACGCGGCTGGGTTCCACCGCTTATTCTACCCTTCGGCATAGAATCCCTCCCCGCAATGCAAGCCCTCCTGGACAGCCTGATCGACTGGTTCGCGCTGCCCCGAAACGGGCTCTCCAGCGTGTTCCTGGTTGCATTCATTTCAGCCACGCTTTTGCCGATGGGCTCGGAGCCAGCGGTCTTCGGGTACGTGAAGCTCAACCCCGACGCCTTCTGGATCACGGTGGCCGTGGCCACGCTGGCCAACACCCTGGGTGGCACCTTGAACTACTGGCTGGGCCGTGGCGCGCACTCTGCCGTGGCCCGTCATCGCGATACGCGTTCCCTTGACTGGTTCAGCCGCTTTGGCCCGAAGGCGCTGATCCTGTCCTGGTTGCCGGTGGTGGGCGATCCGCTGTGTGCGGTGGCCGGCTGGTTGCGTCTGGCCTTCTGGCCGTGCGTGTTCTGGATGGCGCTGGGCAAGCTGTTGCGCTACATCACCATGACTGCTGTGCTGCTGTGGGTGCCCGACGACTGGTGGCGACGCCTGATTGGATGGTTCACAGGCGGCTGAGATCGACCGCGCCTATGCCCTTGCTGCGCGCCGGGGCACCGGGTGGGCAGATACAATGCCCTCATGAATGCGCCGATCCCACTGGTCCTGGCCGGCCAGGCCGCTGACGCGCCGACCCGGCTGCGGGAAATTCCCTACAACTACACCTCGTTCTCCGACCGGGAGATCGTGTGTCGTGTGCTGGGCACAGAAGCCTGGGACATCGTCCAGGAACTGCGCACCGAACGGCGCACTGGCCGCTCGGCCCGCATGCTCTATGAAGTGCTGGGCGATATCTGGGTCGTGCAGCGCAATCCGTTCCTGCAGGACGACCTGCTCGACAACCCCCGCCGCCGTGCTGCGCTGATCGAGGCGCTGCAGCACCGTCTGCGTGAAATCGAGCGTCGCCGCGATGGCGAGACGCCCACAGCAGCCGAGTCCACGCTCGCGCACTCGAACACTGCGGGCGCTCGTACGGCACGCGTGGGGCGCCTGCTCGAACTGGCGCATGCCGCCGTCGAGCGGTTTGAGAGCACCTTTGAGCAGACCGCCTCCTTGCGTGCCCGTGCGCTGCGCAGGCTGTCGCGCGTCACCGCCACCGACAACATCCGCTTCGATGGCATGTCGCGGGTCTCGCATGTCACCGATGCCACCGACTGGCGGGTCGAATACCCGTTCGTGGTGCTCAACCCCGACACCGAAGCCGAAGTCGCTGCGCTGGTGGCCGGCTGCATCGAGCTGGGCCTGACCATCATTCCGCGGGGCGGCGGCACCGGTTATACCGGCGGCGCCATCCCGCTCACGCCGCTGTCGGCCGTCATCAACACAGAAAAGCTGATTGGTCTGGGCGCCGTCGTCCGTGAGGCACTGCCCGATGTGGACGGTGAAGTCGCCACGGTCTTTTCTGAAGCCGGCGTCGTCACCAAGCGGGTCACCGAAGCGGCTGATGCCGCGGGTCTGGTGTTTGCCGTCGATCCCACCTCGCTGGAAGCGTCCTGCATTGGCGGCAATATCGCCATGAATGCCGGCGGCAAGAAGGCTGTGCTCTGGGGCACCGCGCTGGACAACCTCGCCTGGTGGCGCATGGTCGATCCGCAGGGCCAGTGGCTCGAAGTGACACGCCTGGGCCATAACCTGGGCAAGATTCACGATGCGCCCCTCGCGCGGTTTCGTCTGGACTGGTTCGAGCCCAATGCGCTCGGCACCGACGGCCGCATGCGCGGCGCACCGGTGCGCACTGAAACGCTGGACATCGAAGGCCGCCGCTTTCGCAAGCAAGGCCTGGGCAAGGACGTCACCGACAAATTCCTGGCCGGTTTGCCCGGCATCCAGAAAGAAGGCTGCGATGGCCTGATCACCTCGGCGCGCTGGGTCCTGCACCGCATGCCACGGCATGTGCGCACGGTTTGTCTGGAGTTTTTCGGCCAGGCCAAGGACGCCGTGCCCTCGATCGTTGAAATCAAAACCTTCCTCGATGCCCGCCCGCACGGCGCGATCCTGGCCGGGCTTGAGCATCTGGACGAGCGCTATCTGCGCGCGGTGGGCTATGCCACCAAGTCGCGGCGCGGTGGCCTGCCCAAGATGGTGCTGGTGGGCGATATCGTCGGGGACGATGACGAAGGCGTCGCACGGGCCACCTCCGAAGTCGTGCGCATGGCCAATGGCCGCTCGGGCGAGGGCTTCGTGGCCGTGTCACCTGAGGCACGCAAGACCTTCTGGCTCGATCGCGCCCGCACAGCCGCCATTGCCCGGCACACCAACGCCTTCAAGATCAACGAAGACGTGGTCATCCCGCTGCCGCGCATGGCCGAGTACACCGACGGCATCGAGCGCATCAACATCGAGCTGTCGGCACGCAACAAGCTGCGTCTGGTCGATGCATTGACCGAGGCGCTCGGGGTCGATCCGTCCACGCTGCCGCTGGGCAAGTCGGACGACACCACGGCGGACGGACGCATGCCGGTCGAGTTGCTTCAGGATCGTCTGGAGCAGGCCCGCGAGCTGATGGAAGTGGTCCAGGCGCGCTGGTCTTACCTGTTGGGTGGACTGGATGAGCCGCTTGCGCAAGCGGCCGACAGTCTGCAACGCCTTGAGCTGCCGCAGGCGGCTGCACTGGCCCGTGAGCGTGCTGCAAAAGATCCGTCGCAGACCCTGTTTCATCTGCTCCAGGACCGCAGCATCCGCATGTCCTGGAAGACCGAGCTGCTGGCACCGCTGTCGGCGCTCTTTGCAGGGCAAGCCTTCCGCCCCGTGCTTGAGCGCTGCATTGAGTTGCATCGCAAAGTGCTGCGTGGCCGCGTATTCGTTGCGCTGCATATGCATGCCGGCGACGGCAATGTGCACACCAACCTGCCGGTCAACTCCGATGACTATGAAATGCTGCAGGAGGCCAACGAGGCGGTCGTGCGCATCATGGCGCTGGCGCGCTCACTGGACGGCGTGATCTCGGGCGAACACGGCATTGGCATCACCAAGCTCGAATTCCTCGCCCCCGAAGAAATCCAGGCGTTTCGCGACTACAAGCAGCGTATTGACCCTGAAGGCCGCTTCAACAAGGGCAAGCTCCTCGAGGGGGGCGATCTGCGCCACGCCTACACGCCAAGCTTCGGCCTCATGGGGGCCGAGTCGCTGATCCTGCAGCAGTCCGACATCGGCTCCATTGCCGACTCGATCAAGGACTGCCTGCGCTGCGGCAAGTGCAAGCCGGTGTGTGCCACCCACGTGCCGCGCGCCAACCTGCAGTACAGCCCGCGCAACAAGATTCTGGCCACCTCGCTGCTTATCGAGGCGTTCCTGTACGAAGAGCAGACCCGCCGTGGCGTGTCCATTCGTCACTGGGATGAATTCGGCGATGTGGCTGATCACTGCACGGTGTGCCATAAGTGCGCCTCGCCCTGCCCGGTGGACATCGACTTCGGCGATGTCTCCATGGCCATGCGCAACCTGCTGCGCAAGATGGGTCAGAAGCGCTTCAACCCGGGCACGGCCGCTTCGATGTTCTTCCTGAACGCCACCAATCCGACCACGATCAATGCCACGCGCAAAGTCATGATCGATTGGGGATACAAGGCGCAGCGCGTGGCGCATGACCTGTTCAAGGCGCCGGTCAAGGCACAAACGGCGCGCCCGCCC
Organism: Burkholderiales bacterium UBA4615; assembly: GCA_002386465.1. Lineage (GTDB taxonomy): Bacteria > Pseudomonadota > Gammaproteobacteria > Burkholderiales > Burkholderiaceae_E > UBA4615. The sequence continues at coordinate 74,631 of DGIT01000140.1, read as the reverse complement.
GCCACCCTGGGTCGGCCCAAGCTCAGCGAGCAGGTGATCCACTTCGTCAACAAGAAGATGCCGGGCAATCTGCCCAAGAAAACCGCGCGTGCGCTGCTGGACATTGAAGACGCGCGCTACGTGCCGATCATCCGCGATCCCAAGTCGATGGCGGTCGACGCCGAGGCCGTGTTCTATTTCCCGGGCTGCGGCTCGGAGCGGCTGTTCTCGCAGGTGGGTTTGGCCACGCAGGCCATGCTCTGGCATGTGGGCGTGCAGACCGTTCTGCCGCCGGGTTATCTGTGCTGCGGGTATCCGCAGCGCGGGTCGGGGCAGTTTGATGTCGCCGAGAAAATGATCACCGACAACCGGGTGCTCTTTCACCGCGTTGCCAACACGCTCAACTATCTGGATATCAAGACCGTGGTGGTGTCGTGTGGCACCTGCTACGACCAGCTGCAGCACTATGAGTTCGAGCGCATCTTCCCGGGCTGCCGCATCGTGGACATCCACGAATTCCTGATGGAAAAAGGCGTGCAGTTGCAGGGCGTGACCGGGACTCGCTACATGTACCACGACCCCTGCCACAGTCCCATGAAGGCGCATGCGCCGCTCAAGGTGGTCAATACGCTGGTCAATGCCGAGCTCAACGGCACGGTCACCAAGAACGACCGCTGCTGTGGCGAGTCGGGCACGCTGGCGGTTTCGCGACCCGACATTTCCACGCAGATCCGCTTTCGCAAGGAAGAGGAAATGGTGCGCGGTGCGCAGGCTGTGCGTGCGGGTGCCGATGCAGCGCCTCCCGGACAGGCCGGTGCAACCTTCGACGGTCCGGTGAAAGTCCTGACCTCGTGCCCCTCGTGCCTGCAGGGTTTGTCGCGCTATCAGGGCGATGCCGATATCGAAGCTGACTACATCGTGGTGGAAATCGCGCGCCATGTGCTGGGCGCCGACTGGATGCCGCAGTATGTCAAGCGCGCCAACGAGGGTGGCATCGAGCGCGTGCTGGTGTAATCGACTTTCCGGGTTGCTCATCCCAAGCTCAAGACGCTGCCATGGACACGCGTGCGGCGCCCTCCTTATCCGATCGACGATACCGCGCACTGGAGTCTCTGACGATGGATCTGTCCCGCTTCCCCCGCCGCCGCTACACCCAAGGCGCCACGCCGCTTGAGCCGATGCCCAACTTCAGTCGGGCGCTGGGTGGGCCTGAGATCTGGGTCAAGCGCGATGACATGCTGGGGCTGGCGCCCGGCGGCAACAAGACCCGCAAGCTGGAGTTTCTGGTGGCCGATGCGCTGGAAAAGGGCGCCGACACGTTGGTCACCTGTGGCGCACCGCAGTCCAACCATTGCCGCATCACCTTGTCGGCTGCGGTCAAGGAGGGCCTGAAGTGCCGCTTCGTCATTGAGGAGCGCGTCGCCGGGTCCTTCAGCGAGCAGGCCAGCGGTAATCACTTCATGTATCGCCTAATGGGGGTGGAGTCGATTGAGGTGGTGCCCGCCGGCACCGACATGGGTGCCGCCATGCAGCGCGTGGCCGATGCGCTCAAGGCTGAGGGTCGACGCGGCTACATCATCCCCGGTGGCGGCTCCAATGCGCTGGGTGGCTTGGGCTATGTGGCCTGTGCGCAGGAGCTGCAGCAGCAGTGGTTCGAGCAGGGCCTGCGCTTTGATCGCGTGGTGGTGGGTTCCGGCAGCTCGGGCACGCATGGCGGACTGGTGGCGGGCTTTCTGGGCAATCACATTGATGTGCCGCTTCTGGGCATTGGCGTGAGCCGTGAACCGGCCGACCAGGACCCGCTGGTGCATCGTGAAGCACAGGCGGTGTGCGATCTGCTGGGTCTTGGCATCACGGTGCCTCGCGAAGCGGTGGTGACCCGCGGTGGTTATTGGCAACCTAAGTATTCAGTGCCTAATGCGCGCATGGTGGAAGCCGTGCAGTTGCTGGCCCGCACCGAGGCCATCATGCTCGACCCGGTCTATACCGGCAAAGTCATGGCCGGAATGATTGACCTGATCCGACGGGGCGAGATCGGTGCGAAGGAGCGGGTCTTGTTCCTGCATACGGGTGGAGCCACGTCACTGAATGCGTACGAAGACATTCTGCTGGGACGGGTGGCGGTGACGGCGCCTTGAGGCACCTTGATCGACTTGCTTGTGCTCGGATGGCTGTGGATGGGGCCATTGGGTGCTAGGGCGCAGATCAAGCGTTAACGATCTCCCCGCAGGTGTGCTTGTTGCACCGCACGGGAGTGGGGCATCGTTATAAAACCTTGACGATGCCCGCAATGAGCGCTGTTTGCGCAGTGAGCGCACCCAGTAGCCACTTCACGAGGTCAACCTTGGCTTCCGCGATGCGGGTATTGCATGCAGCTATCAGGCTATGGCATTCAGCGATGCGCCCGTTGCAATCAGCCAGGCCCTGCACCAGCTTGTTATCCAGCGTAGCAATGTCCCGGGCCAGCCGCGTTTCCAGCTCAGCCACATCGCGTTTGGTAGCAAGGATCTGTGCGTGCAGCCCGTAGCGCTCGTCGATCGACCGGTCGAACATCTCCACGAGCGAGCGTGCCCGATCGGGCTGCACGCCGATCGACACGAGCGTCTCAAGAAAAGCGATGCTGAATGACCCCACGGTTGCAGGCTCAAAAAAGTTTGATGATGCCGGCGATCAGCGCAGTCTGAGCGGTGAGTGCGCCCAGCAACCACTTCACGAGATCGACCTTCGCCTCGGCAATGCGCCCGTTGCATTCAGCCAAACCCTGCACCAGCTTGTTATCCAATGCAGCAATGTCCCGGACCAGCCGCGTTTCCAGCTCAGCCACGTCGCGTTTGGTTGCGATGATCTGCGCGTGTAGCCCGTAGCGCTCATCCACCGAACGATCAAAGAGCTCTACCACTTCGCGGGCGCGCTCGGGCTGCACGCCGATCGACAGCAGCGCGTTAAGCAATGCGATATTGAAAGCACCCATCGACGCAGCGTATCAAGGCGCTCGGGCGCATGCAATCGGCCAGTAAGCCTAAGCCATTGGTGCTGCATCGCAGGACGGTTCCGCTGCTCAGGTCTGCGACAATATCTGTATCGATCACGCACGCGGCGGCACCAGTCGCACCGCCCTGGCCTGAATCCATCCAGCGTAGCCCCAAGACGAACTGATCCAGGAGACCCCCGATGAGCGCCTCAGGTGCTACCGCCGTACCCCCGTTTCGCCATATCGATTGGGCGCCCCGGGATATTGCCCTGGACCGTCGACCCGATGGCACGATGCTCATGCGCTCGCGTGTCGCCTTGGGCCCGGTGGCACCGCACCTGCCGTCCTTCGTGCGCCGTTGGGGCACAGAGACACCGACCCGCACCTTCCTGGCCCAGCGGCGCGGCCCCCAGCGCGACTGGCAGCGTCTGTCTTATGGCGAGGCCTTGGCCAAGGCGGATGCACTCACACAAGCGCTGATCAACCTCGATCTGCCTGCCGGGCAACCGGTGGCCGTCCTGAGCGGCAATTCGCTCGAGCACGCGCTCATGATGCTGGCCGCCATGCAGGCCGGGCGCCCCGCTGCGCCGGTATCGCCCTCGTATTCACTCGTCAGTCAGGACCACGCCAAGCTGCGCCACGTGTTTGCGCTGATCAAGCCGGCGGTCATCATGGTTCAGGATGGCCCGCCGTTCGAGAAGGCACTGGCTGCACTGGATCTGCGTGGCATGCGCATCGTGCATGTCGACCGCCCGCCCGCAGGCTTCGACAGCCTTTCATTTCATGCCCTAGCCGAAACTCCAGTGACCTCTGATGTGCAAGCCAGCGTCGATTCGCTGCGCCCCGATACGGTTGGCAAGCTGCTCTTCACCTCGGGTTCCACGGGCATGCCCAAGGCGGTCATCAATACGCACGGGATGATGTGTGCCAACACCACCATGTCGCAGCAGGCACGCCCGCTGCGCGACGGCGACCCGCGCCCCGAAGTCCTGGATTGGCTGCCCTGGAATCACACCATGGGTGGCAACGCCATGCTTAATCCGCTCATGGCCGATGGCGGCACGCTCTACATCGACGACGGTCGCCCCGTGCCGGGGCTCTTCGACGAAACCTTGCGCAATTTGCGCGAGATGTCGCCCACCTATTTCGCCAATGTGCCGGCCGGCTACGCCATGCTGGCCACGGCGCTGGAGCAGGACGACGCGCTGGCGCGGGCCTTCTTCAAGCAGCTGCAACTGTTTGCCTATGGCGGCGCCACCTTGCCGGACGACCTGTATCGGCGTCTGCAGGCGCTGGCCGTTCGACACACCGGCGAGCGCATCGTCATGGCTACCGGATGGGGTGCGACCGAAACAGGGCCCACGGCCACCTCCACCTACTGGAATACCGAGCGGGTCGGGCTCATTGGATTGCCGTATCCCGGTGTCGAATTGAAGCTCGTGCCGGCAGGTCCTAAGTTCGAGATTCGTCTGCGCGGCCCGATCATCACGCCTGGCTACCATGGCCAGCCCGAGCTCACTGCCAAGGCGTTCGACGAGGAAGGCTTCTACAAGATCGGCGACGCCGCCACCTTCGTCGATCCAGAGCGCCCCGAGGAAGGGCTGGTGTTTGCAGGCCGGGTGGTCGAGGACTTCAAACTCACCTCGGGCACCTTCGTGCATGTGGGCACGCTGCGTGTGGCCGCCATCGCAGCGGCTTCGCCGGTCATACAGGATGCGCTGGTCGCCGGTCAGGACCGCGAATATGTCGCGCTGTTGGCCTGGCCCAATCTGGGCGCCTGCAGAGTCCTGTGCGGCAAGCCCGATGCAACCCTGGAGCAGGTAGTGCATGAGCCTGCAGTCATCCAGGCGATGCGTGCAGGGCTGGCGGCTCACAATGCCTCTGCGACCGGTTCGAGCATGCGCATTGCGCGGGTCATGCTCATGACCGAGCCGCCTTCGGTTGACGGCAATGAACTCACCGACAAGGGCTACATCAACCAGCGTGCTGGTCTGGAGCGGCGGGCCGCGCTCGTCGAACGGCTTTATGCAGCGCAGCCAGATGCCGAGGTGATTGTCATCGCGTGAGGATTCGCAGCGGGCTTGATGAGGGCCGCGCTGCGACGCTTGCGCCGCGCCTCGGTATCATCAAGACCTTCAACCAGACCACATCCAGGAGACCCACATGTACACACCCTTCGACCTGACCGGCCAGGGCGCCGTCGTCACGGGCGGCAATGGCGGCATCGGCTACGGCATGGCGCGCGCACTGCTGGCCGCTGGCGCATCGGTGGCCATCTGGGGCTCGCGCGCAGAAAAGACCGCCAAGGCGAAGGAAACGCTCGCTGCTGAATGCGGTGATGCAAAGCGTGTGCATGCCTTCGTGTGTGACGTGGGCGACGAGGCTCAGGTGGAGAGCACCTTTGCCGCATCGGTCGCAGCGCTCGGTAAGGTGCATTCCTGCTTTGCCAATGCCGGTGTCGGTGGCAAGGGTCAGACCATCCTCGACATGTCGCTCGAAGAATTCAAGCGTATCCAACGCATCAATGTGGAAGGCGTGTTCCTGACCTTCCGGGCCGCAGCGCGTCACATGGTGGAGCATGGTGAAGGCGGGGCGCTGGTGGCCACGGCCAGCACGGCGGCTGTCGAGGGGGCCGCACGCAACAGTCACTACGGTGCATCAAAAGGCGCGGTCACGTCCTACGTGCGAGCTGTCGCTGTGGAAATGGCGCGCTACAAGATCCGCGTCAATTCGATTCTGCCGGGCTGGATCGCCACCGAGATGACCGAGCGTTCGTTCAACAATGAAAAATTCGCCGGCAACGTGATGCCGCGTATTCCGGTGCGCCGCTGGGGCGATATCGATGATTTCGGCGGCATCGCGGTGTACCTGGCCAGCAAGGCCTCGGCGTATCACACCGGCGAGCAGTTCGTGATCGATGGCGGCTACACCAAGTTCTGAGGCCGTGCGGGTCGTCTTGTCGCAGAGGGCGACCCACCTCACCGATCTGATCGCACTGATCTGATGCGAGCACGCCGTTCAACCGACCGCTTTGTGTGCAGCAGATGATGCGCCTGCTGGTGTTGTCCGATCTGCATGTGGAGTACGCGCATTTCGCCGCCACGGCGGCTCGAGACGCGTTTGACGTGGTGGTCCTGGCCGGCGATATCGGGCAGGCCTCGCTGGCCCTGCGGTGGGCCCGAGAAACCTTCCCCGATCACCCGATCGTGCAGATTGCGGGCAACCACGAGTACTTCAATACCGTCCGCGAACCGGCGCTGCAGGCCATGCGCGACACCGCGCACGCCCTGGACATCTGCTTTCTGGAGCACTGCAGCGTCGTGCTGGGCGATGTGGAGTTCCTGGGGTGCACCCTGTGGACTGACTATCGACTGTACGAGCGCGCAGGCCGTCCGCGCGCCATGCCGGCGCAAGAGGCCATGGCCAGCGCCCATCGGACGATGCTGGACTATCGGCGTATCGCCACTCGGCACGTGGATGATGCGTCACAGGCTCGGCCCTTCACCCCACAGGACTCGATCACGCTGCACAGCCAGGCACGCGCCTGGCTTGAGCCAGCCCTGGCTGCGCCACGACGGGCAAGGGCCCGGGTCGTAGTGACCCACCATCTGCCAAGCTGGCATTCGGTCTCTCCTGCCTTTGCCGCCGCCGCGTCCAACCCGGCCTTTGCCAGTGATCTCGATGGCCTGCCGGCTTGTGCCGACCTGTGGATCCACGGGCATACGCACAGTTCCCATGACTACTTCACCGCAGGCTGCCGGGTGTTGTGCAATCCGCGCGGTTATCCGATGCGCGCTGGCGGGTTCGAGAACCCGCGCTTCAACCCGGCGCGCATCGTGCACGTCTGAGACGGGCATCCGGCAGTGGCGCAGTTGATTCGCGCTACCATCGTTGCTCCCCCCCTTTTTCTTGTGGATGGTTTCATGGCCGGACTCGAACCGGGCACCCCGATGCCGACTCAGGTCGTCGTGCACAAGCAGTCGCGCATTCTGGAACTGGCGTTTGCCGATGGCACGTCCTTCCGGTTGCCCTTTGAGCTGCTGCGTGTCTATTCGCCCTCGGCCGAGGTGCGTGGACATGGGCCTGGCCAGGAGGTGCTGCAGGTCGGCAAACGCGAAGTGGGCATCGATGCCATCGAACCGGTGGGGCATTACGGCGTGCAGCCGCGCTTCACCGACGGCCATGACACCGGCATCTTTGGCTGGGAGTATCTCCATTGGCTGGGGACGCACCAGACCCGCCTGTGGAAGGACTATCTCGATCGGCTCAAGGCGGCCCATGCCAGCCGCGACCCGGCGCCGGCGCCTTCGGCATTGCCCAAAGAGACGATCGTGAACGCCACCGCCTTGTCACGACCACGCAGCTGAAGACTCCAGAGACTCATCTGCACGCAGCGGATACCACCTGACCGACTACTTCCAAGCCATTGACCGATGACACAGCCGCCTGAATCGCCGCGCTCCTCAGAAGACGGCCGCACGCATTTCGGCTATCGCACCGTGACCGAGGGCGAGAAGGCGGGCAAGGTGGCCGAGGTCTTCGATTCGGTCGCCACCCGCTATGACGTGATGAACGACTTCATGTCGGCGGGCCTGCATCGCGCATGGAAGGCCTTCACGGTGCGGCAGGCAGCGTTGCGTCCGGGCATGAGGGTGCTCGATATCGCCGGGGGCACCGGCGATCTCACGCGAGCGTTTTTGCGCCGGGTGGGGCCGACGGGAGAGGTCTGGCTCACAGACATCAATGGATCGATGCTGGCGCGCGGACGTGATCGTCTGCTCGATGAGGGTCTGGTGCCGCCGGTGGCGCAGTGCGACGCCGAGGCCCTGCCTTTTCCGGACAACCATTTCGATCGGGTCAGTGTAGCCTTCGGGCTGCGCAACATGACGCGCAAGGAGTCGGCCCTGCGCGAGATGCACCGGGTACTCAAACCGGGCGGGCATTTGCTGGTTCTTGAGTTTTCCCGTGTCTGGAAGCCGTTGGCACCGGTCTACGATGCCTACTCGTTCAATGTGCTGCCGCGACTGGGCAAAATAATCGCCGGCGACGCTGAAAGCTACCGGTATCTCGCCGAATCGATCCGGATGCATCCGGATCAGGAGAGCCTCAAAACCATGATTGAGGCCGCAGGATTCGGGCGTGTGAGTTACTACAACTTGAGTCTGGGCGTAGTAGCCCTACATGATGCAGTGAAGTATTGAGTCGGTCACATCGTCCCGGTTAGGATCGGTGCATTATTGGTTGTTCCAATCTTTAGACCATTAAGGTCGCAGGAGCTTGTGTATGAAGTCGTTCTGGATCGCTTTGATGCTTGTGGTCAGCACCGCTTCCATTGGCTTGTCCGATGCGCAGGCTAAGCGCGTGGGCGGTGGTCAGTCCGTGGGCAAGCAGGCCCCCTCTGGCAATCTCAAGCGCGATGCGTCGCCGTCTCAGCCTGGCGGTACCGCTGCAACGCCGGCCACACCGGCGTCTCCGGCTGCTGCGCCCGCCGCAACGCCGCGCCCCGCGGCCGCCCCGCAAGCTGCGCCTGCGTCGCGTGGCAGCCGCTGGATGGGTCCGCTTGCTGGTCTGGCCGCTGGCCTGGGTCTGGCAGCGCTCGCCAGCCACTTCGGGTTCGGTGAGGAACTCGCCTCGGCAATGCTCATGGGCCTGTTCGTCGTCGGCGCGCTTGCACTGGTGGGTTGGTTCATGGCCCGTCGCAAGATGGGCGCGAACATGGCCCGCTCCGGAGCCGGTCGTGAGCCTGCCTTCGCAGGCGCAGGGTATTCCACGTCTCAGCTTGGCCAGGAGGCCTCGGTGCCCCAGTACGCACCGCTTCCACAGCAGGCTGCTTCCACGGCGCAGCCTGCGGCCGCCGCCTTCGAGCCGCTGCAGGCGCCTGCCGCTTCCGGACGCGTGCCCGCCGACTTCGATGGACCGAACTTCGTGCGGACGGCCAAAGTGTGCTTCGTGCGCTTGCAGGCTTCATACGACGCGGCCAACACCGCCGATCTGCGCGAGTTCACCAGCCCCGAAATGTTCGCTGAGCTCAAGCTCGAAATCGACGCGCGGCAAGGTGCTGCCAATCAGACCGATGTCGTCACACTCGAGGCCGAATTGCTTGGTGTGGATACCGGTCCGGTTGAGCAGCTCGCCAGCGTGCGGTTCACCGGCATGATTCGCGAAGAGGCGGGTGCCGCTGCACAGCCGTTCGATGAGGTCTGGAACTTTGCCCGACCTGTTGGCACCCAGGGCGGTTGGGTCCTGGCCGGCATCCAGCAACTGTCCCAGGCCTGACCAGGGGCAGAGGCTCGCTGAGCCAATAGCGCGCACTGCATTGGCTGCTCTGCCGCTGCCCGTGGCTCAGGTGGGGCTGAGCGCGCTCAACCATGTCCTGCGTCAGCAGGTGTGGGCCCGTGAAAAGCTGCGGGCCCATGCCGGGCGGACAGTACGCATGGCGGTAGTCTCGCCTTTGGGCCGCGTCAGTGCAGACGCCCGCATCGCCACTGATGGCACCCTCGAAACAACGTCAAGCGAGTTGCCCAGCGTGAGCTTGGTGCTCACGCCATCGGTCAATGCTGTCTTCGATACGGTGCGCGGCGGGCCTCAGGCGCTGGCGGGGCATCTGAAAGTCGAAGGCGACGCCATGGTTGCCGCCGCGGTCGCTGAGATCGCTCAGCATCTGCGCTGGGAGGTCGAGGAAGACCTGAGCCAGGTGGTGGGCGATGCGCTGGCGCATCGGGCCGGCCAGACCGTACGCGATCTTTCCGTGCGTTCGACCGAAGCGCGCGAGCGGGTGCGCTCGGGACTGCGTCAATTCCTGGTTGAAGATGGCCGTCAGCTGATCGAGTCTTCGCATGTGCGCGGGCTGTCCCAGGCCCTGGAAGAGTTGGACTTGCGCCTGGCGCGGCTTGAGTCCATGGCACGCTCCCGCCGAGGTTGAACGATTGGCCGGCACCTCGCCCGGCCCCGCTTTCCGCTCTCCTGAGTCAGTACTGCGCGAACAGTGCCTGAATCGCGTCGCGCCCCAGGCCGGCAGCCAGTGCAAGCGTGGTGAGCAGCCGCGCCTTGTGCGGCGGTAAAAAACCCGCAGCGACAAAGCCCTGGGCGTCGTCGTCCACACTCGCACCGCGGTGCACCGCACCTGCTGCAACACGACTGGCACGCACGACAATGCACCCCGCGGCGGCCGCGCGTTGCAATGCGCCTTGCAGAGGGTCCGCAATCGATCCATGCCCGGTACCGGCCACGACGATGCCTCGCGCCCCGCGCGATAGCATCCAGTCCACGATCCCGACATCGACATCGACCTGCTGGGCCAGGATGTCGACCCGGGGCAGGTGGGCAGGCAAGTCATGGAACCGTTCGGCCAGCGTGGGTCGCATCCGCGCCAAACCACCTGGCTCCTGTCGCCAATGGGGCATGCCGTCAGCCATGACGCCGATTGGCATACCCTCGCGCGCCACGAAGGCGTCAGTGCGCGTGGTGTGGGCCTTGCACGCCTGATCCGGAGTGAAGATCTGATCGTTCATGACGACCAGTGGGCCCGCTTGCGCGCATCGGCGATCCAGGGCCACGCTTGCCGCCGCGTACAAGTTCATCGGTCCATCGGCGCCCAGCGCGGTCGATGGCCGCATCGCGCCGGTCAGCGCAAGCGGCTTCGTTCGGGCGCACACCAGATCCAGGAAGAAAGCGGTCTCTTCCATCGTGTCGGTGCCATGGGTGATGACCATGCCATCGATCGCAGGGTCGGATTGTGCTGCGCGGATCCGCGCAGCCAGGGTCAGCCAGTGCGACGACGCGAGATGCTGGCTGCCGATGGCATAGGGCTGTTCGGCACGCACCTGAGCGCGTTGCCGGATGCCGGGCACGGCATCGAGCAGGCGTTCGACGGGCACTGCGGCGGGCGTATAGCCCTGTGTGCGGTCGGGTGAGGCGGCTTCGCCGGCGATGGTGCCACCGGTGGCCAGCAGCAGCAGACCAGGCAGGGGAGTGTGCATGGAGGAGGTTCGATGTAAAAAGTCTGAAACAGGGGCAGCTGAAAAGTATGCGTATGATGCCCCGACGCCGCGCCTGACCGATGGGTACCCTGATGCACGATGTCCTGGCTCTCGATATTGCCGGCATGCCGGTGCGATGGATCGACCACGAAGCCGCGGCGGGCTACTACGCCAGCGGCAAAGTGCGCTGGGAGCTGGGCGAAGCGCGCACGGTGCTGCACGGTGGCTTCAGCCGATTGCAGGGGCGTCAATCGACGCTGGAAATTGCGGCCATCATTGCGATCGACGGCCCGCGCTGGAAAGTGCGCGGCAATGGTGATCGGGTCGCGCTCACGCGCACGATGGTCTTTGCGCGAGACCGTCATGTGTGCGCTTATTGCGGTGGACGGTTCAGTGCGGCCTCGCTCGAGATGGAGCATGTGACGCCCAGTTCGCGTGGCGGCGCGACCATCTGGCAAAACGTGGTCGCCGCGTGTCGTGCCTGCAATCAGCGCAAGGGCAATCGCACGCCAGAGGCTGCAGGCATGCGCCTCTTGTACGTGCCGTACGTGCCGAACCGGCACGAGGCGTTCATTCTGGCGAATCGGCGGATTCTGTCCGACCAGATGGCGTTTCTGCTGGCCGGGGTGCCGCGTCATTCGCGTCTGTGGCAATCGGATGACGGGCCCGATGCGCCTGAATCAGCAAGTGTGCCGTCACGGGGGCGGTGAAAAACACCCACACGGTGATCAGCAGCTCCTGAGCCGGCAGGCGGCCCTCCCACCAGCCAAAACAGAGCATTGAGGCGAGCAGCGTGCCGCCCACCCCCAGGGTGCTGGCCTTGGTCGGGGCGTGCAGGCGCATGGGGAAGTCGCGCAGACGCACCAGCCCGATCGATCCGAGCAGCGCGAACAGGCCGCCCGCCACCAGCAACACACTGGCGGCAAGGTCGAGCCAGACCGGCAGGGACAGGGCGACGGTGCTTGCGAGCGCTTCGGTGGTCATGCGTGGCTCAGTCGGGTCGGATGATGTCGCCGCGCGACAGGAAGCGCGCAGCTGCGGCGGTCGCGACGAACCCGAGCATCGCAATCACCAGCGCAGCCTCGAAATAGAGCCGTGACTGCACGCGGATACCCAGGATGACCACGATGGCCATGGCCAGCGTGTAGAGCGCGTCCAGTGCCAGCAGGCGATCTTGCGGCTCCGGGCCGCGCAGCACACGCCAACCCGCCAGCAGCATGGCGGCCGAGAACAGCATGAGGGCAAGGTTCAGGGCGTGCGGGATCATGACATCAGCTCCAGCAGGGGTTGCTCGTAGCGCTCGCGAATCAAGGTCACCAGCGCCTCCGGGTCATGCAGATCGAGCGCATGGACAAGAAGCTGTGTGCGATCGTCGGAGAGCTCGGCCGACACCGTGCCCGGCGTCATGGTGATGATGGCGGCCAGGCATGACACGGCGCGTGGATCGTGCACCCTCAGCGGTACCGTCACGAACCCCGGGGTCAGACGTTCCTGTCGCCCCAGGATCAGACGGGCGACCTGCAGGTTGGCGAGCACGATGTCCTTCAGGATCACGCCGATCAGACGCAACGCAATGAGCAGTCGATCGAAACGGGTTGGCTGGCGGGCTGCTGCGAGCGATGACTCGGCAGAATCAGGCCTTGCCGCCGAGGGCAATGCCGATGCTGAGATTGATTCCACGGCGCGAGGAGGCGGCCCCGCCCATGCCGACAGCACCAGTGCAAGCAATGCCCCCCCGAGCAGATGCGCGGGCTCCAGACTGTGTTGCAGCATCAGCCAGGTGAGCCACAAGGCCAGCGCCAGCAGCGGTCGTGGCAGCAGGCGCGCGCGCCAGCCGGTCGGCATGCCTGGACGCTGGCGTGCCACGGAGTGCGGGCTCGGCATGGGTGTCTCGGCAGCTTCGCCGGGCGCGGGTGGTGGGGTCATGGCACCGGCTCCGGGGGCGTGGTGTGCGGGCTCGGTTGCTGCGACGTGCCCAGCACCTGTTCGATCAGCGCGGAAGGCTCCAGCAATTCCTGTGCAGTGGCCTGGGCATAATGCTGCATCGGTGCCATGGCCATGACCAGGCCTGTCAGCGCCATCAGGGTCAGTCCGATTGCGGCGGTGTCGCGCCGGCCGGGTTGCGCGGGCGCGTTCCCGGCGCCTTGCACAGCCTTGACTGCGCCATCCGACCAGAACAGATGGGTGCCGGCCCGGGCGAGTGCGATCGTGGCGCATAGGCTACCGGTCAGCACAGCCGCCCACACAAGCGCCATGCCTGCGGTGGGGTGATTCATGACCTCAGCTTCAGGAAGCGTTGCCGTGAGCATCATGGCCTTGGCAATGAACCCCCCGAACGGTGGCAGGCCTGCCATGGCGACCGCCCCCAGTGCGAAATACACGCCAGGCACAGACTGACGGGCATGCGATTCGCTTTGCAGGTCGTCGCCGTCTGCTCCGCGCACCTGCATGAGTCGACCGCAAACCAGGAACAGCAGCGCTGCAGACAACGTGGTGTGCGGCAGATAGACCAGGATCGCTGAGATAGACTGCTCGCTGGCCCAGCCCACGCCCAGCAGCAGCAGCGCGGCCGAGGCGACCACCAGCCATCCGGTCAGCCGGCGCAGGCTGCCTGCGCCCAGACTGGCACAGGCAGCGAGTGCAAATCCAGCGCATCCGAGCATGGTGAGGCCCGTGAGCAGAGGGCTGGCCAACCCATCCTGCCCCATGCCGAAGACCCCTGAGAGCACTCGCAGCGCGGCATACACACCGACCTTGGTCATGATGGCAAAGAGCGCGGCCACGGGCGCCTGTGCGGCGGCATAGGTGCCCGGCAGCCACAGTCCCAGCGGCAGCAGGGCCGCCTTCAGGGCGAAGACCGTGAGGAGCAGCGCTCCGGCGGTCTGGGCCAGGCCGCGGTCGGGTGCGTTGAGTGCGGCAACGCGCCGGGCGAGGTCTGCGAAGTTCAGGGTGCCTGTGAGTCCGTACAAGAGGCTTGCACCCAGCAGGAACACTGCGGAGCCCAGCAGGTTCAGCGCCACAAAGCGCAGTGCGGCACCGATGCGGGTGCGTCCGTCCCCATGAATCAGCAGTCCATACGACGCAATCAGCAGGACCTCGAAAAAGACGAAGAGATTGAAGAGATCACCGGTCAGAAAAGCGCCGTTCAGCCCCATCAGCTGCACTTGCAGCAGCGGATGAAAATGCTCACTGGCTGCATCAGTCCGGTGTGATGCCAGCAGCACCACCACTGCAAGCACTGCGGTCAGCGCCAGCATGAGCGCAGACAGCCGGTCGACCACCAGGACGATGCCCCAGGGCGCAGCCCAGTTGCCGACCAGATAGACCCCGCGCCAGCCATCGGCGGCCAGGGCCAGCATCCAGGCCGCGCATCCTGCGCTCAGCAACGTGGCGACCCATGCCAGCAAGCGCTGCGCGGCCAGACGCCGGTCGAGCAGCATCAGGGCTGCGGCCAGCGCTGGCAGGACCACGGGCACGATCGGGGCGTGATTCACGGTCTGCCGCTCATGACGTGTGACCCGATGTCTGGCCCGTGCTGTGGTGCTGCGCAGGCCCGTGAGCATCGACCCGTGTTGCGTGCGGTGGCGCCTCGCTGCGATTCAGGTCAGTGTGCTGCTCGCCCTGCCTCTCGTCATCGTCATGCGCGAGTACAGCGTCGATACCGTCATGCCCCTGGGCTGCATGCGTGCGCACGGCCAGCACCAGCAGCAAAGCAGTCATGGCAAAACCGATCACGATCGCGGTCAGAACCAGGGCCTGAGGCAGTGGATCGGCAACCGGTGCAGGCGTGCCCGAGATGGCCGCACGGCCCACCTGCAGTCGCCCCATGACAAAAATGAAGAGGTTCACCCCATAGGACAGCAGGGTCAGTCCCAGCACGGTCTCAAAGCTGCCCGGGCGCAGCAGCAGATACAGTCCCGTGGCTGCGAGCACTGCGATGGCACTGGCGAGCAGCAGCTCCATCAGCGAGGCTCTCCGAGCGCAGCCGTGCCGGAGTCATCATGCCCATGCCCATGCCCATGCCCATGCGCTGAGCGCGCGTGGCGATCGGCTGGGCGTGCCAACCGGGCAAGATCAGTGAGTGCCAACAGTGTGGCGCCCACCACGGCCAGATAGACGCCGAGATCAAAGGCGGCCGCACTGGCGATGGGCAGTTCCCCAAGGACCGGCAGGACCGGATGACCGAAGCTCGATGTCAGGAACGGGTAGCCCACCAGCCAGCTGCCCAGGCCCGTGAGTGCGGCGAGCAGCAGCCCCGCGCCGATGCACTGATGCCAACGCCTGATTGCATGCAAGGACGCGTCGCGTGCCCCGCCGCCTGATGCATCCCGTATGTCTTCTCTGCCCTGCGCCATCTGCTGCAGCAGCAGCCCGATCGCTGTGACCAGACCCGCGATGAAGCCGCCCCCAGGCAGATTGTGCCCGCGCAGGAAGAAATAGACCGACACCATGAGTGCGAAGGGGAGCACGGCCCAGGCGAGCACCGAGAGCAGCAGCGGCCGCTGGGCTTCCGACGATCCGGCTGGCTCGCGCGACGGACTGTTGACTGCGTGCAGCGTGCGGCCTGCCAGCAGCGCATGGATCACCAAACCGGCAGCTGCCATCACCATGGTTTCACCGAAAGTGTCGAAGCCGCGAAAGTCCACGATCACCACGTTCACCACATTGCTGCCGCCGGCTTCAGGCAGGGCCCGCTCGAGGTAATGCGCGGATCGCGACTCGAACGGCCGGATCATGATGGCCCAGGCGATGGCACCCAAACCGAGGCCTGTGACTGCGCTCAGCGCCGCATCGCGCAGCTTGCGGGCGTCGTGATCTGGGGTTGTGCCCGACTGTGCGGGCAGATAACGCAGCGCAAGCATCATGAGCAGCAGCGTGACGCCTTCCACCAGCAATTGCGTGAGCGCCAGGTCTGGTGCCGAGAGGCCCACAAAGACGAGGCTGACCACGAGGCCGACGATGCCCATGCATATCAATGCGGCCAGCCTGTGCCGTGACAGGACCACCGTACAAACCGCCGCGCCCACAGCCAGCAGCCACAGCATCAGCAGCCAATGATCGAGCGACCACAGCTGCCATGCCTTGACTGCGCTGGCGCGTTCGGCCAGCCCATCCAGTGGCCCGATCGTTTGCGACCAGGGCGCAATCAGTGCCAGCGTGACCGCCGTGACCGTCAGGACCAGACTGCGACGCACGCCCCCTGCGCTCAGCAGGCGATCGAGATGACCCGCAGTGCCCACGGCTGCGTTCAGCACGCTGTTGAATCCACGTTGCCCCAGACCGGCAGTGTCATCGCGCTCGTGCAGTCCGCGGGCTTGCCGCCATCCGGTGCCTGCGCCGCGCTGCAGCCAGAAATAGAGCGCTGTACCGCCCGCCAGCGCGAGCAGGCTCATCACCAGGGGCACATTGAACCCGTGCCAGATGGCAAGCGAATAGGTCGGTACATCGCGGCCCAGCATGTCGCGCGCCCCGGCATCGAGCAGCGTGCCGATGGTGAGACCCGGCAGCAGCCCCACCAGCAGGCAGATCACAGCCAGCAAGGCGACCGGCAGGCGCATCCACTGCGGTGGTTCGTGCGGCTCGCGCGGCAGATCATGCGGAGCGCCATTGAAAAACACGTCGTGAACGAAGCGCGCCGAATAGGCCACCGACAAGGCTGCAGCCAGTGCCGCCACGGCGGGGATGATCAGTCGCGCAATCGAGTGGCCTTCAATGGCCAACGTTTCAGCGAAAAACATTTCTTTCGACAAAAAACCGTTGAGCAAGGGCACGCCTGCCATGGCCGCCGCCGACACGATCGCCACGGTGGCGGTCACTGGCATGGGGCCGGCCAGGCCTTGCAGCTTGCGCATGTCGCGGGTGCCGGTCTCGTGGTCAATGATGCCGGCGGTCATGAACAACGAGGCCTTGAAGGTCGCGTGGTTGAGCAGATGAAAGACTGCAGCCACCGCCGCCATGGGTGAATCAAGGCCCAACAGCATCACAATTAGTCCGAGGTGGCTGATCGTGGAGTAGGCGAGCAGCCCTTTCAGATCGTGCTGAAAGATCGCGTGCCACGCGCCCGCGAGCAGCGTGGCGGCACCCATGGTCGTGACCGCAACAAACCACAGGTCGGTGCCCGAGAGCACCGGGTACAGCCGCGCCAGCAGAAAAATGCCGGCCTTCACCATGGTCGCGGAGTGCAGGTAAGCCGATGCCGGTGTGGGCGCCGCCATGGCCTGCGGCAGCCAGAAGTGAAAAGGAAATTGCGCAGACTTGGTGGCTGCGCCCACGAGCACAAGCGCCAGGCACACCGGATACCACGCATGCTCGCGCACTGTGGGGCCAGCCTTCAGGACGTCATCAAGCTGCCAGCTGCCGGCGATCCAGCCCAGCAGCAGCAGACCTGCGAGCAGGGCGAGCCCGCCAGCCCCGGTGAGCGTGAGCGCCATGCGCGCGCCTTCACGGGCATCGCGGCGAGAGGGCCAAAAGCCGATCAGCAGAAACGAGATCAGGCTCGTCAGCTCCCAGGCGATGCCCAGCATGATGAGGTTGTCGGCCAGGGCGATGCCCAGCATGGCGCCCATGAAGGCGAGCAGCAGGGTGTAGAACCAGACCGTGCGATCGCGCGCACTCAGGTAGTAACGCGCATAGAGCACCACCAGCAACCCGATCCCCAGGATCAGGCCGCAAAAGATCAGCGCCAGCGCGTCCAGACGCAATCCCAGGCCCACGCCGAAGACCGGCAGCCAATCGATGCGCACGCGCTGCACTTCGCCTGCGATCACCGCTGGCGCCAGGTTGATCAGCGCCCCCGCGGCCAGCGCGGCAAAGGCAGCGGCAAGCCAGGCTGCAAGGCGCAAGCGACGCTCGGGGTCGGTGCGCACGCTGGCCCGCTCGAAGGCCCACAGCAGTGCTGCGCCCGCGAACGGCGAACAAAACATCAGCCACAGGGCGGCAGTGGGCATGCGAACGGGAGCGCAGTGAATGAAGGCAGCGGCGTGACGCACCTGAGCAGGCTGCACACGGGCACGCCGTAGGGCGAATACCGGCTTGGGCGAACCTGCGCAGTATAGCGAGGGGCTCCGGCGGACTTGTCCGAACTTCGGGTATCGTGCCGCCGGACATGAGCGCCTCTTCCTTACTGACCCTGACCGATGCCCAGCTCGCCTTTGGCGACCTGCCCTTGCTCGACGCGACCGCGTTCTCCTTGCTCTCTGGCGAGCGGGTCGGTCTGATCGGGCGCAACGGCACCGGCAAATCGTCGCTGCTTGCGGTGATCCACGGGCGCATTGCGCTGGATGACGGTTTACTTCAGCGTCGTGATGGTCTGCGCATCGCGGCCGTGGAGCAGGAGCCGGAATTGCCGCAGGCCGGCTCGATGCATGACAGCCTGGTGGCCCGTGGTGCACTGGAGCAGATCGAGGATGAACGCGAGCGCTGGCGGGTCCAGGCCCGACTGGCCGAGTTCATGCAGCGTTTCGGCCTGGATCCGAACACGGATCCGGCGACGGCTTCCGGTGGCGAGTGCAAGCGTGCAGCACTGGCGCTGGCCTTTGCGCTGGAGCCCGATGTGCTGCTGCTTGATGAGCCGACGAACCATCTGGACATCACGGGTATCGAGCTGCTGGAAAGCCTGTTGCGTCGGGTGCCCGCGGCCGTGTTCGTCACGCATGACCGGTTCTTTCTGGATGGTGTGGCCACGCGGATCGTCGAACTGGATCGCGGTGTGCTGCGCTCGTTTCCCGGCAATTTTTCGACCTACCTGCGCACGCGGGCCGATCAGCTGGCCGCCGAGCGCACAGCCGCGCGACGCTTCGACAAGTTCTGGGCGCAGGAAGAGGTCTGGATCCGCAAGGGTGTAGAGGCCCGCCGCACCCGCAATGAAGGCCGGGTGCGCAGGCTCGAGCAACTGCGTCGTGACCGCGATGCCCGGCGCGAGCGCATGGGGCAGGTGCGCATGACGCTCGATGCAGGCGCACGCAGCGGCAAGCTGGTGGCCGAACTGGAAGGTGTGAGCAAGGCCTTCGATGGCCGCCCGATCATCGATGACCTCTCGCTCACGATCATGCGGGGTGATCGGCTGGGCCTGATTGGCCCCAACGGCGCGGGCAAGTCGACGCTGTTGCGCACGATCCTGGGGGAGCTGGAGCCAGATCGCGGTACGCGCAGGCTGGGCACGCAACTGCAGGTGGCGTATTTCGATCAGATGCGAGAGCAGCTTGACCCCGAGCGCTCGGTGGCCGAGACGATCAGCCCGGGTTCCGAGTGGATCGAGGTGGGCGGCGAGCGCAAGCATGTGATGAGCTACCTGGGCGACTTTCTGTTTTCGCCCCGGCGTGCCCAGGCGCCCGTTCGCACCCTCTCCGGGGGCGAGCGCAATCGGCTGCTGCTGGCGCGGCTGTTTGCGCGCCCCGCGAATCTGCTCGTGCTCGATGAGCCCACCAACGACCTCGATATCGAGTCGCTCGAGTTGCTTGAAGACACGCTGCAGGGCTACGGCGGCACGCTCTTGCTGGTGAGCCATGATCGGGCGTTTCTTGACAACGTGGCCACGCAGGTGCTCGTGGCTGAGGGCGAAGGTCGCTGGCGTGAGTATGTGGGCGGCTACAGCGACTGGCTGCGTATGCGCCCGCAGCCGCTGGCTGATGCGGTGAGCGCAGGCAGCACGCCATCCGGCGCTGCCCGCGGCGATGGAGCGAGAAGCGATGGTGAGCGCACCGCTGTGCAGCCTTCGCGTGAGGCTGCACAGCGGCCCCGCAAGCTGTCTTTTCGCGAGCAGCGCGATCTGCAGGAGCTTCCTGGGCGCATCGAGGCCCTGGAGGCCGAGCAGGCTGCGCTCACGGCCGCAATGAATGGTCCCGAGTACTACCGCAGGGATGCCCAGGCGATGCGGGCCGATCAGGTCCGTCTGCAGGCCATCGAGACGCAATTGATGGAGTGGCTCGAGCAGTGGGAAACGCTGGAGCAACGGGCCCGCGAGGCCGCGAAGTGAACGCAACAGGGCTGTACCCAGCCCGCTCGACGACCCGATGCCTGACCCATCGGCCGAGCATGCTGCGCATGCGAACCGCCATCGCGCAGGGGGTCTTGCATTTACTAGCCATTTTCGGACCTAGTCTGGCCACGGCCCAGACGCCTTCAGCCGACGCGGCGACTCCTGCTGCAGCCTCTGTGCCGCGGGTGGTGGAGTTTGCGCACGACAATGATCAGCTCGCTTTTACCCCAGGATCGCTTGAACGCTGGTATACGAGCGGACTCTTCCTGCGTACGGCCGCACCGGTCGATTCGGCCGCCCCGGACGCACGCCTCATGTCCTGGTGGTGCAGC
>DGIT01000140.1:274-54288 GCA_002386465.1 Burkholderiales bacterium UBA4615 | reverse complement strand
TATGCCGCCTCGCTGTACGGCAGTCTGAGCGTGGCGGCGCATGGCGCGCGCACCCGCCAGACGCTGTCGCTGCAGGCAGGCGTATTGGGTCCGGCTGCATTGGGCGAGCAGCTCCAGAATGCCGTGCACCGCATTCTCAACCAGCCCAAGGCGCTGGGATTTGACTTGCAGGTGGGTCCGCAACCGGTGGCACAGCTTGCGTGGTCCAGACTGGCTGCCCACCCGCTGGGTGTTCCCGAGTTCGACCTGGTCAGCCGCACTGCGGTGATCGTCGGGCGCCCGCTTACGCAGGCCAGCGGCGGGCTGATGCTGCGGTTTGCCGGGCCGCCGTCAGCCCCCAGCTGGCCTGGCGAGATTCAGCTGCCTGGCACGTCCACCCGGCGCTGGTTCGGCTGGCTCGGTGCCGAGGCCTTTGCGGTCGCGCATCAGGCATATATCGACGGGCCGACCAGGCGCTATGAGTCGCTGGTGCGCCATAAAAACGCCGTGGGACACGTCATGACCGGCGCGTCTGTCGCGCTGGGCGCCCAAACCTGGGTCGATGTGGGACTGGAATTCAGAACGCTCGAATTCACGGCACCCGCAGGCTCGCGTTCGATGACGCCGCAGCGTATCGGTACGCTCGTGCTGCGCCATGCCTGGCTGTGAGCCCCGAATGTCGGTCAGTGTTTTGACGGATCCCGCAGGCGCGAGATTTCGCGTTTGAAGAACGGAAAGAGCAGTGGTGCAGCCACAAGGCCCTGCACACCGAAGAGCGCTTCACCCGTCAGCATGGCCGCCAGGATCTCCCACGAAGCCACTTGTACACGGGCACCAACCGTTCTGGCATTGATGAAATATTCGGTCTTGTGAATGAGGATCAGGAACGCCAGGGACGCCACGGCGAGCCAAGGTGAAATGGCCAGCGAGATCAGCATCACGAGCGTATTGGCGAGCAGATTGCCCAGCACCGGCAGTACGCCTGTAACCAGCGTGAACAGGCACAGCAACCCCCGAAACGGCAGCACGAAACCGAAGGCGGGCAGGATCAGAAAGAGGTAGAGCGCGGTCATGCTGGTGTTGAAGAGCGCAATGCGTCCTTGTGCCAGCACCACACGCTCCAGGACCAGCAGCAGCCTGCCCATGAACCGTGTTTCGGACATCAACAAACCTGGGCTCCAAGTGGCCGCGGCCGCCATGGCACCGACCAGAATCGCGAAGATGCCTTGTACGACTCCGTGGGCGACCTTGCCCGTGAGCCCGCCCAGGCTCGCCGCATGGTCGCGCAGCCATCCGAAGATCTGCGCGCGCAGCTCGATCAGATTTTCCGGGATGGATTGTGCAAGAGACTGGGGCAGGGCCCCGCGCAGGGTATCGAGTGAGTCCTCGATGCGCATCAGGAAGGTGCGCAATTCCTCGCCCGAGGCGAGCGCGACCGTCCAGGTCAGCAGGCCCGAGAACGCAGCAAACACCAGCAAACCGACGATGGCGCCAGCTGCGGCCGCTACCCCGCGCCCGGTCCCGAACCGACGCGACAGGCGATCAGCGAGCAGGCAACTCCAGGCATAGACCAGCAGACCCAGCAGCACGGGCACCAGCAGACGCTGCCACAGCACCAGCAGCGCGCCCAGCGCGGTGAGGATCAGCCGAAGCACTTCAGGACGGATGGCAAACGCACCGATGATGGCAACACTCCGAGGCGGCGCGCCGGGCGATCCGGGCGCGATCGATGCGCACTCTAGCGCATCGGACGTGAGTGTTGCTGCCCGCCGACCGTCCAGAGCATCAGACGGCTTTGTTTGCGCAGACCCACAGGCTTGTCTGGCGCATCGACAAGCACCGTGCGATCGGGCTCCCAGTCGCCCATGTCCCAGTCGTGCGAGACCAGCCGTGTACCGGGGCGCAGTTGTTGCAGGCGGGGGCGCAGCAGCAGATTCACATCGGGCAACAGGTACATGGTGATCACCGTGGCCTGTGTCAGATCGATCTTGAAGAGGTCAGCCTCGATGAACCGCGTACGATTTGCAACCCCTGCGCGCTGTGCCTGGGCCCGAGCGCGTTCGATCAGCGCAGGGTCGATTTCCACGCCCGTGGCTTCAATGCCCCAGCGCTGCGCCGCGGTGATGACGATGCGACCGTCGCCTGAGCCCAGATCCAGAAGTCGATCGCCCGGACCCACTTCGGCCAGCGCCAGCATCGCGTCGACCACGGTCTGAGGCGTGGTCACGAAGGGCACATCGAGTGCGCTGTCGGACTGAGCGCGGGCAATTGGGGGCTGTGCGATCCAGGGCAGCGCAGCCAGCGCGCTCAGGCATGCGCGACGATCTGTGCGCGGACCTGCTCGCTTGTCAGCGACTGACGGGGAATCACCAGTCTGTTTCAATGCACCACTTCCGCGGCAGAGCGCCAGTCGGCTGCCGTCGCTGCAAACTGCTTGCGCAGCGCATCCAGGGCAGCGGGCGCCGCGCCGTCGTCGCAGTGCTCCAGGTTGGCCGCTGCCTGCGCGAGCGAATGAAACCCGAGGGTGGTGGCGGCACCCTTGAGGCTATGGGCCGCCATCCGTCGGGCGCTGCGATCAGATTGCGCCGTGGACTGGACGCTGGCCGCCAGGTCGGCATCGGCGCGAGGCCAGAACACCTGCGCAATCAGCGACCAATTGTCAGCACCGAATTCGTTACGCACAGCGTCGACATGGGGTGCGTCAAGCCGCTCAGAGGCTGATACGCCTGCGGGTGTCGGATCGGCAGTGCTTTGCACCGCAGCCTCGATCGGCGTGCCCCGATCGGACGGTACGGTCGACTCGATCAGTCTGGCCAGTCCTGACCAGTCGATGGGCTTGGTCAGATAGGCAGTCAGACCGCTGGCCATGTGCTGCTCGCGCATCTCGGGCAGCGCGTCGGCCGACAGGCCGATGATGGGCAAACTGGCGTTGGGTTCGGGCAGCGCACGAATCGCGCGGGTCGCCGCCGCGCCATCCAGAACCGGCATGTGGATATCCATCAGAATCGCATCGTAGTGCCCGAAGCGCGCTGCCTCGACGGCCTGCTCGCCGTCCTCCACCAGATCGACCTGATGCCCCATCTTGCGCAGGCGCATCTGCAGCAGCAGGCGGTTGGTCGGATTGTCTTCGGCCGCAAGCAGCCGCAGGCTGCGTTGGGACTGGGGCACCACAGTCGGTGAAAGGGGATCGGCTTTTGGGTCAGGCATGCCGATTGCGCGGGACAGCGTCACGTTGAACTTGAAGGCGGAGCCGCGTCCCGCTGCAGATTCCACATCGATGTTGCCGCCCATGGCGATCACCAGTTGACGGCAGATCGCCAGGCCCAGACCGGTGCCACCAAATCGACGCGTGGTTGAGGCATCGCCCTGCGAGAAGGGTCGAAAGAGCGACTCCACCACCTCGGGTGCCATGCCCACCCCGGTATCGCGCACCTGTGCCGTGAGCGTGACCTGCCCGTGACTGTCAGACAGGGTCTGCAGCTTGAGCACGACGGTGCCGTTTGAAGTGAACTTGACGGCGTTGCCGATCAGGTTGTGCAGCACCTGAGCCAGCCGTGTGGGGTCTCCGCGAAGCGCCCTGATCGGCTCGCTGCTCCAATCGACCTTCAGCGTCGTGTTGCGTTGCAGAGCGGTGGCGCGATGAACGGCCGTGACGCCAGAGACCAGCGCATCCAGATCAAAGTCCAACTGCTCCAGATCGACCCGACCCGCCTCGAGCTTCGAATAATCGAGCACATCATTAAGCACACCAAGCAGCGCATGGGATGAATTGCGCAGCACGCTCAGGAACTTGGTCTGCTCTACATCCATGCGGGTTTCACCCAGCATGTCGATCATGCCGATGATGCCTGACATGGGCGTGCGCAGCTCATGGCTCATGACGGCCAGGAATCGACCCTTGGCCTGTGCGGCCGATTCGGCAGCCACCTGAGCCTTGCGCAGTTCCGCTGCGTCTCGCTCCGCGGCAGTAAGGTCGCGCAGGGTCAGCAGGCGAGTGACCCGCCCGCCGAGACGCACTTGGGAGCCGCTGAGGTCGACCATGAGCAGGGAGCCGGCAAAGGTCTGAATGCGCGCCGTGATCTGGCGTCGCGGCTGGGCTTCGACCGATTGATTTAACCGTTCCTGGCCTGCGCGCATGCGTTCGGCGCTCAAGTCCAGACCATCCGGATTGGGTGTGGTCGGAATGAGTTCGTATGCGGTGCGTCCGATTACTTGTGTGCGATCACCCGCTTCCAGCAGGGCGACTGCAGCTTCGTTGCAGTCGAGGATGACGCGATCGGGTAGTGAAAAAAGCATCTGCGGATCGGCAGATTGCATGAAGAGCGCTGCGAACCGCCCCTCTGCCTCTTTCGACGCGGACACGTCACGCACGATCGCTGTCACGAATCGCTCAGTTCCCTCTGAATAACGGCTGGCGGAATACTCCAGTTCCACCTGGCGGCCGTCCAATCGGGTAATCCGCGCCGAGTGCCTGACCACTTCAGGGACATCGTCGAAGTGTTCGACGTATTGCCAAAAGAGGTGTCGGTGTTTGGCGACTTCATCGGGTGGAAACAAGTCGCCGAGCTGACGTCCGAGGGCTTGCTCGGCATCCACTCCAAGAATGGACTCTGCCGCCCGGTTATATCGGCGCACCACACCGTCCATGCCGAATGTGACGATCCCGTCTGCCGCGTGATCGACGATGTTGGCAAGTTGCTGTTCGCTGGTGCGTTGCTGTGCCTGCGCCTGCAGCTGCAGGTTTACATTGCGCGAAGCGAGCCGGCCGAAATAGAGCAGTCCGCCCAGCATCAGTGTCAGCAGCGCCAACGGCCCGCGCAAGGTCCCCATCCAGCGCGCGTTGAGTGTCTCTTGCGACGCATGCACCTGCACGCGCAGCGGAAAATCGTTCGCGTAAGCGACATGCGTGAGCCAGCCGTCGATTTCGGCGGCGGTGTCGCCCGGGCGCTCATTGAAGTTGGTCCTGACTAATGCGGGCGGGACCGGGTGTGCTGGCGGCCCCGCTTTGTCTTCGGGCTTCATGCTCTCGTCACTGCAGACCACTTGTGCGCCCTGGTCTGTCAGCACGCTGAAGCCACCTGTGTGTACGGTGCTCAACCCGGCCAGTTCCGCACTCAGTCGCTCGGAACTGATGACCGCAATGGCGCGCAGATCAGGATGCTTCGGCAAGGTGTACCAGACCACGAGGTGCTTGCCTTGGGGCGCGTCGGTTGCCTGTCCAGACGGCGCCGATCCAATGCCCTTGCCCCCAAAAGGCCCGGCAATCCGGATGCCGCTGTAATTTGCGGGCGTATTCGCATTCAGACCGAGGTGCGACACATCCAGATCACGGTGTCCAGGCTCGGACGAGACCACGATGCGCCCGTTTTGATGCACGATTGCCAGCTCCAGCACGAGCGGCTCATCGCGCAGCTCTCTTTGCAGCGTAGCGTCCAGCGATTGAATCTGCCCCGCAGGCAGGGCGCTCACGAGCAGGTCCAGTTGCTCGAGCACCTCTTGCGCGACCACCATCGCGCGATTCAGCGACAGCGACATCACCCGGGCGGCAACGCGCAGCTCTTCGCGCTCCTCCTGCTGGATCGTCTGGCGCATCTGCATGGCGTGGAACCCGGTCGCAGCGGTCACCGCAAGGGCGCCCAAGGCGCTGCCGATCCGAATCAATTTGCGGGAATCGTTACCCACAAGGCTCCCTGTGCGGTGGTGTTCAGTCAACGACGGTCAATGCACTGCGCCAAAAAGACCGCGGGACTGTAACCCTTTGGTTCAGGGTGCGCAACATTACCGACACAATCATGGGGCCCTGTGTAGGTCATCTCGTGAGTCCTTCATGGACCTCGTTATGCTCGCCGCTCTCACCGACATCCATCGACCGCCATGAACGCACCCGATCGCCTGACCGAAACGTCTGCCTTGAACCTGAATTGCCCGCGTAGCGTGGAGCGACTCGTGGCGGGCGAGCCGACTTCCGATGGCGCGGGCGTGAAGCTCGATCGTGTGCTCACGCAATCGCTGCAGCGTCGACTTGATCCGTTCCTGATGCTGGATGCATTTCGCAGCGACAACCCGGACGATTATCTCGCAGGCTTTCCCGATCACCCGCATCGAGGTTTCGAAACCGTCACTTACATGATTGCCGGGCGCATGCGGCACCGCGACAGCGTGGGCAATGAAGGCTTGCTTGAACCAGGCGCTGTCCAATGGATGACGGCGGGTCGTGGCGTGATTCATTCCGAATTGCCCGAGCAACGCGATGGTCTGATGGAAGGGTTCCAGTTGTGGCTGAATCTCCCGGGCCGCGACAAGATGTGCGCACCCTGGTACAGGGACTTTCAGCATGAAGAGCTGCCGAGCGTGCTCACTCAGCAGGGCGTGCGGGTGGTGGTGATCGCCGGGCACAGTCATGGGGTGTCTGCGGCTGTGCAGCGAGAGGGCACTCAGCCGCTTTACCTCGACCTTCAGATGCCTGCCGGGACTCGTTTCGAGCAGCCGCTGCCAGCCAGCCGCAACGCCTTCATTTACGTGTACAGGGGCAGCGTGCAAGTAAGCGGTACCGAAGTGCCGCGTGCCCGCATGGCCATCCTGGCCAACGACCCGGACAGCGACGGCATCAGCGTGAGCGCGACGGCGGACTCACGCCTGCTGCTGATTGCCGGCGAGCCCTTGCGTGAGCCGATCGTGCAGTACGGCCCGTTCGTGATGAACACCACCGACCAGATCAGGCAAACCTTGTTGGACTTCCAGGCCGGTCGGTTGGGTCAGTAAGTGAGGCGTCAGGAAATCCGCGCGATGACCTGATCGTGGATGACCATGCCCACCAGCATGGCGACCACGAATATTCCAGCAGCCGGCAGACCACTGCCAAGTGCCACCAGGGCCGGCCCCGGACAGAACCCGCCGATGCCCCAGCCGGCACCAAACAGCGCGCCCCCCAGCAACAGGCGGGCGTCGATGACCGTGCTGCGCGGCAGATCGATCGGATCGCCGGTCCAGGACAGCTTGCGGCGCGCCGCCGCAGCAAAGGCGAACACGCCCACCGCAATGGCGCCGCCCATGACCAGCGCCAGGCTTGGGTCCCACTTTCCGAAGATATCCAGAAACCCCTTGACCTTGCCGGGGTCGGTCATGCCGCCCGCGATCAGTCCCAGGCCAAAGATCAGGCCGCTTGCTGCTGCCAGAATGCCTCGCATGTTCATCTCCTCAAAAAATGTGACGCAGCACGAACACGGTGACGACTCCGGCACCCATGAACGCGATGACATTGGCCAGTGAGCGCAACGAGAACCGGCTCAGTCCGCACACACCGTGACCGCTCGTGCAGCCGTTGCCCAGACGTACGCCCACGCCCACGAGCAGGCCCGCAACGACCAGCCCCACGGTGCCCACATCCAGCCGCGCCTCGGGCAGCGGTGCGAACAGACGCCAGACCCACGCGGAAACCAGCAGCCCGGCCAGAAACAGCAGTCGCACACGCTCCGGGCCCAGGCTGTCGCCGCGCAGGATCGTTCGCAAGGGGCTGGCCAGAATGCCCGCAATGCCTGCGATACGGCCGTTGCCCAGCACATAGAGCGCGCTGGCTAAGCCGATCAGCAGGCCGCCTGCGAGCGACAATCCGGGTGTGAACTGCTCCCAGTCCAATGTCATGGTTGAATCCTCAGTGGGTTTGAAGTGAATCAGGGGCGGATGCCCCGGCAGTCTGCGTGCTCGCCGAGCCAACAGGCGTCAGTGCCTCGACGGCCTGATGATGCGTGAGAAAGACCCGTCCGCTCAGATGCTTCAGAAAGCCTGAGCGGGTCAGACGATCCATCACGGGGCCTTTGACTTCGGACAGGTGCAGCGTCATGCCGCCTTCACGCAGACGCTGGTCAATGGCCTGCAGGCTGTCCTGCGCACTGGCATCGATGTCGTTCACCGCCGAACATTGCAGGACCACATGAACCAGTTCAGGCCGTCGCGACACCACGGCGTTGATGTGATCTTCCAGGTTCCGGGCATTCGCGAAATACAGACTCTCGTCGACGCGTAGCGACAGCAGTTGCGGGTGCGTCACGGTCTCGTGGCGCAGCACATTACGAAAATGCTCGGTGCCAGGCACGCGCCCCACTTCGGCGATATGCGGGCGGCTGGTGCGCAGCAGGTGCAAAGCAAGCGAGACCAGCACGCCGGTCGCCAGCCCGATCTCTACGCCAATCACCAGCGTGCTCAGGAGCGTGACCAGCAGTGCAGCAAAGTCCGATCGGCCCTGTTGCCAGGTGTGTTTCAGCGCACCCAGGTCGGCCAGCGACAGAACCGCCACCACGATCGTTGCGGCCAAGGTCGCCAGCGGCAGCGCGCGCAAGGCTGGCGTCAGAAGCAGCGACGCAAGCAGGATACCGCCCGCAGTGAAGATGCCTGCAGCCGGTGTGCGTGCCCCCGCCTCGGCATTGACCACCGATCGCGAGAACCCGCCGGTCACCGGAAAGCCTCCTGTGAGCGCCGCCGACAGGTTGGCTGCGCCCAGGGCCACCAGCTCGCGATTGGGCTCGATGCGCTCGCGCCGTCGTGCAGCCAGCGTCTGCCCGACCGAGACCGACTCCACGAAACCCACAATCGAGATCAGCACGGCTGGCATGGCGAGCGCACGCCACAGGTCTGCGTCCCAATGGGGCAAGGTCAGTGGCGGCATGCCTGCTGGAATAGAGCCCACTACCTTCAGCCCGGCAGCCTGCCAGTCCAGCCCCCATGACAAGGCGGTGCTGAGCACGATCGCACCGACCGGCGCCGCCTTGGCCACCAGATCTGCGGAACGCGCGCTGACACCGCGGCGGGTGAGCGCCGGACGTACCCCTGATCGCGCCCAGAACAGGAACGCGGTCGTAGCCACGCCGACGGCCAACGTCAGCCCATGCACACTGGACCACTGAGCGGCGACCGACGCGAGGATCTGCGGCAGCGTGTGGCCTTCCGCCTTGACGCCCAGCAGCGTTTTGAGCTGCCCTGCGGCGATCAGGATGGCCGAGGCCGTGATGAATCCCGAGGTCACCGGGTGGCTCAGAAAATGGGCGACAAAGCCCAGCCGCAATGCGCCCATCAGCAGCAGCACCGCGCCTGACAGGGCAGCCAGGGTCAGTGCTGCAGCGGCATGCTCGGCCGTGCCGGGCACCGCCACCGTGCCCACTGCGGTGGCGGTCATGAGCGAGATGACAGCTACCGGCCCCACGGCCAGCACCCGGCTGCTGCCGAATACCGCGTAGGCAATCAGCGGCGCGATGCTGGCATACAGGCCGGCCTGGGCCGGTAACCCGGCGAGCATGGCGTAGGCCAGGCTTTGCGGGATGAGCATGAGCGTCACGATCAGTGCCGCAACCCCGTCGTCGATGAACGTCGACCGATCGTATGCACGCCCCCATTGCAGCATCGGCAGCCCGCTGCGCAGCGGGCTGCCCGCAGACCGCATGGACGCGGCCTCAGAGCGCATTGATCGGTATCTTCACGTAGCGCACGCCATTGGCCTCGGGCGGCGGCATCTCGCCGGCGCGCATGTTGACCTGCACCGAAGGCAGCAGCAGCACCGGCATGTCGAGCTTGGCATCGCGCGCTTCGCGCATCGTGACGAAGGCGGCTTCAGTGATCCCGTCTTTCACGTGAATGTTGTGTGCGCGCTCTTCGCCGACTGTGGTGCTGTACTGCACCGCCCGGCCATTGGGCGGATAGTCGTGGCACATGTAGAGCACAGTTTCCGCAGGCAGGCTGAGCACCCGGTTGATCGAGCGGTACAGCGTGCGTGCATCGCCGCCCGGGAAATCGCATCGCGCGGTGCCGTAGTCGGGCATGAAGAGCGTGTCGCCCACAAAGGCGGTCGTGCTGTGTCCGTCCTCGACCACATAGGTCATGCAGGCGGGTGTGTGGCCGGGCGTATGCAGTGCCCGCGCGGTCAGGCTGCCTACCTTGAAGGTCTCGTCGTCTGCAAAGAGATGGTCGAACTGGCGTCCATCGCGTGCAAACTCGTCGCCCGCATTGAAGAGTTGCCCGAACACGGTCTGCACCGTGCGGATGTGACTGCCGATCCCCAGTTGGCCGCCCAGCGTGTCCTTGAGATAGGCCGCAGCCGAAAGATGGTCGGCATGGACATGGGTCTCCAGGATCCACTGCACGGTCGTGCCCAGTTCGCGCACCCGCGCGACGAGCCGGTCGGCGCTGTCAGTCCGGGTGCGCCCCGACTTGGGGTCGTAGTCCAGCACAGTGTCGATCAGGGCGCACTGCCTGGTGGCGGGGTCGTTCAGCAAATAGCTGACGGTCGAGGTGGCAGGGTCGAAGAAGGCTTCGACCTGCATGGCGGCGCGTGCGGTACTCATGAGCGGGGCGCGGGACAGGTCCGGATGCCGAGCATGCTGTAAAGGGGGCACACGCCCACCGCGCCGGTCACCAGGGGCACCAGGCCAATCCAGCCCCACGCGCCAATCGTGCCGCTCCAGGCCAATGCGATCAGCGCAATGCCAGCCACCACCCGCAGTGTCCGATCCAGGGTCCCTTCGTTCGTGGTCATGTTGGTGCTCCTTCGCTGAAAGTGCCTTGCGGCGAATGCCTGTACAGATACAAGAAGCGTGCCATGGTTGTGTCGGCAAAGTGGGGGTTGGCGCAGCCCATTGAAATAAAACAGGTTTTTGCATGCTGCACGCACTTCAACACGGAGTCTTCGATGTGAGCGGCTGAGGCGATGACAGGTTCTGTCAGCCGCCATACGTGACGTTGGCAGTCATTGGCAGTGATATGGCAGTATCCTGGCAGTGCGCTGGACCGCCATCGCCTGCTTGAAGGCTTGTTTGACGGCCCAATGAGCGAGCGATGGGCGGGCCGATCGGCGCATCGATTTACAGCCAGCCTTACAAGGTTTCAGCCACGATGTCCGAATCCCCCACCCCCGCCGCTTCGCCTGCCCCGGTCCTTGAGACGGGGGTCATGGCGACCGACCGCGTGCAGGCCCTGGTGGCCTATCTTGAGCACGACCCGCAGCCCATGCTGGTCCTGGATCGCAGCTACACCATCCTGGCCGCCAATACCGCGTACCGTCGCCAGTTCGGACTGGCCGATCAGCCCTGCGTGGGGCGAACCTGCTACAGCGTGTCGCATGGCTACGATGTGCCGTGCGACCAGGCGGGCGAGCACTGCCCCATGCAGCAGGCGCTCGCATCCAAGTCCACCGATCGGGTCCTGCATATTCATCACACGCCGCGCGGCGCAGAGCATGTGGATGTGGCCCTGCGACCCATCCTGGACGAGTCCGGTGAAGTAGTGGCCTTCGTTGAGCGCTTGCAGACCGTGCGCAGTGCGTTTGCCCGGCCAACCGCCATGGGGCTGGTCGGTCGATCACAGGCTTTCAATGCGGCCGTGGCAGCCGTGCAGCGCGTGGGGCCTTCGATGCTGCCGGTGCTGTTGCAGGGCGAGTCGGGCACCGGCAAGGAGCTCTTTGCGCGTGCAGTGCACGAAGCCAGCGATCGGGCCAGCGGTCCGTTTGTGGTGGTCGATTGTTCAGGATTCAGCGAGACGCTCTTCGAGAGCGAGCTGTTCGGTTACGAGAAAGGCGCGTTTACCGGCGCACAGACGCGCAAGGTCGGACTTGTGGAAACGGCCAACGGCGGCACGCTCTTTTTGGACGAAATCGGCGATGTGCCGCTGGCGATGCAGGTCAAGCTGCTACGCCTCATCGAGACCGGCACGTTTCGTCGCGTGGGCGGGGTCGAGGTGCAGTCATCCGATTTCCGGCTGGTCGCCGCCACCCATCAGCCGCTCGAGCGCATGGTGGAGGACGGTCGATTCCGGGCGGATCTGTACTACCGCATCTGCGGCTTTCCGATTCACTTGCCGCCGCTGCGCGAGCGCATCGATGACATCCCGCTTCTGGTCGAGTCAATCCTGCAGCGCAGCGCATCGGTTGGCGGGTCGCGCGTGCGTGTGGCGCCAGACGCCATGGCGCTGCTGCAGACGCATGACTGGCCTGGCAATATTCGGGAGTTGCGCAACGTGCTCGAGCGCGCGCGGCTGTTTTCAGAAGAGGGCGAGATCAGAGCATCCTATCTCGCCCTGCATGGTGCAGGCGCGAAGGTCCTGCCCCCACCGCTTGCTGCGCCCGGCCAGCCTGCCGAGCCTGCACCACGTGCGCGCGCCCGGCGCAGTCCGGCCGAACTGGCCGACACGCTACGCGCCTTCCAGGGCACCCGTCGCGAATTGGCGGAACACCTGGGGTGGACGCAGCGCACGCTGTACCGGCGTCTGCGTGAAGCCGGGCTGACCTGAATGCGCCCCTGACAGGCCCATCGTCGCCCTGCCCGAGTTTCACGCAGGAGCGCTGGTAAGGTTCGGTGGTCACTTAGCCCACGGAGTCGTGGCCATGCCTCGCTTTGCTGCCAACCTCAGCATGCTCTACCCCGAGCATGCGTTTCTCGACCGCTTTGCCGCGGCCGCACACGACGGCTTTGCCGGCGTGGAGTGCCTGTTTCCTTATGCCCATGCGCCCGCCGAACTGGCGGCACGCCTGCATGCACACGGCCTGCAACAGGTGTTGTTCAACGCTCCCCCCGGCGATTTTGATCGCGGCGAGCGTGGCCAGGCCTGTCTGCCCGGGCGCGAGGATGTCTTTCGACGCAGCATCGATCAGGCCCTGGCCTATGCAGAAGTCCTCGATTGCCCGCGCATTCATGTGATGGCGGGGCTGGTGCCGCAGGAGGCATCCCGCGACACGCTGCACGATACCTATCTGGCGAACCTTGCCTGGGCGGCGGCGCAGGCGGTCTCGGCGGGCCGTGATCTGCTCATCGAACCGATCAACACGCGCGATATTCCAGGCTATTTCCTGAACACGCAGGCGCAGGCGCATGCGGTGGTGCAGTCGGTGGGCGCGGCCAATCTCAAGGTTCAGATGGACCTGTATCACTGCCAGATCGTCGAGGGCGATGTCGCCATCAAGATCCGTCAGTACCTGCCCACCGGACGGGTCGGTCATTTTCAGATGGCGGGTGTTCCGGAACGCCACGAGCCGGACGTGGGCGAGATGCATTACCCTTATCTGTTCGCAGTCATCGACGAGGTGTCGGCCCAATGCGGCTGGCAGGGATGGGTGGGTTGCGAATACCGACCGGCCCGCGGAGCAGTGCCCCACGGCACCACCGATGGTCTTGGCTGGATGCACACAAGGAGACAGGCATGACACTCGAATTTCGCCAGGTCGGTGGCTGCTTCGTGGGCGAAGCCAGCCCGATCGATTTGCGTACCGTGCACGATCAGCTCACGCTCGAGCGCATTCGCGCCGGCATGGATACCTATGGCGTGCTGGTCTTTCGCAACCAGCTCTTTACCGACGCCGAGCAACTCGACTTCGCGCAGCGCTTTGATGGCACCTTGCATGCCAAGACTTCGGCCGCAGTGCTCACGCGCAACCGATTCGGCAATGAGGCGCTCACCGACATTTCAAACGTGGGTGCCGACGGCAAGATCCTGGCGGGGGACGATCGGCGTCGCATGAGCGGCATCAGCAATCGCCTGTGGCATGCCGATGCCACCTTCGAAGACCCGCCCGGGCGCTACTCGATGCTTTCAGCGCGGGTCTTGCCGCCAGTCCGTGCCGATACCGAATTCGCCGATATGCGTGCGGCCTACGACGCACTGGACGATGAGATGAAACGCAGCCTTGAGGGCCTGCGCGTGCATCACTCCATCGTCTATTCACGCGAAGTGCTTGGCTTCAATTTTTCACAGGAAGAACGCGACCGCCTCAAGGGCGCGGTGCACCCACTCGTGCGCACCATGCCGCGCAGCGGGCGCAAGGCGCTGTACCTCGCATCGCACGCGGCACAGATCATCGACTGGCCATTGCCTGAAGGCCGGCTGCTGCTGCGCGACCTGATCGAGCATGCCACGCGCGAGCGTTTCACCCATGCGCATATCTGGCAGCCGCATGACTTCGTAATCTGGGATAACCGCTGCACCATGCACCGGGCACGCCCCTTCGACGACAAGACCTATCGACGCGAATTGCGTCGCACGACCACGCTCGATCTGCCGCTGCCTGCGGCGGCTCACTAAACGCAAGTCAGGAGACTCACCATGTCGCAGGACGTTCAGGCGCAAGCCATTCAGATCGACACTGGCACCACCCAACTGCTGTGTGAAATCCGCGAGCGCGTGGCCGTCATCACATTGAATCGACCCGAAGCCCGCAATGCGTTGTCCGATCAGCTGACGCCCGCGCTGCGACGCATGATTCGCGAGCGTGGTGAAGACGAACGCGTGGGTGCCTTGCTCATCACCGGCGCCGGGACCGCTTTTTGCGCAGGCGGCGACGTCAAGGGCATGGGCGACAACAGCAACAAGAAGGACTGGACCTACGATCAGCGGGTCAACGACCTGATTGAGCGCGAGCGACTGCTCACCGGTGCGCTTACTGCGGTGCGCAAGCCCACGGTCGCCGCGCTGCCCGGTGCGGCTGCCGGCGCAGGGCTGGCCATTGCCCTGGCGTGCGATGTGCGCATCGCTGCGCAGTCGGCCTTCGTCAGCGCGGGCTATTCGAAGATCGGATTGTCGGGTGACTACGGCGTGGCCTGGCTGCTTACACGCGCAGTGGGCTCACCCATTGCGCGCGAAATGATGTTCACTTCGGCCCGCGTCGATTCAGCACGCGCCGAGCGCATCGGCCTGTTCAATCGGGTCGTGGCCGATGATGTGCTGCGCAGCGAGGCGTTTGCGCTGGCGCGCACTATGGCTAACGGCCCGGCAGTGGCGCTGGCGCATATCAAGGACAACCTCGATGAAGCGGCGCACATCGAACTGGATGCCGCCCTGCAACGCGAAGCGCGTCGCCTGGTGCTGTCTTCACGCACTGACGATCACCGCGAGGCCGTGCGTGCGTTTGTCGAGAAGCGCCCGCCGGTTTTCAGCGGTCGCTGACCCACACGACGCGATCACGGAATCCTGCCATGAGCTCATCCAGTTCACCCTCCGCGCCGCAGGGCGCTTCAGACGCTGCGCCTGTTGCGCGCCCCCTGCGCGCTGCTGCCACGGTCGTCGTCATGCGTGATGGCGAGCAAGGGATCGAAGTGCTGATGCTTCGCCGCACCGAAAGCCGCGACCAGGCCAGCGGCGCCTGGGTATTTCCCGGGGGCTTGCTCGATGCGCAGGACCGTGACGGTCACCCGCACTGTGTGGGGCTGGATGATTCCGCAGCCAGCGCCGGCATGGGGCTCGCCGAAGGCGGGCTGGATTATTACGTGGCGGCACTGCGTGAGTGCTTCGAGGAGTCGGGCTTGTTGCTTGCGCACGGGCCCGATGGGCAGCCGATTCGCCGAGTCAGTGCCGAGATGGCTGCCTGGCGTCAGCGTCTGCATCAGCGTGAGGCCACAATCGATGCTTTCTGTACGCAGTTTGGTCTGAAGCTCGCTGCGCATCGCATTGTCTATCACGCACGGTGGGTCACGCCGCCGATTCGGCCCAAGCGTTGGGACACGCGGTTTTTCTTTGCGGTGGCGCCTACCGATCAGGAGTCGTTTCACGACGAAGTCGAACTGGTCGAGCAACTCTGGCTCACGCCCGCGCAGGCGATTGCGCGCGGTGAAGAGCTCAAGATGCTTAACCCGACCAAGACGACGCTGGAATTGCTTACTGGCTTTTCGTGCACAGCCGATGTCATGGCCCATGCCCGCGAGCCGCGCAGGGTGGCCCTGAAGTCGCCTCGCATCGCCGATGGGCCGGAAGGCATGATGCCGGTCGCACCCGATCATTTCGCGTGGGCCGAGGTGGGCAAGCTCGATCCGCAAGGCCATGGCACGGCCTCGTACGCCATCGTGCCTGAGCGTGCCGTGCGCCTGTCAGCGCATGTCATGCGCGTCACGGCCGACAATCGCGGTGTGATGACCGGGCCTGGCACCAATACCTATCTGGTCGGAGGCGGACCACGCAACGAGTGGGCCGTCATCGATCCGGGCCCGCCCGATTCAAAGCATCTCAATGCGATCGTCGCGTCGGCCCCGGGCCCGATTCGCTGGATCCTCACGACCCACACCCATGTTGACCATTCACCAGGTGCCGCCGATTTGCACAGGCGTACGGGTGCTCCCGTGATCGGTCGCATTGCCGATTTTCCGAACAATCAGGATGCGACGTTCGCGCCTGCCCATCAGCCCAGCCATGACGAGCGCTTGAAGCTGGATGAGGGCATCGTGCTGCGGGCGGTGCACACGCCTGGCCATGCTTCAAACCATATCTGCTGGCTGCTGGAAAGCGAAAAAATTCTCTTTACCGGCGATCATGTGATGGGCACCTCCACCGTGGTGATCGGCCCGCCTGATGGCGATATGTCGGCGTATCTGGATTCATTGCGCGCACTGCTCAAGATCGATCTTGACTGGTTCGCCCCCGGACATGGTTTTCTCATGGCACGGCCGCACAAGGTGGTTGAAGGGCTCATTGCCCATCGGCTGCGGCGTGAAGACAAGGTGGTGCAGGCCCTGACTGAACTGGGGTCGAGCCCGATCGATGCGCTGTTGGCTCGTGTGTACGACGACGTGGGCAGCGGGCTGCATCCGGTGGCGCGCCGCTCGCTGACCGCCCACCTGCTCAAGCTGCAACGCGATGGGCGGGCGCAAGTCGACGGCGATCGCTGGGTGCTCAAGAGCGCCTGAGGCGCCAGGCACTGGGGCAGACGAGCGGCTCGCAGTCCCTCGTTGCTGATTGGCGTGCTGTGCGCGGTGTCGCCTTACTGACCAACGCCCGCAAGGCTGACCGATCGCACCAGGCCCAGGTCTGTGCCCCGCTGCTGTGCCAGCGCCACCAGGCCATTTGCGGCGATCGCCTTGCCTTGTGCATCCAGCGCGAAAGCCGAGGCGGGGTCCAGCGCTGCGATCACAACGCCGTTGCCCTGTCGGCGGGCGATGTATTGCAGCGACTGAGCGCCGGGCGCAGGCAGGTCAAAGCGAACGCCTGCTCGGTCGGCGGGGACGTACACGGCGGCCGGGGTGGACTTGCTGCGTGACGCACTCAGCACGATCTGGTCGGCATCGATCTGTGCTCTGAAATTACCAAGCCATGCGGGTTTGCCGGCGCGCAGGTCATACAACGCGAAAGCAGATTGCGGGAGTCCGCGGTAAGGTGGTGTGGCAAGCAGGGTCTGGCTGTTGCCCGCCGCAGCCTGCGCAACGGTCGGACTCGACAGGACCGCGGTTGATCCAGACGGCGCTGTGCTTGTTGGCTCAGCCATCGCCACGGGCTGAATCGGCGCAGTGGGTGGAACCGGCGTGTTGGGCGGATCGATTACGGCCACAGGCGTCACGGGTGGTGCCGGCGGCGCGGGTGTCACCGGTGTGTCGATCGCCACCGGCGAAACCGGCCTTGTGGGCGGCACTGGCGTTGTTGGCGGGTCGATCACGGCCACGGGTGTCACGGGTGGTGTCGGCGGCACGGGTGCGACCGGTGTGTCGATCGCCACCGGCGGGATTGGCGCAGTGGGTGGCACCGGTGTGGTGGGTGGATCGATCACAGCCACCGGCGGCACCGGCGTGATCGGCGTTGCAGGCGTGTCGGGAACGGTCAGACCACCTGGCTTGGAGGGCCCGCCGGGATGCCCACCACCTGCCCCGCCCGCGTTCCCCACGAGTTTGTCATTGCCCTGATTGCCGATCACCCCCGTGATGCCGCTGCTGCTGTCTGCGGACTGGCCAGGCGACGATGCGGGCATCGCAGCGTTTGCCTGCTGGACCGCAGGATCGGCGTCCAGGGCGAGGATACTCTGCTCGGTCGTGGCCTCTTCACGGGAGTTCCCTGACGCCTTGCGGGCAAGCTTGCCCGACTCCTCGGTAGCCGCTTTGGCAGCTGCGAGCTCATACTGACCGCTGCCATCGGGCGCCAACGCAGCACCGCGTGCAGTCAGTGCCCCAGGCGGGGCGGTAAAACTCACGG
Organism: Burkholderiales bacterium UBA4615; assembly: GCA_002386465.1. Taxonomy (GTDB): domain Bacteria; phylum Pseudomonadota; class Gammaproteobacteria; order Burkholderiales; family Burkholderiaceae_E; genus UBA4615. The sequence goes on along the minus strand of DGIT01000140.1, from coordinate 36,390 downwards.
AGGTCAACAGCCGATCGGCTGAAGGCACGGCAATCGAGCCGTTGCTGCCTGCCGGAATCCCTCCATCGCTGCTGCGCACCTGCACCGAACCGCCGGCGCCTTCGGCCACGATCCGTCCGGTCAACTCAAGCTCACCGGTGCTCTCCAGAAAGACCCGTCCACCGCGCGTGGTCACCGTGCCTGCATCAATAATCCCTGACAGTTTCAGCAGTGCAGTGCCCGCATGCGCGCTGCCCTGAGCGGACAACAGCACCATGCCGTTGTCGACCGTGATGCGCCCCTCGGTGTTCAGAATGCTCTGCGTACTCGCCAGACCCAGACGTGCTGTGATCAGACCCGATGCATCGAGCTGCAGTTCAACCTGATCGTGCGCAATCAGCTGCACCTGCCCGCCAGGCGCATGGATCGTTCCTTGCGCGCCCTGCGTCACGGTGGGCGCAATCGCCACGACTGAACCTGTGCCTGTTGTCACCTGAACCGAGCCATCGAGTTGCACTGGAGCCGGCGCACCGCTCAATGCAAAGCGAAAACGTCCCGCATTGAAATCGTCGTCCGTGATCGACAGGCTGGACGCCAACAGGGCACCGACCTGCACCGATGAGCCTGCGCCGAAGTACACCCCCTGAGGGTTGACGATCCATACCCGACCGTTTGCAGTGAGCGTGCCGTCAATCTGACTGGCCTGAGGACCGGTCACGCGATTGAGCAAGATCGAACTCGCTGAAGGCTGCGATACATCGACCCGGGCATCGCGGCTCAGCGAAAAACTGCTCCAGTTGATCACCGCGCGGTCGCTGCGCTGATCGATCGCAATCTTGCGCGCGCCATGGGCCGACACGACAGCCGTGCCGGATGCCACCGCCGCACCCGTCGGCAGCGTCTGCGCAGCAACGTGTGCCGCATATCCCAGCGCCAGCGCCGTGATCGTCAGGACGGTCGAGTAATGGGTCAGACGCATCATGATGGCTTGAGCCTTATGGTCTTCAGAACTGGGTCTTCAGAACTGGGCCAGCAGGCTGAACCACAGCCGCCCGCCGTTGGTACGGTCATCGGTCAGCAGACCCGATGTCGACTGACCGATGCGGTGTGCATACGTCAGCACCGTCTGGAATCGACCTGCACGGGTCAGCGCAAGTGCCACGCCAGCACCCTGGATGCGGTTGGCCTGAAGCTCGAATTGCGGGTCCTGCGGTGTGCGACCCATGTCATAGAAGGCCACCGCCTGCAGATTGCCCAGGGTGGAGACCGCTCCCAACTCATGGCGCACTTCCAGCGTGAACAGGTCTGCGCTGTCGGCCGCGATGGCGGTATTGCTGTAGGCGCGCACCGCACCTACGCCGCCCAGCAGGAACCGCTCCGAACCGTCAAGCAGGTCCCGGGTACGCTGGCCTGACCAACTCGCATAGATCGACCAGCCATCGGCGATGCGCTGATTGCGGGCCACCCCAAAAGTCCATTTACTGAATGACTCGGAGTCGGTGATCGACATGCCCTGGATCGGTACCAGCCGACCGGCATGTCCTGTCAGGTTGAACCTCCAGAATCCGCCACCACCCAGATCGTCGATCCGATCCCCGCGCAACCCGGCCCGACCCACCTGAACACGCTTGACCTCGTCGGTGACGTCGGTCATTTCAGTGGTGAATTCGCGACGCGCAAGGCCTGCGCCGACCCACAGGTTCGAGCGTGCCTGCCGGATGAGCGGGTAAGCCAGCGTGGCCTCGGCGCTCAGCGTGTCGCCGCGAATCCCCAGGTCGACCAGATTGCCGCCCAGGCGGAAATTTGATTTCAGCAGCGACGCACCAAGCATCAGGCCGTCCGTGCCGATCGGACGCAAATAATCGAGCTTACCCGCCAGCAGACGCTCGTTGGTGGCAATCAGCGTGGCGCCCAACTGGTCCCCGACCCGGGTCGGGTCATTCCAGTACGCGGCCGCGGTGACGCGATAGCGCCCGGTTTCGTCGTTGCCGAAGTTGTCGAGCAGCACATAGCCCGAGAGCGCTGGCCCTTCCTGCGCCTGCAGGCTGGCCGAGACCAGGCCCGGTGCGCTGCCAGGCGCCAATTGCAGCCGTGCCTGGATACCCGGCAGGTCATTGATCAGCAGCAGCTTGCGTTCGACATCGGTCTGGCGAAAGGCCTGCTGCGGCGCTGCAATCGGAGCGAAATACTCGCGCAGCCGATCCTCACGTATCCGCAACTTCTGGCCATTCACAGCGAGTGCACGCCCGTCCAGTTGACCGACGGTCAACAGCAGGCGAACCGTTCCCTGTGTGATTTCCTGTGCGGGCACACTGACCTGTGCCAGGGGATAGCCCTGCGCACGCACATAGGCCTGGATCTCGGCGGCTAACGCCTTCAGATCATCGAGCCGATCGAATGGCGCGCGTGAGCTCAACAGGCGGCTGACTTCGCTTGCTTCGACGCCCGCCGGAAGCGTTCCTGCCAGTTCGACCACAGTGATGGGCACGGGCAGCGTGGGGCTAGCACCAACGGTCGGTATAGAGGCCGGCGCGGGACTGAGTGCGGGTTCGGGTGTACGCAGGACGGGTGGCAGCGTTTGCTGCAGCTCCCGAAACACCGAGCCTGCATTGGGCACCTGCGGCGCCACCGGCTGGCTGATCGCCGGCCCCGCAAGCAAGGCGCACGCGATGCCTACCGGCAGCAGGCAGGATGGCGCGCCGCTGACTGGACTGAAGGAGTAACAGCGCGCAAGGCGCAGCGAGGTCAGGACGGTCATGGACCGACACCGTGCCTGTCGCCAGACCTCTTGTCGCCCCGGCAGCGACCGGATGGTCGGTGCCGGGAGCGAAACGGAGCCTCAGTCCGTCAGGGTCTCATCGAAAAAGAGACTTTTCCTGGCGTGAGGACCGGTTGTGCCATTCGGGCAAATTCGCACAGCAGCGAGCGCGTCTTGCGTGGGTCCACGATCTCTTCGACCCAGAACTTCTCGGCCGATCTGAACGGCGAGCGCAGCTTGTTCAGGCGGTCTTCGATTTCCTTCATCTTGGCGGCCTTGTCGTCGGCCGCATCGATATCGGCGCGATAGGCCGCTTCAATGCCCCCCTCAAGGGGTAAGGATCCCCATGAGGCCGATGGCCAGGCATAGCGCAGCGACAGGCGCGCACCGGGCTGGTGGGCTGCGCCCGCCACACCATAGGCATTGCGCATGATGATCGTGCACCACGGAATGCTGGTCTGATTCATCGCGGCCATGGCGCGCACGCCATGACGGATGGTCGCGGTTTTTTCTGCCTCCAGGCCGATCAGAAAGCCCGGGCAGTCCATCAGATACACCACGGGCAAATGGAAGGTCTCGGCCAGGTCGGCAAAGCGCACCACCTTCTGGCAGGTCTCGGCATTCCAGCTGCCGCCGTTGTGATACGGGTCGCTTGCAAACAGCACCACGGGATGTCCGCCGAAGCGGGCCAGCCCCGCCACGATCGAGCGCCCGAAATTGCGGCCCATCTCGAAGAACGAACCCTGGTCGACGACCGACTCGATGATCGGGCGCACCTTGTAGATTTGCCGCCGGTTGCGCGGAATGACCTTGAGCAGCATTTCATCGGTGCGCTCGGTGTCATCAGTGCATGCGGTCACTGGCGGCGTCTCATGCACTGACGAGGGCAGATACGACAGGAAGCGGCGCGCCTGTTCGAAGGCCTCCTGCTCGGTCTCCACTGCGTTGTCGATCGCCCCGCTGCGGGTCTGGATGTCCGCGCCGCCCAACTCCTGCTTGGTGAGTGGCTGGCCCAGTCGCGCCACCACCGGCGGGCCGGCCACGAACATGGCCGAGCTGTTGCTCATGATCGAAAAGTGGCTCGAAGCCAGGCGCGCTGCGCCCAGACCTGCTACCGACCCCAGGCCGATGCCGACCACCGGCACCTGCGCCAGATTCGCCGTCATCATGTAAAAGCCGCGCGTGCCGCCCACGCCACCGGGCAGATTGGCCGCACCTTTGGTCTCGATGGTCTTCACCGAGCCACCGCCGCCCGAACCTTCGATGATGCGCACGATCGGCAGACGAAACTCCTGAGCCATCTCTTCGGCCATCAGCGGCTTGGCACTGATTGACGCATCGGCTGAGCCGCCACGGACGGTGAAGTCGTCACCGACCACCACCACGGTACGGCCGTTTACTTCGCCGCGTCCAAACACGCAATTGGCAGGTGTTACACCGGTGAGTGAATTGGTGGCGTCGTATTCGCCAATTCCCGACAGCGTGCCCACCTCACGGAATGAGCCTGCATCCAGTATGCCGTCGATGCGTTCACGCACCGTGAGCCGCCCGCCATCGTGCTGGCGCTTGACCTTGTCTGCGCCGCCCATTTCACGTGCAAATCCCTTGCGGCGTTCGAGTTCGTCCAGCTCCGGTTGCCAGCTCATGTGCGTCTCCTTGTGTGTATTGCACGCGCCCTGCTTGGCGCCAACGGGCCAGTCTGCCATAGGGCGCTAATGGGTTGGGCGCAGCGTTTCACTTGCAGTCTCACGGGGAATCGAGAGGATCCTGAGGTGGCGCTTGGTACTGGTACGCAGGGTCTGTTCATCATGCGTGATCGCCGTCACACTGGACGATCAGCTGATCATCGAGTGCGCCAATGTTTCAAGTTCCAAATCGCCTGGTCCGCATGGTCCTGATGTGGGTCTGTCTCGCAGTGGCCCCCGGTGCGTGGGCGCAGTCGCTCGCTGGAACCTGGCAGACCGAATTGCCGGGCGGATCAATGACCCTGCGCTTACAGGTGCGTGGCAACGCCGTATCGGGGGTCATTGAGTCTGGGGGCCGACTCATTGCCAATCTTTCCGGGACGGCTCAGGGCGACAGCGCGCGAGGCGCGGCGAGCGCCCCCGAAGGACAGGGCAGCTTTGAAATCCAGGTGCGTCAGGATTCCATGTCCCTTGTCCTGGAACAGGAGGCTGGCCCGCAACAGCAGGCAGCGCGTCTGCCTCTCGCGTTCCGCCGTGTGAGCAATGTGCCCTCGCAGTCTGCGTCCTCCGGCGCGGGCACCCCTTCGCGCACCCCCGTGCCTGATGCGCCCGAGGTGGGTGGCGATCCCCGGCTCGTCGGGCGCTGGAGCAGTCAGGATGTCATCGTGAGCTCGGGTGCGTCATTGGCTTCGGAACAGCTCCTCGCATTGGGTGCCGACGGTACTGTGGCGTATGCCCGTGGACGTGCTGCCGGTGGCGGCGCTGGCTGGTCGTTTGACGGGGGAGCGGGGGGCGGTGCAGAGCGCGGACGATGGCGCGCACGTGACGGGTCGTTGTTTATCGAGCGGGCCAATGGTCAGTGGACGCGTATCGGTCGCTATGGCATGACCGACGATGGCCGCATTTTGCGCATCATCGATGACGGTGGCGGGCGTACCTTGTGGAGCCGACGCTAAGGGCCTGTACCGCGTCATCGTTCAGTCATCCAGACGACACCAAACTTCATGCAAGGGTAACGTGTCTGTCATGGCGGTTGAGGAAAGTGTCAAAGGTCCTCGCAAGAGGGTCGCCTGAACTCTCCAACCCTCTGGATACACCATGCCAATTGAAACGCGCTTTCGGCGAGTCTCACTGCTTGCAGCGCTGTTCTGTCTCACGCTCTCATTGTCGCTGTTCATCTCCGCCTGTGGTGGAGACGATCCCGTTGAGCCCACCCCGGTTGCGCTCTCCCTGGCCTCTATTGGCAGTTACGAAGGCGGTGCAGCGGGCGCTGCAGAGATCACAGCCTATGACGCAAAAACGCGTCGGTTGTTCGTGGTGAACGGCGCTGCCGGTACCCTCGATGTGCTGGACATGGCCGACCCCACGAAGCCGACCAAGGTGTCGACGATCTCGGTCTCCTCGATTGGGGACGGCGTCAACAGTGTTGCGGTCTATGACGGCTTGGTGGCGGTTGCTGTACAGGCCAACCCCAAGACTAGCGCAGGCAAGGTCGCGTTTATCGATGCGGCATCGCTGGCCATCCTGAATACGGTCACCGTCGGAGCGCTGCCTGACATGCTGACCTTCACGCCCGATGGCATGAAGTTGCTGGTGGCCAACGAAGGCGAGCCGAACAGCTACGGTCTGGCCGATTCGGTTGATCCCGAGGGTTCGATCAGCATCATCAGTTTCAACCGCGGCGGACCCCCCACCGTGGCCACGGCCGATTTCAAGGCCTGGATCGGCAAGGAAGCCGAGCTGCGCGCGGCAGGCGTGCGTATCTTCGGTCCGAATGCCAATGCTGCGCAGGACCTTGAGCCTGAGTACATCACCGTGTCCCCGGATGGCACCACGGCTTGGGTCACGCTGCAGGAAAACAACGCCATCGCCACCGTGGACATTGCCACCGCCAAAGTCACGGCAGTCAGTGCGCTGGGCACGAAGGACCACACCATGGCCGGCATGGGCATGGATGTGAGCGACGAAGATGGCGGGACCAACACCAACTCCGGCACCCCGGCTGTCAAGATCGTGCAGCCCAAGGTCAAGGGGCTGTATCTGCCCGACGGGATTGCCAGCTACACGGTGGGCGGAAAGAACTATCTGATCACTGCCAACGAGGGCGATGCACGCGCCGACTGGCCTGGCTTCAATGAAGAGACGCGGGTTCGAACCTATTGCACGAACGGTCTGGATCCGTCTGTCTTTCCGGATGCCACCAACCTGATCTTTGACTCCAATCTGGGACGACTCAGAATCACGAGCACGCCTAACGGTGGCCAGACCGGCAAGAACGCTGCGGGTCAGTGCAATGAGCTCTACAGCTTCGGCGGACGATCCTTCACGATCTGGGACGCCGCACTGAAGCCGGTCTACGACTCCGGTGACCAGATGGAAAGGGCCACCACGGCACTGTCTAATGTCAAGTTCAATGCCAGCAACAACAATGACACCCTGGACGACCGCAGCCCTTCGAAGGGCCCCGAGCCTGAGACGGTCATTACAGCGAGCTTCGGCATCAAGACCTATGCCTTCGTGGCACTGGAGCGCGTGGGCGGTGTGATGGTCTATGACGTATCGACACCCTCAGCGCCCACGCTTGTGACCTACTTCAACGCCACGCGCAACGGGGCCACCGGCGATCGTGGACCTGAAGGCCTGACCTTCATTCCGGCCATTTCGTCGCCCAACGGCAAACCCCTCCTGGTGGTGGGCAATGAAATCAGCGGCACCACCCGCGTGCTGCAGATCAACCTGACGTACTGATTCATCGATGCATTGCCACTCGCTGGTCGCTGATCGCTGCGGCCAGCGAGTGGTGTAGTGGCCTTGGCGTTCTCGGCGCGGCCACGCTGCGCCGTTTGAGTCCCTGATGGCTGGCACGCGGTTCCAGTCTGATGCGACCTGTGTTGCACATCATGCGGCCTAGGGCGTACCGTCCCGGTGTGCCCCCGTCTTTCTCTCCCCTCAGCGCCCCTACCGTTCCTGAGCCGCCGGATGCGTCCGCGAAGCGGGCCGCGTTGAGCGTGCTGGTCGTGTGCATGCTGATCAGCCTGGTGTCCCGGGGCATTGGAGAAACCTTCGCCATTTTTCTGTTGCCGATTTCGCGCGAATTCAACGTCGATCGCGCCGCGCTGACCGGTATCTACTCGGTGTACATGCTGGGCCTGGGTTGTGTGTCGCCTGTGGCGGGCATGATCTTCGACCGACTGGGCGCTCGGATCTGCTATGGCCTGGGCCTGGGTCTGTACGGGCTGGCCTGTGTACTGTCGGCCTCGGCCACCTCGCTGTGGCAGCTGTATCTGCTGGTCGGGCTGGGTAGTGCAATCGGCGCGTCCATGATCGGCATGGTCCCCGCCAGCAGTCTGGTCAGCCGCTGGTTTCAGGCCCGCTTGCCCACCGCGATGGGCATTTTGTCAGCCTCGCTCGGAACGGGCATTTTTCTCTTTGCACCGATTGCGCAGAGCCTGATTGACCGACTGGGTTGGCGCGGTGCGTACAGCACCATGGGCTGGGGCATTTTCGTGGCGATGGCGATTGTGCTGGTGCTACCCTGGGGACGCATAGCAGCCGGCTCGCCGCAGGTCATGCATGCACGCAAGGCCGCCGCGGCTGCCGCGGGGACCACCGAGTGGACGATCCCGCGCGCCATGCGTACATCGGTCTTCTGGGCGCTCTTTGCCGTCATGTTTTTCACGTCATTGAGCACCTATGCGGTCATGGTCCAGGTGGTGGCGTATCTCGTGGAGTCGGGTGTGCCGCCGTTGCGCGCTGCCGCGATCTTTGGCGCCGTGGGCATGGTGTCGATCGTGGGCATGATCGGTGCTGGCGTGCTCGCTGAGCGCATCGGAGAAGTGAAGGTCGCCATGATTTCGTACGGGGCCACGATTGCCGGCACGGTCGCCCTGGCAGGCGTCAGTCAGTCTCCGACCCTGTGGCTGATCGGCGCGTTCGTGCTCCTCTTTGGCACCATGCAGGGCTCGCGTGGGCCACTGGTCGCCACGTTGTCAGCGCGCAATTTCGCGGGCGGTCGTCAGAGCGGCATCTATGGCGCGGTCCTGTTCGGCATGGGCACTGGCGGTGCCCTGGGTTCGTGGGGCAGCGGAGCGCTCTACGACCTGACCGGCCACTACCTCGCCGGCTTTGCGTTATCTGCGGCAGGCGCGGCCTGCGGCCTGGCCTTGTTTCTGCTCGTTCCGGGTCTGGGTGGTCGCGGCATTGGGCGTCGCGCCAAGCCGAGCACGGCGCGTGGCCATGGCGTCACGCAGACCGATCGATGAGCACTGCGCTTCCGCTTCTGGCGGTGTTCGCCTTTAACTCGGTGCTGGTGCTGACCGCGATCCTGCTGCACTACGAAGTCCTGTATCAGCTGGCCCGCAGGCTGCCCGAGGTGGGCATCACGCCGCGCTACCGGGTGCTGTTAGGCGTGGGCGTTATCTTCATCGCACATGTGATCGAGATCTGGCTGTTTGCACTCGGCTACCTGATCTCCCTGCGGGTGGAGGGGATCGGTGGACTGGTTGGCGAGCCGTCCGGCCATGGGGCACTGATGGACTATGCGTACCTGTCCTTCATCACCTTCACCACCGTCGGTTATGGTGATCTTGTGGCCCATGGATATCTGCGCTATCTCACTGGCGTCGAAGCGCTCACCGGCTTGATCCTGATCACCTGGTCAGCCTCGTTCCTTTTTCTGGAAATGCAAAAGGACTGGAACCGATGACATCCGACCCTGAAAGCCAGACCGAAGCACGTCTGACCGAACTCGAAATCAAGCTCGCATTCACCGAGGATCTGGTGGAGCGATTGGATGCCGTGGTGATCGGGCAGCAGCGCCAAATCGATCAGCTCATGCATGAGTTGATCCGACTTCGAGAGCAGGTGCAGCAGGCTGGCTCGGCCACGTCCGGCCCCTCAGGCGATGAGAGGCCGCCGCACTACTGATCGAAGCACACCACCGCGCGCCTGGTGACACTGTGGTGAGAGCAGTCAATGCTCAGAGGGCTGGCCTACTTAGGATCACATCTCGCAGCGCGCGCATCATTGAACAGGGGCCTTGCCATGAGTCTGCACACCGGAACGCTGACAAAATTGGCGCTCGGTCTGATGGGTCAAGTCAAACCTGCCGCGCCTGAGCCGCCTGCGGGTCTGGCGCCACGGTTGCCTGCACCAAGCCTTCAGGGGGGTCTGCCCCTGATGCAGGCGTTGAGTAAGCGCCAGTCTCAGCGCAGCTTTTCAGAGGCAGCGCTGGATGCTCAGCAGCTGTCCGATCTGCTGTGGGCTGCAAACGGCATCAACCGTGCGAAGGATCAGGGGCATACCGCACCCAGTGCCATGAATGCGCAGGAACTCGATCTCTATGTGGCGTTACCGAACGGGCTGTTCCTCTACGAGCCTGTTGGCCATCGATTGCGCGCCACGGTCCAACAAGATGTCCGTCGCGTGACCGGCTATCAGGACTTTGTCGACCACGCTGCTTTGGATCTGATCCTTGTGGCCGATTACCGTCGCATGAGCCTCGTTCCCGCTGCTCAGCGCCAGGCTTATGCGTACGTGGCGGCCGGTGCCATCTGTCAGAACGTCTACCTGTACTGCGCCTCGGTGGGGCTCTCAACAGTTGTCCGTGCCTGGTTCGATCGCGCAGCGCTCAGTCAGGCGATGCAGATGGGCACGGATCAGGAGATCCTGGTGACTCAGACAGTGGGTTGTCCTAAGACCTAAGTCCTTCGCACAGGCCGATCAGGTGCCTGTTTAACTGATGAGCGATCCGATCCGCCTGCGCGCTGGCGCGTTACCATGCGTAGTCAATTGCAACGCACGCGTGGGTCATGGCCGCTCAATACTGGCTAATGAAGTCCGAGCCGCAGGAGTGCTCAATCGATGACGCGCTCACCGCGCCAAATCGTACGGTGCCCTGGACCGGGGTGCGCAATTACCAGGCGCGCAATTTCATGCGCGATGCGATGCGCGTGGGCGATGGCGTGCTGTTTTATCACTCGAGTTGTGCCGAGCCAGGCATTGCAGGCGTTGCCCGCGTGGCTTCGGGTGTGCGACCGGACCCGACGCAGTTCGATGCCCGCTCACCGTATTTCGATGCTGCCTCCAAGCCCGAGTCGCCGCGCTGGTTGCTGCTGGATGTACGGGCTGAGCGCAAGACGCGGCTCATCGGACTGACCGAGTTGCGCACCGATCCCGCCCTGGCCGACATGCTCTTGCTGCGTCGTGGCAATCGCCTGTCGATTACCCCAGTAGAGCCTGCCCACTGGACGCGCATTCTGAGTCTGGCCTGAGAGGCTGAACACGTGCCAGAGCCCCCCACAGCTCGAGGCGGCTGAACGGCTTGGCGACGTAATCATCCATGCCGGCTGCCAGACACTGGTCACGATCGCCGGTCATCGCATTGGCGGTCATGGCGATGACCGGTGTACGCTCCAAGCCTTGCTGGCGTTCAATCTCGCGCAGCGCGCGCGTCGCACTCAAGCCATCGAGCACCGGCATCTGAACGTCCATCAGGATGGTATCGATACCGCCTAGCTGCCATAGGGCTAATCCTTCGCGTCCATTGGCTGCAGTGAGCACGGTGTGTCCGGCCTGCTCAAGCAGCGTTTTCGCCAGCACCTGGTTAATCGGATTGTCTTCCACCAGCAGCAAACGCAAGGCGGGCCCCGGGGACGGTGATCCGCTCACCATGGTGGAGGATGCAGTGACTGCGTCATGCGAGGTTGCGACGCTCAACGGCACCGAGAGCGTAAAGACGCTGCCAGAGCCTGCCACACTGGTCACATTGAGATCACCCCCCATGGCCCGCGCAAGTTTGCGCGAAATGGTCAGGCCCAGTCCTGTGCCACCAAAGCGACGGGTGATGGAGGTGTCGGCCTGCAGGAACGGTTCAAAAATGTCGCTCAATTTTTCCGGTGCGATCCCGATGCCGCTGTCACGGACGGCGAATTGAACCTGCGGGGGATCATTCGCTGGGTCTGCCAGAACCTGCAAGTGGACCTGACCCTGCTCGGTGAACTTGATGGCGTTCGCCAGTAAGTTGTTGAGCACCTGACCGATGCGCAGGGCATCACCCAGAAAGGCCGGCGCAAGGTCTGGGGCGAGGTCAACCTGCAGCGTGATCCCTTTGAGCTGAGCTGACGAAGCATGCAAGCCCGCGATGCGCTGCACCAGATCGCGTAATACGAAGGGGCGAATTTCAAGTTCAATGCGTCCGGCATCAATCTTGGAGAAATCCAGGATGTCGTTGATGATGGTCAGCAGGTTGTCGGCGGATGCGCTCACCAGCGTCAGGTATTCGCGCTGCTGCGCCGATGGCGGTGTATCGAGCGCCAGGTCCGTGAGCCCGATAATCGCGTTCATCGGCGTGCGGATTTCATGACTCATGTTGGCGATAAATGCCGCTTTGGCGCGGTTGGCTTCCTGCGCCGCATTCAAGGCCTGAGCGGTGCGTGCCTGCTGCGCGACCGATTCAGCGAGATAGCCGCGCTGCAGTGCTTCGCTATGGGTGAGTTCGGATACCTTGCGCTCGATCTCGGTGCGCATGCGATCGAAGGCGCGCATCACCATACCGAGATCGTCCTGACGCTGGACGGGGAGAGAGATCGCGTAATGGCCTGCATGCACTTCGCGTGCCGCGCTTTCCAGCAGGCGTAATGGGCGGGTCAGGGTGTTGTCGAGCCATACCAGCATTCCGGAGCTCAGCCCGAGTACGACCAGCGCAATGACGCCCATGACGCGGGCGGCGTTAGCGCGCGTTTGCGCGAAAGGTTCCAGCGACATCCCGAAATGCACGCGCCCAAGTCGTTGTCCGGACAGCTCGAGCGTGACTTCGCTTTCGATGAGGTGCTTCGCGCCCGGTTCGGCTTCGCCGACATTGGCGATCGTTCGACCAGCGGCATCCAGCACAGTCAGAAATTCGAATCCGCGTGCCTCACGGCTTTCAGCAAGGATCGCTGCTACAGAGGCGTAATCACGCTGCGCCATGGGCGTAGCGAGCGCGGCATTCATGAAGGGACCGAACTGTTCGATGCGCTGCTGGGCTTCGCGTCGAAGATGCTGGTCGATCAGCGCCATCGCACCCAGGGCCATCAGACCCAACGCGACACCCTGCAGCAGGAGCCCCACGATCAGCATCCGGGTTCTCAGGCGCAGCCTGAGCCATGTCTGCCATGGCCATGCCAGAGTCAAGCGGCGTTCAGTCACGTGGGCACCGCGCTTGTGCATGGCGTGCGAACGGGGCTGCTCATTCGCTGATACTGCCTCGTCCTCAGGGTTTCAGGCCCAGCCCTCGGCGAGTGATGTCGTTATAGGGGTCGAGAAAGCGCAGATCGGCCTCAGTCGCTTCGCGAATGTTGGTGAAACCGGACAGGCCAAGAAAGCGACGCCCGTCTTCCGTCGCGGGAAACCCCTGGACGAGTGACCGAAGACGGCGACGCTGTGCAACATCGAGCTTCGGATTGGCCATCACAAAAAATCCAGGCACTTGCGCAATTTCGTGGATGACCCGCAGTTTGGCCTGCATTTCGGGCGGTTTAGCCCGCAGTTCACCGCGACTCATGATGGCAATCGGCGCCTCGCCGCTTCTGAGCACCGCGCCCAGGCTGTCGTCATTGGCCGTCACGACCGTCTTGAAATCAACGCCCGACTGCAGGCCCTGGCTGCGTAGCCAGTCCAATCCGACCAGGGCCACCAATGATTGAGGATTGGCCAAAGCGACGGATTTGCCACGCAGCTGCGCAGGGCTGTTGTCGGTGTTCTCAATGGCGCCGACCGCAAGCGCGGGGATGCGCGGGTCATACACTGCGAGCAATTCCCAGTTTGCGTCCAGTGTGGCGACGCGACCTAGATTCGGCGCGATCACGACCATGTCGTATTCGCCTTTCAGGGTGCGCTCGCTGAAGCTGCGAAAGTCGGGTGCGGTGGCAATCTCTACCTTCTGACCCAGTTCGCGCTCGAAATGCTCGCGCATCGGCTGATAGGCCGCAAAGAGAATGCGCGCGCTCACGTTGGGTAGGACACCGATCGTGAACTGCGCGCTGGCCTGCGCGCGAACGCATACTGGGGCGCCCAGAGTGAGCGCTCCCAGCGCGCCCGCCGCGCGAAGCAAGGAACGCCTGTCCGGCGCTGTGCAGCGAAGTGATGGGTAGGCGGATTGGGGTGGATTCATGTGGGCTTTTGAGGCGCAGTGAATTAGTTTGAGCGCGCCAAGCTGTCACGCCCACTAGAACTGTAGCGCGGACAGTGACGATGCGACGAGACTAATGACACAGTTTAGCCTGCATCCGGCCACGTTTGCGGATTGATTGACGATGACAACTCCGGCTACCATACTGTCCATATTATAAATATGGGTAAGCCATATGAAGACCACGATCGAACTGCCAGACGACCTTCTGGAGCGCAGCAAGGCGGTTGCGCGGCGCGAAAACTCTACGCTCAAGGCGCTGATCGAAGAGGGCTTGCGCCTGGCGCTGTGGGAGCGCAGGCGCAAGCCTGCAGCGCCTTTTGCAGTGCAGCCTTTCATGGGTGACGGGTTGTCGCCGGAGTTCGCGGATGCCCGCTGGGAGACGATGCGCGACGAGATCTACCATGATCGCGGTTGACACCAACATCCTCGTTTATGCGCACCGCACGGACTCGCCCTTCCACGAGCGCGCGCGTCTGACACTGGAGTCGCTCGCCATGGGAGCCCGGGCATGGGCCATTCCCTGGCCGTGTGCGCACGAGTTCTTCGCGGTCGTCACACATCCGCGCATCTACAAGACCCCCACGCCCTCCAACACAGCATTCGCTCAACTGCGCGCGTTGCAAACGGTAGCGAACCTTGTGTTCATCTCCGAGGCCGACGACTACTTGCAGCAACTGGAGCCGCTGGCACTGGCGGCCAAAGCGCGCGGCGGCGCTATTCACGATGCGCGTATCGCCGCGATCTGCCTTTCGCACGGAGTGGTCGAGTTGTGGTCGGCCGACCGCGATTTCTCCAGGTTTCCTGCACTCGCAGTCCGCAATCCATTGATCACATGACTGCGTGCCGAGATCGCTGATGGTGGCGTCGGACCCCCGCGCAGCGGCGTATTGCGTATGGATTCCACTGTGATGCGCTCCTCGCGGGTCGAGTAGCGCATGACTTCATCGCGTCGGTTGGCTCTGCGTTGGGATTTCGTTGGGATGCAGCCAACTCATCTCTCACTCGTCGACTAAGTGCTATGCGACGCGGCTTCGTAAGCGATTGATTAAACTGTAAAAATCAGTGGATTTGTGGTGGCCAAGGGCGGAATCGAACCACCGACACGCGGATTTTCAATCCGCTGCTCTACCAACTGAGCTACTTGGCCGTGCTGTCGCAGACAGCGCCCGACTGGCGTCGGGCAAGGGCGCGAAGTATAGCCCATCGCCTCGCGGTCACCAAACGCTGAGGCCAACCAGCCGAGTGCGCCGCACATCCCCGCCTGCTGCCCGCCGGCGGACCGCTGAGGGGTCCTCCAGGGTATGTCGCGGATACTTGCAGGCTTCGGATCGATCATCAGCGCAGCCCGCCCCGGGCGACTACGATCCCTGCCCAGTCATGTTCGATCGCCCCCTGCAGCTTTGCCCGACGCCCCGTACCATCCATGGCTCGCGCTTGATCGCGTGCCTGATGCTGCTTGTCCTCGCCGTGCATGCGTTGGCGCAAGACATGTCCGACTCGCGTCGCAAGGCTATTCGCCGGATGGCCGCAGAGCCGGCAACCCGCGTGAGTGGGCTGCCGCTGCGCGGGCCTGGTTCGAGAAGGCGGCCCGCAATCCGGCGGCATCCAGCGCAGTGGCCGCTGCGGCCTGGAATGGAGCTGCGCTGACCCTGTGCTGTTGGCCGCGCTTCGATCCGTCGGTCAAGCTGACCGATGACGAATGGCGTCAGTCCATGAACTATTTCGAGAAGGCTGCCGAACTGGGCAATGCAGCAGCCCTCTTCAGCCTGGGCGAGATCTGGTCGCTGCGCATGCCGGTGGCCCGCGATGACGATCGGGCCCTCGACTATCTGCGCCGGGCGCAAGCCCATCCCGAGCAAAGTGCCGAGGTTCGTGAGCGTGCCCGCCGATTGGCGACAGCGGTCGACGAGCGCAAACGGACCGAGACGCAACAGGCGCAGGATGCCCGTCGAGCCGCGGAAGACGAGGCTCAGCGCGCGCGACTGGTCGCGCAGGAACGCAGGCGTCAATACGAGGCACAACTGCTTGCCGAGCAGCAACGCCAGGCCGATGAGCGTGAGCGCGAGCGTCTGGCCCGCGAAAAGGATGAGCGCGAGCGCCCCGCCCGCGAGGCCGCGGAACGTGCTGCGGCTGCCCAGGCGCAGCGCGACCGCGAGCGCGCGCAGGTTCGCCAGCAGCAGGAATGCGAGCGCGTGACGCAAAGCTGTCGAGGACTGATCTTTGCGGGCAAGCCTCTGATCGAAAAGATTGCAAACAGCCTGCGCACGCACCCGGGTTCCATTCGGCTAGACCGCACATCCGTGCAGAAGGGCTGGGCCGGTTGCGCCTGCATGGCAGTCTTCTGGACACCTACCGGCACACTGGAGTGCACGGTGCGGTCTGTCTCCGGGTTGACCGTGACCGATGCAAGCTGCGCGCGATGACCGCATCGGTCGCGTGGCCCATCGCGTCGGCCCATGGCGTGCGCACCTATAATCCGCCGATGCAGACTGCCCAATCCGTTGATGTGGCCGTGGTCGGCCGCGGTGCGATTGGCGCAGCGGTGGCGCTTGGTTGCGCGCAAGCCGGGCTCAAGGTGGCCTGGGTCGGTCCCGCTGGCGCCCCTTTCACACGCGCTTCAACAGGCTCGAATCAGACCGCGCCAGAGTCCGCAACCGACTGGGACGCGCGGGTCTATGCCCTCTCGCCGGCCACCCGCGACCTGCTGCACCAACTGCGCATCTGGGATGCGCTGCCCACCGCGCGTATGGCCCCGGTGTATGACATGCGGGTGTTCGGAGGCGAGCAGGCCAACGCACCGGAGCTGCATCTGGACGCCTACAGCGGCCAGGTCGAGGCGCTGGCCTGGATCATTGAGAACCGGTCGCTCATGCGCACCCTGCAAGGTGCCTTGAGCTTTGCCGGTGTGCAATCGGTGGATGACAGCGTTCAAGGCCTTGAGGTTCAAGGCGAGGGCGAGTCTGGTCGTATCCGACTGACTCTCTCGCCAGGCCGCGAACTGGTGGCCCGACTGGCGATTGCCGCCGATGGTGCCGATTCATCCACACGGGCCATGGCGGGCATTGAGGCCCGCGTGCGTCCCTACGATCAGCGCGCAGTGGTCGCCAACTTCGACACGACCCTGCCGCATGCCGATACCGCCTGGCAGTGGTTTGGCCCGGGCATCGGGGTACTCGCCCTGCTGCCCTTGCCCTCTCAAGACGCTTCAGGAGGCCGGGTCAGCATGGTCTGGTCAGCCCCTCAGTCCCTGGCCGATGAACTCATGCGCCTGACACCTGAGGCACTGGCGCAGCGGGTGCGTGAGGCCTCGCAAGGTCAGCTGGGTGCGCTCTCGCTCATTACTGCGCAGCAGGCATTTCCGCTGCGCCTTGTGCGCGTGCCGCAGCTGGTCGCGCCAAGGCTGGTGCTCGCTGGTGATGCGGCCCATGCGGTGCACCCGCTCGCAGGGCAGGGCATGAACCTCGGCTTTGCCGATGTGGCGCAAATCCTGGCCGTCCTGAAGGGTCGCGAGCCGCACCGCGATCTGGCGGATCCCTTGTTATGGCGTCGCTACGAGCGTGCCCGACGCGAGCCGGTTGCCCTGATGCAGGCCACCACCGACGGTCTGCAGCGGTTGTTCGGCCCCATTCCGCAGCCCCTGGCACAAGTTCGGGATCTGGGCTGGCGGGTGGTGGCCCGTTCAGGCTGGATGAGGCGTCGCCTGGTGGCGCACGCCATACGTTGAATTTTGGAGAGCACGTTGAAACACATTCTCGTATCCATTGGGCTGGCTCTCACGCTCGCCTCGACCGCATCGTATGCACAGACGGCCCTATCGGCTTCAGCGCCGGCCGTCACGGCAGCACCGGGTTCAGTCGAAGCGCCGGCGCAGATCCGCGCCGCAGTGGAGGCCTGGCTTCAGGGGCGCTACAAGGTCGATGGCGTGCGCAAGACGCCAATGCCCGGTCTGTGGGAAGTTCAGATCGGCATGGACCTTATCTATGTCGATGACAAAGCCCAGTTCGGCTTCGTGGAAGGCCAGTTGGTTGAATTCAAGACCAACCGCAACCTGACTCAGGAGCGCACCGAGGAACTGTCTGCAGTGCCCTTCAAAGATCTGCCGCTGTCCTTGGCCATCAAGCAGGTTAATGGCAAGGGGACGCGCAAGCTGGCGGTGTTCGAGGATCCGAATTGCGGCTACTGCCGCACCTTGCGCCGTGATCTGATCAGCCTGCCCGATGTGACGCTCTACACCTTCACGCTGCCCATCCTGTCGGCGGATTCGAAAAGCAAGGTTGCGCAGGCCTGGTGTGCTGCCGATCGCTCGAAGGCGTGGAACGACATGATGATCTCCGGCAAGGTGCCGGATAACAAAGGTACCTGCGACACGCCGATCGAAAAGCTGGGTGAACTGGCGCGCAAACTGCGCGTGACCGCCACGCCGACCATGTTCTTTGCCAATGGCAAGCGTCAAACGGGTGGCGTGTCGGCAGAGCGCCTGAAGAAACTGCTCGAGGACAATTCGAAAGAGTCCTGAGCGCAGGCCTCACCGAGGCTCCATGACCCACATGCGGCCTCGGGCCTTCATCGTCCCGGCCGCGCGTGCGGCCTCGGCACCGAACCCCCAGAACACATCGGCGCGAATGCGCCCGGTGATGGCACCCCCAGTATCCTGCCCGAGCATCGCACGTTGCCAGGGCTGGCCGCTCACCGGATGCACCGTGTCCAGCCACACCAGGCTGCCCAGGGGCACCACACTGCGATCGATGGCGAGTGACCGTTCGGCAGTGAGCGGCACGCTCATGGCCCCGGGCGGCCCCGCCGCTGGATCCGCAGTGTTGGCTGGCAGTTCCCTGAAAAACACCACGCTTGGATTGCTGTGCATGACAGTGCGCGCCTGCGCAGGGTTGGCACGCAACCAGTCGCGAATGCTGGGGGCACTCACAGCTTCGGCCGGCAGCGCACCCCGGTCGATCAGCGTGCGTCCGATCGCCCGATACGGATGCCCGTTCTGGTCGGCATAGCCCACGCGCGCTACGCTGCCGTCGCGCAGCTGCACCCGCCCCGAGCCCTGAATTTCCAGGAAAAAGGCATCGACCGGGTCATCGACCCACAACAGTTCATTGCCGGCCAGTGCATTGCGCGTGTCAATGTCCGCGCGGCTGAGATAGGGGACCACCCGATTGCCTTGCACTCTGCCGCGCAATCGCATGCCGGCAAGGCGCGGTTCAACCTCAATCAGATCGATCGTCAGCAGATCGGCAGGCCGCGCGTACAGCGGCACCTGCGCAGGCGACTCACGCCGTCGGCTGCCGTTCAGAAGCGGTTCGTAGTAGCCGGTGATCAAGCCGGTGTCCGCCCCTTGGGCATCGATCAGGGCGCGCGCAACGAAGCGCCGCTCCAGCCATGCCCGCAGTCCTTCACTGCCCTCAGCAGCGAGGCTAGTGAATTCGCTGCACAGGACTGGCCAGGGCGCTGGCGGACTGCGCAGCGCGCACTGGCGTCGAAGGGCGGCTGCCAGACCGTCCAGGTTGTCGGCCTGCCAGCCCGGCAAGCTGCGTAACGCGACCGGTGCCGAGGCGGGTAGTGCGCCTTGCGGGCTGATGCCAGTCGACACCACGGAGGGCACTGGCCTGGCGGCAGGCGTTGCTTGGGGTGTTGGCCGCACGGGGGGCGTGCTGCAGCCTGCTGCGAGCGCGAGACTGCAGGCGATAATCGCCGCGCGGCGCAAGGTCTGACGAGGTCTTGCGAGACGCAGTTGCTGGAAGGGCACGAGCATGTGGGTGATCTATCTGGAAGCAGGTGTGGCGGTCACGATGGTGTTGCTGATCGTGTGGTGGACCATGCGCGGGCGCAAATAGACGGCCGCGTTCAATGCAAGGTTCGTGGCCCCACCAGAGCAAACTCCTCGATCGGCGCTTCAAAGCGCGTTCCGTCTTCGGCCACAAAGAAATAGTTGCCGTGCATCGCGCCCTGCGGTGTATCGAGTTGGCTGCCGCTGGTGTATTCGAATGACTGACCCGGTTGAATCAGTGGCTGCTGCCCTACGACACCGAGCCCTTTGACTTCCTGCATCCGACCGTTTGCATCCTGAATCAGCCAGTGGCGGCTAATGAGCTGTGAGGCGATCGACCCGTGATTGCGGATCGTGATGGTGTAGGCGAAGCGGTAGACGCCTTTTTCCGGGTCCGACTGATCGGCCAGGTATCGGCACTGTGATGCGATGCGAATGTCATACTTGGGGTTTGTGCCGGCCTTGGGACTCACGCGTCCTCCTCTGGTTCCATTGCACTTCGAAATGTCTCGATCATGACCGATCCCAAGCGAAACATCCGAATCGCCCCCAGCATTCTGTCCGCCGACTTCGCGCGCCTGGGCGACGAGGTGCGGGCTGTTGAAGCCGCTGGAGCCGACCTGGTCCACTTTGATGTGATGGATAACCATTACGTCCCCAACCTCACCATCGGCCCCATGGTGTGTGCGGCCATTCGGCCGCACGTGACCATCCCCATCGACGTCCATCTGATGGTGTCGCCGGTTGACCGGCTTGCAGCAGATTTCGTCAAGGCCGGTGCCAACCTCATCACCTTTCACCCCGAGGCCAGCGATCATGTCGATCGTTCCTTGCAGGCGATTCGTGACGCCGGTTGCCGCGCAGGCCTGGTGTTCAACCCTGGCACGCCCCTGCACTGGCTCGACCATGTCATGGATCGTCTCGACATCATTCTCCTGATGTCGGTCAACCCTGGCTTTGGCGGACAGAGCTTCATCCCGTCGGCCTTGCCCAAGATCCGTGAAGTGCGCCGGCGCATCGATGCGCATGTTGCCGCGGGCGGCCAGCCGATCTGGCTGGAGGTCGATGGCGGGGTCAAGACCGATAACATCGCGCAGGTGGCCGCTGCCGGAGCAGACACCTTCGTAGCCGGCTCAGCGGTGTTTGGCGCTCCCGACGCCGACGGTGGCTATCACGGCATCCTTCGAAAACTTCGGGCTGCGGGAGGCGGCGCATGACGACACAACGCAGCTTTGCAGCGCGCGCAGTGCTGATCGACCTGGATGGCACGCTGCTCGATACCGCTTCCGATCTGGCGGCGGCGGTCAATGGCATGCGTGCGGATCTGGGCATGTCGCTGCTGCCCACTTCAGTAGTGGCCACCTATGTCGGCAAGGGGGCAGAAGTGCTGGTGCACCGTGCGCTGGGCGGTGGCATCGATGCCCGCGTGGATGACGTACTTCATGCCAGAGGGCTGGCGGCCTTTCATCACCATTACCTGCGCGAGAACGGTTTGAGCGCGCGTGCGTACCCCGGCGTGCACGAGGGGCTGGTTGCGTTGCGCGCCAAGGGTTTGAGACTCGCGTGCGTCACCAACAAGCCGCAGGCCTTTGCGGACCCGCTGCTTGAACGCACGGGCCTCGCTCAGGCCTTCGAATTTGTGCTGGGCGGCGACGCGTTGCCGTACAAGAAGCCCGACCCGCGGCCGATGCTGCATGCTGCACAACGTCTGGGGGCTGCCCCTGCCGAGACCGTGGCGATTGGTGATTCCGTCAACGATGCGTTGGCTGCACGCGCTGCGGGCATGACCGTCTTCGCCGTACCCTATGGCTACAACGAAGGCCATGATGTGCATGCGCTCGATGTGGACGCCGTCGTGTCCACCATGCTTGAGGCGGCAGGCTTGCTCACAGTCGTACCTGGCCCGACCACTTCGTCCGGGCGCTCTGCGTCCGGAAACTTCACGCCCTCTCCCTGAGCGGCCAGGATGCCCGCATGACCGAAATCGAATTCCGAGCGCTGGCTGCGCAAGGCTATAACCGTATCCCGCTGCTGGCCGAGTGCCTGTCCGATCTGGACACGCCGCTGTCGCTCTATGTGAAGCTCATCGACCGCCAGAAGCGTGGCAACAGTTTCCTGCTTGAATCTGTGGTCGGTGGCGAACGCTTCGGGCGATATTCGTTCATTGGTCTGCCAGCGCGCCAGCTCGTGCGCGCCCGGGGCGATCTGATCGAAGTGGTGCGCGATGGCGAAGTGATCGAAACCACGCAGGGTGATCCGCTCAACTTCGTGCGTGACTACCAGAAGCGCTTCAAGGTGGCGCTGCGCCCCGGCTTGCCAAGGTTTTGCGGCGGCCTGGCCGGCTACTTTGCGTATGACGTGGTGCGCTTCATCGAGCCCCGTCTGGGCCCATCCACCAAGCCCGACCCGATCGGCACGCCCGACATCCTCATGATGGTGGTCGATGAACTGGCCATTGTGGACAACCTGAGGGGCAAGCTCTATCTGATCGTCTATGCCGATCCCTCGCAGCCCGATGCCTACTCGCAGGCCCGTCGCCGCTTGCGTGGCCTGCAGGCCCGATTGGCGCAGCCTGCCTTCGAGCCGGAAGATGCCCCGCTCCCACAGTCTGATATCCATCGGGAGTTTGCTCGCACCGATTACCTGGCTGCTGTGGCGCGTGCCAAGGAATACATCGTGGCCGGTGATGTCATGCAGGTGCAGATCGGTCAGTGCCTGCGCAAACCCTATGCCCACTCGCCCCTGTCGCTCTATCGCGCGCTGCGTTCGATCAATCCGTCGCCCTACATGTACTACTACGACTTCGATGGGTTCCAGGTGATCGGTGCGTCGCCTGAAATTCTGGTGCGGCAGGAATCCCATGAAACGGTTGATGCGGCGGGCGCTGTCACGGCCCGCGACACCAAGGTCACGATCCGCCCGATTGCAGGCACGCGCAGGCGCGGTCTGACCGAGGCCCAGGATGCGGCGCTGGCTGCCGAACTACTGGCCGATCCCAAGGAGCGGGCCGAGCATCTCATGCTGATCGATCTGGCCCGCAATGACCTTGGACGCATCGCGCAGGTGGGTACGGTCAAGGTCACCGATCAGATGATCATCGAGAAGTATTCGCACGTGCAGCATATCGTTTCCAATGTCGAGGGTCTGCTGCAACCAGGGCTGGATGCCATCGATGTGCTGCGCGCTACGTTTCCTGCAGGCACGCTGTCAGGTGCGCCAAAAGTGCGCGCCATGGAAATCATCGACGAGCTTGAGCCAGTCAAGCGCGGCATCTATGGCGGTGCCTGCGGTTATCTCAGCTGGTCGGGCGAGATGGATGTGGCGATCGCCATTCGCACCGGCGTGCTGAAGGACGGCATGCTCAATGTGCAGGCCGCTGCCGGTGTGGTGTTCGACTCGATTCCCGAGGCCGAATTTCAGGAGACCGAAGTCAAGGCGCGGGCGGTGTTGCGTGCCGCTGAGCTCGTCGAAGAGGGTTTTACCCGCGAACTTTGATCGCTGGCCGGGCGTCTGAAACGCCCTTCAGCGCGGTCGGGACAGCACCATGCCCCAGTAGGTGCGGTAGGTGTTGGTGGAATTACCCGGAATCACCACCACGCCAATTTCGCTGAAATCGCCGTACATCAGGTTTGCGCAATGCCCCGGGCTGGCAAGCCAGCCCTGCATGACCGTGGCGATGTCCAGATAGCCCGCTGCCAGGTTTTCGCCCGCCACTGACCAGGCATAGCCGGTCGCGCTCAAGCGGTCGCCCACATTGCTGCCATTCGCACCCGTGTGGCTGAAGAGGTTGTTCTGCTGCAGGTAGTCGACCTGTGTCTGTGCGGCCTGTGCAGCCTGCGCGAGCCAGGTCACCGGCGGGGCGGCCGGGTAGGGAACGCTGCCGCAAGTGCGCGGCTCGGCACGTGCGCCATTGACTGCCTCAAGCACCAGTTCTTGAAAGGTTTTTTCTGCGACGACCGGGGCGCTTGCGCCGCCACTCGCTGACGTGTCCGTGCCTGCAGTGGTATTCGATCCGGATGTGCCGGTGTCTTGTGCGCCAGCGCCCGTAGGGCCTTGCCCGGTTGCACTGGCGCTACTGACCGGAACGGCCTGCGGCGTCGACGCCTCTGCCGGCGTGTCGCCGGCCCCACCGCAGCCCGCCAGAACGAGCGCCGCGACCAGCGCGTACAGGCTGATGTGGCGTACAGGGAGGCAGGATTGCAGAGTCTTCACGGGGCAACGGTCGATGAAAAAGGAGGTGTTCCAGTCTTCGACCAAGGGTATGCGGCCCTGCACCCCGCGCGCACACGCGCCCGATCGGCGGATACGGCGAAGGTTCGGATGGCGTGTGCCTTCACAAGTACCCAATGGCTTGACCCGATGGTCTTCATCGGACCCGACCGATCACGGGACTGGCGTTGGCCGCCGACATTGACTAAGCTCGCCCCACAACAAACCAATGGGGGAAGACATGAGTGCAAACGACTTGAGCGTAAAAACGCACCGTCGTGCAGGGCGTCGCAAGGCCTTGACCGGGGTGGGGGCCATTGTGGCTGCACCCTACGTGATCGGCAGCCAGGCCCGCGCCCAGGCGGCCTGGCCGACCAAACCGGTTAAGTACATCAATCCCTTCCCGGCCGGTGGCGCCACCGATACGCTGTCGCGGCTGTTTTGCCAGAAAATGAGCGAGGTGTCTGGCCAACAGTGGGTGGTCGAAAACGTGGGCGGTGGCGGCGGTGACATCGGTGTGAGCGCCGTGGCCCGCTCGCAGCCGGATGGCTACACGTTCGGCTTGGGCGGTGTGGCCTCGCATGCCATTTCACCGACCCTCAAAGCGGGCAAGCTGCCCTTTGACCCCGAAAAAGACTTTACCTTCATCAGCAACATCTGGTCCTTGCCCAACTTCCTGGTAGCCAACACCAACCTGCCCGCCAATAGCGTTCCGGAACTCATCGATCTGCTCAAGCGCAATCCGGGCAAATATTCGTATGGGTCGGCGGGCCTGGGCACCACACTGCATATTTCGGGGGAGTTGTTCAAACTGCTCGCCGGGGTCGACATGTTGCATGTGCCTTACCGCGGTGGCGCGCCGGCCATGGTCGATGTCATTGGCGGTCAGGTGCAGATGATCTTCGACAACATTCCAGGCGCCTTGGCACAATACAAGCCCGGCAAAGTCAAGGGCTTTGGGGTGACCAGTGCCAAGCGAAGCCCGGTGGTCCCGGACATCCCAGCCATTGGCGAGTTCCTGCCAGGCTACGACCTCAGCTCCTGGACGTCGATCTGCGGGCCGGCCAAGATGCCCGCAGCGATAGTCGAGCGTTGCTCGATGTTTGCTAAGCAGGCACTCGAGAGCGCAGATCTGCAAAAAGCGTTCTTTGATCGCGGCGCCACCACGTTCTGGCTCAGTCCTAAAGAGGCCGTGGCCTACCGCGCTTCCGAGGCCAAGCGCTTGGGCGACATCATCACGCGGGCCAAGATCACCATGGAGTGATCCGGGCAGCGGGCGGCGCCCGATTTGCCGCCGCCCGCCCCCACGCACCATAATCTCGGGGATGAACTTCCCTTCTCGTCTCGGTCTGCCTGTGTCGTGCACCTGGCGCTGGCGTCAGCCCGCTGCCTGACGACCCACTGCCGGCGCTGCCGGCGTTTCTGCAGACCACGACCCGCCCCGGGTCGAACGGATGAACACCATGCTGTTGATGATCGACAACTACGATTCCTTTACCTACAACCTCGTCCAGTACTTCGGTGAATTGGGTGAGCAGGTCGTGACCGCGCGCAATGACGCAATCGACCTGCCGGGAATCGAATCCATGCGACCTTCGCGCATCGTCATCTCGCCGGGCCCTTGTACGCCGACCGAAGCCGGCGTGTCGCTCGCGGCGCTGACGCATTTCGCTGGCCGCATCCCCATGCTGGGCGTGTGCCTCGGGCACCAGGCGATCGGCCAGGCCTTTGGGGGCAAGGTGGTACGCGCACGGTCGGTGATGCACGGCAAGACCGATTTCATTGAGACCACGGGTCAGGGTGTGTTTCGCGACCTGCCCACCCGGTTTGAGGTGGCGCGTTATCACTCGCTGGTGGTCGAGCGCGACAGCCTGCCCGACTGTCTCGAGATCACGGCACTGAGCACGGACGGCCAGATCATGGGGCTGCGCCATCGCACCATGCCGATCGAAGGCGTGCAATTTCACCCTGAGTCGGTGGCCAGTGAGCATGGCCATGCCTTGCTGCGCAACTTCCTGATGGCCTGAGTGCGGTCGCCCCAACGAGTCGAATCCATGCCGATCACACCCCAGGAAGCGCTTCAACGCACGATTGAGCATCGCGAGATCTTCCATGACGAGATGCTCAAGCTCATGCGCATGATCATGAGCGGCGAAATGTCTCCCAGCATGACTGCGGCCATCCTCACCGGCTTGCGCGTGAAGAAGGAAACCATCGGCGAAATCTCTGCAGCGGCACAGGTCATGCGCGAGTTTTCCTCGAAGGTGCAGGTGCCGGATATGCCGCATTTCGTCGACATCGTGGGCACTGGTGGCGACGGTCTGCACACCTTCAACATTTCCACGGCGTCCATGTTTGTGGCCGCCGCGGCGGGTGCACGCGTGGCCAAGCATGGCAACCGTGGCGTGTCTTCCAAGTCGGGTGCAGCCGATGTGCTGGAATCGTTGGGCGCGCGCATCGATCTGAACGCCGAGCAGGTGGCGGCCTGTCTTCAGGCCACAGGGATCGGTTTCATGTTTGCACCCAATCACCATCCGGCCATGAAGAATGTGGCACCCGTGCGCCGCGAGCTGGGCGTGCGCACGATCTTCAACATCCTGGGGCCGCTGACCAACCCGGCCAATGCGCCGAATACGCTGATGGGAGTGTTTCACCCCGACCTGGTGGGCATACAGGTGCGGGTCATGCAGCGGCTGGGCGCAGACCATGTGCTGGTCGTGCATGGTCGTGACGGCATGGACGAAATTTCGCTGGGCGCATCGACCCTGGTGGGCGAACTGCGCAATGGCGAGATCCGCGAATATGAGATCCACCCCGAAGACTTCGGTCTGGCCATGGTGTCGAGCCGTGGCCTGGTGGTGAGCGATGCGGATGCGTCACGCACGATGCTGCTCGAAGCGCTCGACAATGTGCCGAGCACCGCGCGCCAGATCGTGATCATGAACGCTGGCGCAGCGCTTTACGCTGCCAACGTGGTGCCATCCATCGAGCAAGGGATCGAGCGAGCCCGCGACACGATTGCTTCGGGTGCGGCACGCGCCAGGCTCGATGATTTCGTGCGCACCACCCAGCGGCTGGCCGCTGCAGCCTGACGCTCACACTGATTGGCCAACGTAATGTCTGACGTGCTCACCCGCATCATGGCTGTCAAAGCCCAGGAAGTGGCCGCCGCGCGCGCAGCGCTGCCCTTGCCCGCACTGCGAGCGCTCGCCGAAGCGACCCTGATGCGGCCCGACGATCCGCTCAGGCCTCGCGGTTTCGAGGCTGCGATGCGCGCGCGCATCGCAGACGGCCAATCTGCTGTGATCGCTGAAGTGAAAAAGGCCAGCCCCAGCAAAGGCGTACTGCGTGAGCATTTCGACCCGGTGGCCATCGCGCGCGCTTATGAGCGGGGGGGCGCCGCGTGCCTGTCCGTGCTGACAGACGAGTCTTTCTTTCAGGGATCGCCCGAATTCATGAAGGCCGCGCGGGCCGCCTGCAGCCTGCCGGTGCTGCGCAAGGATTTTCTGTACGACACCTATCAGGTCTATCAGGCCCGCGCCTGGGGAGCCGATTGTGTGCTGCTGATTGTGGCGGCACTCACTGACGCACAACTCAGTGAGCTGGAAGCCTGCGCCCATTCCCTGGGGATGGATGTCCTGGTGGAAGTGCACGATGCCAATGAATTGGACCGCGCGCTGCGTTTGCGCACGCCCCTGGTCGGCATCAATAACCGCGACCTGCGAACCTTTGAAGTCAGCCTTCAGACCACGCTGTCACAGCTGCACCGCATCCCGGCCGACCGCCTCATCGTCACCGAGAGCGGCATTCTCACGCAGGCCGACGTGGCTCAGATGCGTGCAGCAGGCGTCGGCGCATTCCTGGTGGGGGAAGCGTTTATGCGCGCCGACGATCCCGGGCAGGCGCTGCAGCAGTTGTTTGCCTGACCTTGTCGCCTGCCTGCGGGGCGGGGCGTCGACGTGTGCCCAGCCAGCCGTCACGCAGCGCATGCTTGTTCGTATCGAGCGTCAGTCGCGCTTCCGCACGCGCCGGAGCGTCCAACGCGGCCTCGACTTCAAGCAGTTCATCGCGCCTGAAGGCAATCAGCCGCACACGCTGACCCGCCTTGCGCCGTGTCAGGAGGGCTTTAAGCGAGGCCTCACTGCTCACCCGCAAGCCATCGCAGGCCACTACGATGTCGCCTGCCGACAGGCCAGCGCGGTGTGCCGCACCACCGCTGTAGGCGGTGGCCACGGTGAGGTCTGCACCGCGCTGCGCCACACGGATGCCCAGTGTGGGCGCAGCGTCCGTGGCTGCGATCGACAGGTTCACACCGAACGGTGCCAGCAGTCGCGCCAGGGGCAGATCGCCTGTGCCATTCACCCAGCCCGAAAGCGTCGCACCCAGCGAAACCCCCGTGGCTTCGCGCAACAGGCCGGCAAAGCCGTCCTCGGGTACACCGCGCTGATTGCTGCCCGGCCCGCCATTCACTGCATAGAAATCCCGCCCATAACGGGTCCACATGAGACGCATCACATCATCCAGTGACGCGCGACCTGCCGTGCGGGCGCGCACGCTCAAATCAATGGCCATGGCTACCAGTGCACCTTTGGCGTAGTAGCTCACGATGCTGTTGGGCGAGTTCTCGTCCTGACGGTAGTACTTGCTCCAGGCATCGAAGCTCGATTCGGCCACGCTTTGCACATGTCGCCCAGGCCCGCGCAGCACTCCGGAGATGCTGCGGCCCAATAGCGTGAGGTATTCCTGTTCAGAGATCACACCTGAG
The DNA here is from genome assembly GCA_002386465.1 of Burkholderiales bacterium UBA4615. Taxonomy (GTDB): domain Bacteria; phylum Pseudomonadota; class Gammaproteobacteria; order Burkholderiales; family Burkholderiaceae_E; genus UBA4615. Next base: position 8,049 of record DGIT01000140.1, on the reverse strand, counting down.
CGCACGAGCATCAGGTCGTCGTAGTAGGAGGTGAATCCCTCGAAAATCCAAAGCAGGCGCGTGTGCACCTCGCGCGTGAGGTCATAGGGCACAAACACTGCCGGCTTGATGCGTTTGACATGCCAGGCATGAAAATACTCGTGGCTGGCCAGGCCCAGAAAGGTGCGATAACCATCGGTCATGGCCTGCATGCCTTGCCAGGGCAGATCATTGCGGCTGCACAGCAGCGCCGTGCTGTCGCGATGCTCCAGGCCACCGTAGCCTTCGCCGACTGCACTCGTCAGAAAGAGATACCGGTCAAACGGTGCCCGCCTGGTGCGGGGTTCGAACAGGGCCGCCTGCGCGGCGCACACAGCGCTCAAGTCGCGCCCCAAACGCGCATGGTCTACATCGGACACGCCGGTGATGACGAGGTCATGCGAGGCACCGGCTGCATCAAAGGTCGACAGCGAAAAGCGCCCCATCTCGATCGGGTGATCCGCCAGCGCGTCATAGTCGGCACTGCGATATCGACCGAATCCATAGGGCTTGGCGCCTGCTCGAGGCAGGGTTGTGGCCACGCGCCAGCCGCTCGCTTGTTGCGCCGGGGGCGCGAGCAACTCCACTGTGCACGGCAGATGATCCTGGCCCACCACTTGCAAACACACGCTGGTCGCATTGATGAAGCAGTGATTGGCGTCGAAGTGCGCAGCCCGCACAGACAGATCCCAGGCGTAGACCGTGTAGGTCACCGTGAGCGGACCCTCAGTAGCGTCAGCGCGCCAGGTGTGCTTGTCGATCTTTTCCAGGCCCACAGTGCGGGTGCCGACATGTGCGCTGATCGACACGATGTGACGCGCAAACTCGCGAATCATGTAGCTGCCCGGAATCCATGCCGGAAGGGTCAGCAACTGCCCTCCCTTTGCAGGCCGGGCGACGATCAGGGTCACCGTCAGAAGATGGGCATGCGGGTCGGCCGGATCAATGCGATAGAGGATCGGGTCGAAGACCAATCGGGCAGAGGATGAGGAGACGGTGCGTCGCGGGGTACGTCGGGTCGGTGCGTTCACGATGGCGGCAGGTCGCTGGGGACGTCGATGTCCTGCAGTATGCCCGGGTCGTCCAGCACGAGCGTTGCCGGTGGGTGTTGTCGCAGCAGCGCGCGCGCACCGGCATCGCCGCTGAGACCACAGAGCGTGCTCAAGTGGTCACAGCCGAACAGCACCGGGTGACCTGGTGTTCCGTCGGGCAGCGTGGGCTGCGCGATGCAGGCAGAGCGTTCAGCCGCCGGCATCTCACTCCAGAACAGCCTCAGCGATTGCACGGTTTCAGCGGTCATCCAGGGCATGTCGGCAGGCATGACCATGACGGCATCAACCGGGTCCTGCAGAGCAAGCACCGCATGGGCGGCAGCGGCCAGACTGTGCCCCATCCCCAGATCCGCATCGGCGCAGACCATCACATGCGCGCCTTGCTGTTGCAGAATCTGCGTGAGCGCATCGGGTGAATCGGGCCTGACCACAGCGATCACCTGATCGCACCCGGCAGCAAGCGCATGACAGGCGCGCGCTGCCACCTCACGGCCCTCAATGCGCTGCAGCAGTTTGCTGCGCACGCCTTGAGGATCGAATCGCCTGCCGCGCCCTGCGGCCAGCAGGATGCCGATGCACCGCGGCGCGCTCAAGCTGTGCCGCTCAGGCTGCGACGTCCACCACGAGTCGACCGCGCACCTGGCCCGCCAGAATGCGCGGTGCCGCATCGATGGCCTGCGCCAGCCCGATCTGCGTGGTCATGGCGTCGAGCTTGGCCAGGTCGAGTTCCTTGCCCAGTCGCTCCCAGGCTACACGCCGCTCGGCTTGAGGGCACATCACTGAATCGATACCGATCAGTCGCACCCCGCGCAAGATGAAGGGCGCCACGCTCGCAGGAAAATCCATGCCCTGTGCCAGTCCGCAGGCTGCCACGACACCGCGGTAGCGCATCTGCGCGCAGGCGTTGGCCAGCGTATGCGAGCCCACGGCATCCACGACGCCGGCCCAGCGTTCCTTTTGCAGCGGCTTGCCGGGCGCAGAAAGCGTCGCACGATCGATGATCTCGCCCGCACCGAGCGCCTTCAGGTAGTCGGATTCAGATGCCCGCCCTGTGGATGCGGCGACGCGATAGCCCAGGCCCGAGAGCAATGCGATGGCCACGCTCCCCACACCGCCTGCCGCGCCGGTGACCAGCACTTCGCCGTCGGCCGGTTTCACGCCCTGCGCATGCAGCGCCATGACGCACAACATGGCGGTATAGCCCGCGGTGCCAATGGCCATGGCCTGCTTCGTTGACAGCGAGGCGGGCAGAGGCACCAGCCAGTCGCCCTTCAGACGGGCCTTGCCAGCCAGACAGCCCCAGTGGGTTTCGCCTACACCCCAGCCATTCAGCACAACCTTGTCGCCTGCCTTGAAGCCGGCATGTGTGCTGGATTCGACCGTGCCTGCACCGTCAATGCCAGGCACCATCGGCCACTTGCGCACCACGGGCGACTTGTTGGCGATGGCCAGACCATCCTTGTAGTTGATCGTTGAATGCGCAATGCGCACCACCACGTCGCCATCGCCGGCGTGGGTGGCCAGGTCGGCGTCGGTTAGTTCGCGCAGCGAGGCGCTGACGCCTGCGTCATTTTTCTCAAGCAGCAGGGCACGAAAGGCAGTACTCATCGGGGTCTCCGGTCAATCACACGGCGGGCCTTGCCGACCGATCGTTCGATCGCTCCGGCCGCCTCGATCCTGACGCGGCACGACACGCCGATCAGGGACTTGATCGCATGCTCGAGCGCGACTTGTTCACCTGCCGCCTCCGAGCCACTCGATTGGTCAGGGGACTTCGCCTCGACACGCACCGTGAGCGTGTCCATGGGCCCCTCTCTGTCGATTTCGCAAACATAGTGCGGCGCCAGATGGGGCCGCTTGAGGATGAGTTCCTCGATCTGCGAAGGAAAGACGTTCACGCCGCGGATGATCATCATGTCATCCGAGCGCCCTGTTATTTTTCGCATGCGTCGCATGGTGCGCGCGGTACCAGGCAACAGACAGGTCAGGTCTCTCGTGCGGTAGCGCACGATCGGCAGCGCTTCCTTGGTCAGCGAGGTGAACACGAGTTCACCTTCCTGTCCGTCGGGCACCGGTTCACCCGTCACCGGGTCGACGATTTCAGGCAAGAAATGATCTTCCCAGATGGTCGGGCCGTCTTTTGTCTCGACGCATTCGCTCGCGACTCCAGGACCCATTACTTCCGACAAGCCGTAGATGTCGACAGCGTCGATCTGCATGCGGGTCTCAAGCGCGGTGCGCATTTCGTTGGTCCAGGGCTCTGCACCGAAGATGCCCAGCCGCAGGCTGCTCGATTTCGGGTCGATGCCCTGGCGCTCGAATTCATCGGCAATCGCCAGCATGTAGCTGGGCGTCACCATGATGATCGAGGGCTTGAAATCGGTGAGCAGTTGCACCTGCTTTTCAGTCTGACCGCCGCCGAAGGGCACCACGGTCAGGCCGAGTCGCTCGGCGCCGTAGTGTGCACCCAGCCCCCCTGTGAACAGACCGTAGCCATAGCTGACATGCACCATGTCGCCGGGGCGTGCGCCTGCTGCACGTATTGAGCGCGCGACCAGGTCAGCCCAGGTGGAGATGTCCTGAGCGGTATAGCCCACGACGGTTGGCTTGCCGGTTGTGCCGCTGGACGCATGAATGCGCACCACCTGCTCACGCGGCACGGCAAACATGCCGAACGGGTAGGTGTCACGCAGATCGGCTTTGGTTGTAAATGGAAACTTAGACAGATCCTCCAGTGTGCGCAGATCTGACGGATGTACACCGGCTGCATCGAATTTGGCGCGGTAGTGGGCTACATGATCATAGGCATGCCCAAGCGACCATTTGAGCCGCTGCAACTGCAACGCGCGCAGCGCATCGATGCTGCCGGTTTCAATGGGTTCCAAAGGAAAGCGCGTCATGGCCCGTCTCCGTGATGGGGGTTGGACTGGCTGTGCCCGGTGGCGCTGGCCTCGATGAACTGGCCTTTGATCGTGGCCGATTTGCCACGAAACAGGGCCACCAGCTTGCCGTTCTGATCGGTGACCCGGGTGTCATAGACCCCGCTGCGTCCGGCCAGATGCTGCTCCTGGCCCTCTGCGGTCAGCACATCGCCTTCATGTGCAGGCGCCAGAAAATGGATCTCGGCACTGGCTGCCACGGCTTTCTGGTTATGGCTGTTGCAGGCAAAAGCGAACGTGCTGTCGGCCAGCAGAAACATGAATCCTCCGTGACACATGCCATGTCCGTTGGTCATATCGCGGCGTACGGTCATGCTGATTCGGGCATAGCCAGGCCGCACTTCAAGGAGCTGCATGCCCAAGGCCTGAGATGCGCGATCATCGGCCCACATGAGACGTGCGACCTCCTGGGCGATTGCCAGTGGCCCGGTCGACATGGTCAGCGACCCTCGAAGCGCGGCGCGCGCTTGGCCAGAAAAGCAGCTACGCCCTCGTTGTAATCGTGACTGGCGCCCATGCGACGCTGCAAATCGCGCTCAAGATCGAGCTGCGCGTCCAGTGTTTGCGTCGCCGCTTCGCGAATCGCCTGCTTGATTCCGGCTAAAGCAGCTGTAGGCATGAGTGCCAGACGCCCGGTCAGTGCGTCGACCTCGGCATCGAGGTGTTCATCATCCACGCACTTCCAGATCAGCCCCCACTGCTCAGCCTTCTCGGCGGGAAGCTTTTCGCCGAGCATTGCCAGACCCATGGCACGTGCCGTACCGACTGTGCGCGGCAGGAACCAGGTGCCGCCGGAGTCGGGCACCAGCCCGATGTTCACGAAAGCCTGCAAGAAGCTGGCGGAGCGGGCCGCGATCACCAGATCGCATGCGAGCGCCAGGTTTGCACCCGCGCCCGCAGCCACGCCCTGGATGCGTGCCACCACGGGTTTGGGCAGCGCCTGAATGCGGCGCACCAGCGGGTTGAAGGTGGAGTCGATCAGCTCACCGAGCTCGGTGGGCGATTTCGGATCGAAGGACAAATCAGCGAGATCCTGACCGGCACAGAAGGCGCGCCCGGTCCCCTGCAGCAAGACTGCGCGCACGCCCGGATCACGCTCGATCAGGCCGATGGCCTCGGCCAGTTCCGCGTGCATCACGCGGGTAAAACTGTTGAGTTTGTCGGGCCGATTGAGCGTGATCCGCGCAACTCCGGCCTGCACTGCAAGTGTGACTGTCCGATCGTCTGACATGCGATCTGCCTCCCCTTCCTCACGTATCCGGTCGAGGTTAGCACAGCCATTTCAGGCCTCTTTGAGACACCGACCAGGCCTTCGACATCAATCGCCCGCATGGTGTCATGCGGGGACGCCGTGGCTACTTGCCGGTCTCCTGTTTGCGGCCGTCTTCCAGCTTGAAGAGGTGCGGCCCATCGCCGCTTAACAGCAGTCCCGAGTTCGCATAGATGCCCAGCTTGCTTCGTGTATCAGTGATGTCCAGGTTGCGCATGGTCAGCTGACCGATCCGATCCAGTGGCGTGAAAGGCGCGTCTTCCACCTTCTCCATGCTGAGTCGCTCGGGAGCGTAGGTGAGGTTGGGACTCTCGGTGTTCAGGATGCTGTAGTCATTGCCGCGACGCAACTCAAGCGTCACCTCTCCCGTGACTGCGCGCGCCACCCAGCGTTGTGCGGTTTCGCGCAGCATGATGGCCTGCGGATCGAACCAGCGGCCCTGATACAAGAGACGACCCAGACGCAGTCCGTTGATCCGGTACTGCTCAATGGTGTCCTCGTTATGAATACCGGTGACCAGGCGTTCGTAGGCGATGTGCAACAGGGCCATGCCCGGGGCTTCATAGATCCCGCGACTCTTCGCCTCGATGATCCGGTTCTCAATCTGGTCGCTCATCCCCAGCCCATGACGTCCGCCGATCTCATTGGCTTTGAGAAACAGCTCCACCGGGTTGGCGAATTCCTGGCCGTTCAGCGCGACCGGTTGCCCTTCATCGAAGCGCACCGTCACTTCCTCGGCCTTGACCACGCAGTCCTCGCGCCAGAAGGGCACGCCCATGATCGGGTTGACGATGCGAATACCGCTGTTCAACTGCTCAAGGTCCTTGGCCTCGTGCGTGGCCCCGAGCATGTTGCTGTCGGTCGAATAGGCCTTTTCCGCACTCATCTTGTAACCAAAGCCGGCGGCAGTCATGAAGGCAGACATCTCTGCGCGCCCACCCAACTCGTCGATGAACAGCTGATCGAGCCAGGGCTTGTAGATTTTCAGGCTGGGGTTGGTCAGCAGACCGTAGCGATAGAACCGCTCGATATCGTTGCCCTTGAACGTGGAGCCGTCGCCCCAGATGTTGACGTCATCTTCCCGCATCGCTGCGACCAGCATTGTTCCGGTGACAGCGCGCCCCAGCGGCGTGGTGTTGAAATAGGTGATGCCGCCTGTGCTGATGTGAAACGCCGAGCACTGAATCGCCGCAATGCCCTCATGTGCAAGCTGCGCACGGCAATCGACCAGGCGGGCCATCTCAGCGCCATAGGCCATGGCCTTGCGCGGAATCTCGTCGTAGTCTGACTCGTCGGGCTGACCGAGATTGGCGGTGTACGCGTAGGGCATGGCGCCTTTTTGCTTCATCCAAAGCAGCGCAGCGCTGGTATCCAGACCCCCCGAAAAAGCAATGCCGACGCGCTGCCCCTTAGGCAGGTCTTGCAGAATCGTGCTCATGATGTTCGACTCAGCCGAAGTGACAGATGTAGTGGTACTGCTCGGTGACGCGAATCTCAAACCGCGAATTGCCGGGTATCTTGAATGACTCACCCTGGCCCGATCGTATCCATGCAGTGCTGCCATCCAGCTTGTATTCGCATGAACCAGCTACGCACTCCATCACCTCCGGGGCGCCAGTGCTGAACACCAGGCTGGCCGGAAGGATGACGCCAACCGACAGTTTCTTGCCATCAGAGCGGGTGAGGTTGTGGCTCACGCACTTTCCATCGAAATACACGTTGGCCTGCGTGGTGATGGACACGCCATCGATCTGTGCTGTGGTCATGACTCGTAAGGGGAATGAATGACAAGGGCCGTCGTCGCACAGCCGGTAGGACAAGTTCTTTCCACCGTACCGCGCGCATTGGCGGGCGAAAACCTCCCAGTGTAGGCCACGTCACCACTTCAAGCCGGGCGAAATTCGCTGACCAGCCTCGCCAAAGGCCGCCCCGCGTCGGCTGCTGAATCAGTGATTTGACGCTGAAAGGAGAAGCGTTGCGGCAACGGGAGGCGCCAGCACGACTGCCCCGGCTCCCAAGGATTTTTGACGCGACTTGCAATCCTAAAAAAAGCCCGATATAATCTTTGGCTCTGCTGAACAAAAGTTCTTCCTCAGCGGCGTTTCGCCAAAGGCGGCGCCACAAAGAAGCGGCAGGCCAGGAAACCGGCCTGAGCTCAACAGAGTGTCAGGCTAGGCCAAACGAAAATCTGGCGCGACTTGACAAAGAGAAAAAGAAGCCGCATCATTCCGCTTCTGTGCTGATCGCAAGACAGCGTGCTCTTTAAAAATTGAACAGCCGATAAGCGTGGGCGTTTGGGCATGAAATGCCTTACCGCGAAGCCAAATCCGAAAGGCCTAGGCGTAGTGGAAAGAAACAAACGCTCTCGCGAATAGATCAAGGTGGCCGTGAGCAATCACGGCAATCAACGATCAATTCCATAGAGCAAGCGGCTTACCAAAAGTAAGTTGCCAAAGATCGAACTGAAGAGTTTGATCCTGGCTCAGATTGAACGCT
>DGIT01000140.1:0-230 GCA_002386465.1 Burkholderiales bacterium UBA4615 | reverse complement strand
TTACACATGCAAGTCGAACGGCAGCACGGGGGCAACCCTGGTGGCGAGTGGCGAACGGGTGAGTAATACATCGGAACGTACCCAGTAGTGGGGGATAACGTAGCGAAAGTTACGCTAATACCGCATACGATCTAAGGTGGAAAGTGGGGGATCGCAAGACCTCATGCTCATGGAGTGGCCGATATCTGATTAGCTAGTTGGTGAGGTAAAGGCTCACCAAGGCGACGATC
>DGIT01000019.1:9220-9657 GCA_002386465.1 Burkholderiales bacterium UBA4615 | reverse complement strand
GGCAGGTGCCGACAGAACGGCTGCGGATGCAAGAGCGGCGACCGAAGCGATTAACCGGGAAAAGCGTGCCATGTGAGCTCCAGATGAGGATGAGGCGATTGCGACCGCTCAGACCGGCGACCGCTTTCATCTGAAACTTAAGCAAAGTTCACGCCAAATATTCAAAAGTAATTGATTTGTATGGATAAATCAAAGCATGGCTTCTCATGTGGGGTGATGAAATCATCGCCTATGTAAAAAAAATCGACAGTTCTTTGTGGCGATTGGCGTTGCAATTTGCCAAACAAAAACCCCGGCCAAGGCCGGGGTTCGAAGGGAGCGCTGATTCCTGATGCGATGGCAATCAGGACAGCTTGCGGCGTGCAGCGCCCAGACCGAGCAAGCCCAGGCCGAGCAGGGCGATGGTGCCGGGGACAGGGACGTCGTTACCGCCGCCG
>DGIT01000019.1:6011-9179 GCA_002386465.1 Burkholderiales bacterium UBA4615 | reverse complement strand
CCGCCGCAGTCCACGGTGCACTTGCCCCGACTAAAAAGGTAGATGTTCGAGAGGCCGGTCTGATCGCCGCTGATTGAGAATGCTCCGGTCAGGCTAGCGAGCTTGTCGAGCTCAACCAGAAAGCTGCTGGTCAGCGTAGGGCCGCCGCCCCAATGGAACCCAACGTACAGCTTGTCGTAAGTGCCCCACGTCTGCGCGTTGCTGCCCATGGTGAACGAGCCGTTGGTAGCGCCTGTCGGACCAGACCAAGTGAAACTGCCGGCAAAACCGTTCGAGGGTGATCCGGTGGTCGTAGTCCCTGCGATCGCTTTCGACAGAAGCGTGTATGTCCCAGAGTGTGTTGCGGGCACGTCCCCTTGCATGTTGCCGTCCTGCCAGTGACAGAAACCACCGATGAGCGCGGTGCTGACAGTAACTTGTCGGTTGTCGTTGGGACCACAAACGCCGCCGGCGGCAGTGACGCCATCGCCGTGTATTCCATCTGCAGGCGCAGCCGAAGCCGCCCCACTCACACCCATCAGTGCCGCCGCGATCGCGGTCATGGCGATTTTTGATTTCAATTTCATGATCTGAAGCTCCGTGTAGACCTTGAGGAAAAAATTGGAGGACCGAACGAAACGGACTCACCCGATATCCGTACTTCTTCCCATGCATAGGCTGTGCCAGAAATTTCAAACCATTGTTTTGTAGATATAAATATCGCTGTGTAGTCCAGGGAATCGACAAATCAGCCCCTTAAATAGGGGCGTGTGTCAAAGGCGGCGATGAGAAAAATGTCACACTTTCGACTGTAGGCAAACCCTGTGGGGTGGTGGGCTCGGCCGGCTAGTTCGAGGCGGGCGCGAGCGATGAGGCAGGGCAGACGCTATGCGCTGTGACCCGCAGCAGTGATGCAGGAGACCCCTGAAAGGCCACCCAATCGTGGCTCGGCAGCCGGCACCCTTATAATTAGCGTTCCCAAGCAATCGCCACGTTCCAACCCCCATGAAAATCCTGGTGCCCGTCAAGCGAGTGGTCGACTACAACGTCAAGGTGCGCGTCAAAAGCGACGGCACGGGCGTCGACATCGCCAATGTGAAGATGTCCATGAATCCCTTCGACGAAATCGCGGTCGAAGAGGCTGTCCGCTTGAAAGAGAAAGGCGTGGCCACCGAAGTCATCGCGGTGAGCTGCGGCATCGCGGCCTGCCAGGAAACCCTGCGCACGGCCATGGCGATCGGCGCAGACCGCGCCATCCTCGTTGAAGTGGGCGCAGACGTTGAACTTCAGCCGCTGGCAGTGGCCAAGCTGCTCAAGGCGCTGGTCGACAAAGAACAGCCTGGCCTGATCATCGTGGGCAAGCAGGCGATCGACGACGACGCCAACCAGACCGGTCAGATGCTGGCCGCGCTGGCGGGGTTGCCCCAGGCCACGTTCGCCTCCAAGGTCGAGCTGGCCGATGGCGGTGCCACGGTCGTTCGTGAAGTGGATGGCGGACTGGAGACCATCAAGATGTCCTTGCCGGCGGTGGTCACGACCGACCTGCGCCTGAACGAGCCGCGCTATGTCACGCTACCCAACATCATGAAGGCCAAGAAAAAGCAGCTCGATACGGTCAAACCGGCTGATCTGGGTGTGGACGTGAATCCGCGCCTGAAGACGCTCAAGGTCGTGGAGCCCGCGGGGCGCAAGGCCGGCATCAAGGTGGCCGACGTGTCGGCGCTGGTGGACAAACTGAAAAACGAAGCGAAGGTGATCTGAGATGGCTGCACTGGTTATTGCTGAACACGACAATCAGTCGATCAAGGGCGGCACGCTCAACGCCGTCACGGCCGCCACGAAATGCGGTGGCGATGTGGTGGTCCTGGTGGCGGGCAACGGCTGCGGTGCTGCGGCTCAGGCGGCTGCAGCCATCACGGGTGTGAACAAGGTGATTTCGGTTGAAGCAGCCTACCTGGCCGATGGCCTGGCTGAGTCGCTGGCTGCGCAAGTGGTGGCACTGGCTGGCAGCTATTCGCACATCCTTTCGCCGGCCACAGCCTTTGGCAAAAACGTCACGCCGCGCGTGGCAGCCTTGCTGGATGTGGCGCAAATCTCGGACGTGACCGCCATTGATTCGGCCGATACCTTCCAGCGTCCCATTTACGCCGGCAACGCCATTGCCACGGTGCAATCGGCTGATGCGATTAAGGTCATGACCGTGCGCACCACCGCGTTTGATGCCGCTTCGGCAACCGGCGGCTCGGCGGCTGTGGAGTCGGTGGCGGCCGTGGCCGACCCCGGCAAATCCAGCTTCGTTGGCCGTGAAGTGGCCAAGAGCGAGCGTCCGGAGCTGGCTGGCGCCAAGATCGTGGTGTCGGGCGGCCGTGGCATGGGCAGCGCCGATAACTTCAAGGTGCTCGATCCCCTGGCCGACAAGCTGGGTGCCGCCATGGGTGCCTCGCGCGCTGCGGTGGACGCAGGCTACGCACCGAACGACTGGCAGGTGGGCCAGACCGGCAAGATCGTGGCGCCGCAGCTTTATGTGGCGGTGGGCATCTCGGGGGCCATTCAGCACCTGGCCGGCATGAAGGACTCCAAGGTGATCGTGGCGATCAACAAGGATGCCGAAGCACCCATCTTTGGTGTGGCCGACTACGGTCTGGTGGGCGACCTGTTCCAGGCCGTCCCCGAGATGGTGGGCAAGCTCTGAGCGCACAGCGTCTGAGCTGACTGCGGGGCACCTACGGGGTGCCCCGTTCATTTTCTGATTCATGCATTGCAGGAGTGGGCGATGAGCTACCAGGCACCGATCAAGGACATGCTGTTCGATATCCGCGAGTTGGCGGGTCTTGAGCAGGTCAGGCAACTGCCGGGCTTTGAAGAGGCCACCGACGACACCGTCCAGGCGGTGCTGGAAGAGGCGGCCAAATTCAATGGCGAAGTGCTGGCACCGCTCAATTGGACTGGCGACTTGCAACCGGCCACGGTGACCAATGGCGTGGTCACCACCACGCCGGGCTTCAAGGAAGCGTTTCGTGCATTCGGCGAAGCGGGCTGGCAAGGCGTGCAGCACCCCGAGGCCTTCGGAGGCCAGAGCCTGCCCAAGCTGGTGTCCACGGCCTGCACCGAGATGCTCAACAGCGCGAACCTCTCGTTTGCGCTGTGCCCGCTGCTGACTGATGGCGCGATTGAAGCGCTTCTGACGGC
>DGIT01000019.1:0-5822 GCA_002386465.1 Burkholderiales bacterium UBA4615 | reverse complement strand
GACATGGCGGACAACATCGTCCACCTGGTGCTGGCCCGCACGCCTGGCGCGCCGGAGGGCGTGAAGGGCATTTCGCTTTTCATCGTGCCTAAGTTCCTGGTGGATGCGCAGGGCAACATCGGCGCACGCAACGATGTGTTCTGCACGTCGGTGGAGCACAAGCTAGGCATCAAGGCGAGTCCTACCGCTGTGCTGCTTTACGGCGACGGAAAATTCCCGGTGGCCCCGCAAGCTGGCGGTGCGGCTGCCCCCGGTGCCATCGGCTGGCTGGTAGGCGAAGAAAACCGCGGTCTGGAATATATGTTCGTGATGATGAACGCTGCGCGGTTTGCGGTGGGCATGCAGGGTGTGGCGGTGGCCGAGCGGGCGTATCAGAAGGCTGTGCAGTACGCACGCGACCGTGTGCAGAGCCGCGCTGTGGAGGGCTCTTCCGGCCCGGTGGCCATCATTCAGCACCCCGATGTGCGGCGTATGCTCATGACCATGCGCGCGCTCACCGAAGGCGCGCGCGCGCTGGGCTATGTGGCGGCCTCGGCCTATGACGCTGCGCATGCTTCGCCTGATGCCGAAACGCGCAAGGCGAATCAGAGCTTCTACGAATTTCTGGTGCCGATCGTGAAGGGGTTTTCGACCGAGATGAGCCTGGAGGTCACCTCACTGGGCGTGCAGGTCCATGGCGGCATGGGCTTCATCGAGGAAACCGGTGCGGCGCAGTACTACCGCGATGCGCGCATCCTCACGATTTACGAAGGCACCACGGCGATCCAGGCGAATGACCTGATCGGGCGCAAGACCGTGCGTGATGGCGGGCAGACCGTGCGTGGTGTGCTGGCGCGTGTGCGCGAGACCTTGTCAGAGATGCGCGAAGACGGCGGCGACCTGTCGGCCATTGCACAGCGCCTGCGTGAAGGTGTGGAGGCGATGGAGCAGTCGGTGGCCCATCTGGTGTCGATGGGCAAAGGCGATGCCCGTGCGGTGTACGCGGGCAGCGTGCCCTATCTGATGCTGTGCGGCACGGTGCTGGCGGGCTGGCAGATGGCGCGCGCCGCACTGCGGGCCCGCACGCTTCTGGAGGCAGGCTCCGACGACGCTGCATTCCTGAAAGCCAAGATCGGCACGGCCCGTTTTTATGCCGACCATGTGTTGCCCAGGGCGGTGGCCTTGCAGGCGTCGATCGTGGAGGGCGCAGCCGGCACGCTGGCGCTGGACGAGGCGATGTTTTAACCTTCCCGGACATCGATGCTCGGGGGCGCGTCTGGGGACGCGCTGCCTTGCCCGAGCACGAGTCAACGGAAGGAATGCGCGATGCGTGCAATGACGGTGGTTGAGGGTGGGATGCGTGTGCTGATGTGTGCTGCCCTGGCATGGGCGGCTCAGGTTGCGCATGCTGAAGTGCCGCAGCGGCGCGGCGATACCTTCGTCTATTCCGATGGCCGCCAGGTCAGGGCGGTTGATCCGAGAGGTCAGTCAGGCGAAGTGCAGGCTGATGGTTCGATCCGCTATTCAGACGGGACCCGCGTGGTCCATGACGCCGGATCGGGTGATATCAAGATCGAGCGGCCCGATGGCACGGTGCGTCTGGACTCCGGTGCTGATGCCAGAGGCGTACCTTCACGCAACGCAGACGGCAATATCCAGTATCCCGATGGCACGATCGTGCGTGGCGCCGACCCCGCGGGCAATCCCGGCAAGATTCATCCGGACGGCAGTGTGTCCTATGCAGACGGTACGCGCGTGACCCATGACTCCAGGTCGGGCGACACCAAGTTCGTCGGGCCGGATGGCCGGGTGCGTTTAGTCAATCGAGGCACCGGCACTGACAAGAGCTTCCCGGCACCGACTGGCGCGGCGGGGGGCAAACCAACGGAAGGGGTTAAGCCTTCGGCGGGAGACAAGCCAGCGCGCGGCGACAAGCCTGCACCCGGAAAAAATGATGGCGGCCGCAATGATCAGGCTCGTAACGACGCGAACCGCGATAAGCCTGGAAAGACTGACAAACCGGAGTCGGGCCGCTCGGACAAACCCGATTCAGGTAAACCTGACAAGCCTGAAAAGACCGACAAGGCAGAAAAGCCAAGTAAGAGTCGTACGGTGCAGGGCGACCAGGCTGGCGGTACGACGGGCCAGGTGCGACCAAGCGAATCGGACCGTGGGGGTCGCCAGGACGATGCCTCCAGCAAGGGGGCTCCCCGTACGATCCAGCGTGGGACGGGACCGGGCGGACGCGCAGGGGACACTGCGAGCGCAGGCGGCGCGCCTTTGTTGAACCTTCCGGCGAACAGTCTGGTGATCAACCCCGCCTCCACCCCGGGTTCAGGTGCACGAACACCGGTCGATCCGTTTGGGGGCAAACGCTGATCGCAGCGATTGGTGTCGCCTGTGCTGCCGTTTGACCGGCAGTAGTGATTCACGCTATGATCGTGGGTTCTTCGAAAGGCTCACCAATGGTCGTTCTTCGTCTGTCCCGGGGCGGCGCCAAGGCGCGTCCCTTCTTCAATATCGTGGCTACCGACAGCCGCAATCGCCGCGACGGCCGCTTCATCGAGCGTCTGGGGTTCTACAACCCCATCGCATCGCAAAGCGAGCAGGGTCTGCGCTTGTCGCTCGAGCGGGTCGAGTATTGGCGCAGCCATGGCGCGCAGGTCAGCCCCACCGTGGCGCGACTGGTGCGTCAGTTCGCCGAGCAGCAAAAGGCCACCGCAGCCGCCTGAGTGCGGGCTTGCTGCAGGTGGTGGTGAACGCCCCTGATCCGCAGCGCCTCATTGCATTGGGGCGCATCATCGATGCGTGGGGCGTCAATGGGTGGGTGAAGGTCGAGCCCTTTGCAGGGGCGACCGATACGGCACTCACACGTGCGCCATCCTGGCATCTGACCCGAGCAGGTTCACCTGCTCATGCGCCCCTCGACCGTACTTTGATCCTTGAGCGTGCGCGCCGGCATAGTGCTGGTGTGGTCGCCAAGCCTGCCGACTGTGCAGATCGCGACGCAGCGCTGGCGCTCAAGGGTGCCGAAGTGAGCGTGCGTCGCTGCGATTTTCCGCCCCTGAAGGCCGGCGAGGTGTACTGGGTTGACCTCATTGGCTGCGCTGTACAGAACCGTGAGGGCCATGCCTTAGGGCAGGTCGTCTCGGTGGACGATCACGGCGCCCATCCCATTCTTCAGACCGACGCGGGCGTGCTGATTCCCTTCGTTGAAGCCTATGTGCTCGAGGCCGAGCCCGAGGCCGGCCGCATCGTTGTCGACTGGCAGGCCGACTGGTAGCGCAGGCGCCGCGCGTGGATTTCGAAGTCGTCAGCCTGTTTCCCGAAATGATCGAGCATGCCGCGGGCTTTGGTGTGGTGGGTCGTGCGCGCGAGCGTGGGATCTGGCGGCTTCGCTGCTGGAATCCGCGCGATCAGGTCACCGACGGCTATAGGCGTGTTGATGACCGCCCGTTTGGTGGTGGCCCGGGCATGGTGATGCTGGCCGAGCCGCTGGCAGCGTGTCTGCAGGCCCTGCATGCGGCGCGTGCGGCCGCCGATCAGCCGCGTGCACGGGTGATTCATCTGTCGCCCAAAGGTGCGCCGCTGACGCAAGCCCGGGTGCAGTCGCTTGCGCAACTGCCCGCCATGGTGTTGCTGTGCGGTCGCTACGAGGCGATCGATCAGCGGCTGCTCGACGCCGAAGTCGATGAGGAGATTTCGGTCGGGGATTTCGTGGTCTCGGGCGGGGAATTGCCGGCGCTGGCCCTCATGGATGCCGTGGTGCGCCTGCTGCCGGGTGTCATGACCGATGCCGAGTCTGCGCAGCACGACTCCTTCAGCGACGGTTTGCTTGAGGGCCCGCACTACACGCGCCCTGAGGTGTTTCGGGGCGAAGCAGTGCCCGAAGTGCTGATGTCCGGGCACCATGCCCGGATCGCGCGCTGGCGTCGTGAGGCCTCACTGCAGGCCACGGCGACCAGGCGCCCGGATCTGATTGAGGCCGCGCGGCGCGATGGCCGGCTGTCGCCACAGGACGAGGCATTTCTTCGAAATCTGGGCTAGAATCGAGGGCTTGCCGCTTGGGTTTCAGTCTTAGCCGAACCCATCCGTCGAAACGTCATCCTCTGCCCGGGCATGCGCTTGCTGTACTAAAGCCAGCGCCTCATGCAGGGGCCGGCCTGTTCTTGCAGGTCGCCCGCTGCAGTCGTCCTTCAACAATCCGGCGCACGATGGCATGTGAGTCAGCATGGACATCATCAAGCAACTCGAACAGGAAGAAATGGCTCGCCTCGGGCGCACCATTCCTGCCTTCGCCCCGGGCGACACCGTGGTGGTCAACGTGAACGTGGTCGAAGGTACACGCAAGCGTGTGCAGGCCTACGAAGGCGTGGTCATTGCCAAGCGCAATCGCGGCCTGAATTCCTCGTTCATCGTGCGCAAGATTTCTTCAGGCGAAGGCGTGGAGCGGACCTTCCAGCTCTACTCGCCCCTGATTGCCTCGATCGAGGTCAAGCGCCGTGGCGATGTGCGCCGCGCCAAGCTCTATTACCTGCGTGAGCGTTCCGGCAAGTCGGCGCGTATCAAAGAAAAGCTGCCCGGTCGTGCACCGTCGGCGGCTACGGCACCGGCCTCCGGTCAGTGACCCGCGCGGTGTCTACGCCGCGCCGCCTTATTTCCGACCCGAAAGGGGTGCCGATCGATCGATCGGCACCGCCTCTGTCGCCGGTGCCCGCCGAGCGCTTGCATCCGCTCGCCCTGCGCGAACGGTTCCATCGCCCGCCGGTCTGGACGCCTGAACTCATTGATGACCGCTGGCGCCTGGGGACTGATCCGCCTCGCGCGGCGGCAGTGCTGGTGCCGCTGGTGATGCGCGCTGCAGGCGTGTCGGTGCTGCTGACCGAACGCACCGCGCACCTGAGCTCGCATGCGGGCCAGGTGGCCTTTCCGGGTGGGCGCACCGAGCCCACCGATGCCTCGGCCGTGGCTACCGCGCTGCGCGAAACCGAAGAGGAAATCGGTCTGTCCCGGGTTCACGTGGAAATTCTTGGCCAGATGCCGCAGTACCTCACTGGCAGCGGGTTTTCAGTCACGCCTGTGGTGGGGCTGGTGGAACCTGATCATCAGCTCACGCTGGATGACAATGAAGTGGCCGAGTCCTTCGAGGTACCCCTTGCGTTTCTGATGGACCCGGTGAATCACCAGCGGCGCGTGTATCGCTGGGACGATGGGGCTGAAAGAAGTTTTTTTGCGATGCCGTGGTGTCGTGAAGATGGCCGCGAGCACTTCATCTGGGGCGTCACCGCTGCAATGTTGCGCAATCTCTACCGTTTCCTGGCGGTCTGATCTCTTCGGGGCAGCGCTGCAGGCGCGTTCGCGCGGCATAATCTGACGATGGGTTTCGTTGCTCTCATCCTCGCGCTACTGCTTGAACAGGTCCGTCCGCTACCAGGTGGCAATGCGGTGCATCAGGCGGCCGCCAACTTTGCAGACTGGCTCGCGCATGCCACTGACGCGGGCCGCCTGCGGCATGGTGCTCTGGGCTGGGCCGTAGCCGTCGGCAGTGCGGTGCTGGCCGTGGTGCTGGCGCAGTGGGTCCTGGCAGCGATCCACCCGGTGCTGGTACTGGCACTGCATGTCGCGGTGTTGTATTTCACGCTTGGTTTCAGGCAATTCAGTCACGCCTTTACCGAGATTCAACTGGCACTGGCGGCCAATGATCCCGATGGTGCGCGGCAAGCGCTGCAGCGCTGGATGCGTCAGCGCGATCCTGCATTCGATGCCTCTGAACTCTCAGTGCCAGGGCTGTGCCGCGTGGCGATTGCCCATGCCCTGATTGGCGCGCACCGCTACGTGTTTGG
>DGIT01000035.1 GCA_002386465.1 Burkholderiales bacterium UBA4615 | reverse complement strand
CGTGAGGAATTTCGCGTACGCCTTCGAGCAGTTCGCCGTTTGCGTTGCGGGCCGGTTCGCTCCAATCGTCGAAGGACTCGGGCGTGGGCGACTGCTGCGACAACATGACCCAGCCCTGCACCTCAGCTTCCAGCAGGTGCACCTCTGTACGCATGAGATTTTCCAAATACTCGGCGGGCCCCTGCGCCCCGTATAGCCACGGCAACAGGCCGCGCGCCAGGCCTGTGCGAATGGCAGTGGGGTCGGCATGCTCAACGCTGCCCGATCGAGCGGCTTCTATGAGCGCAAAGTTCAACGCATGGCGCGCCTGCAAGATCAACGCAAACTGCAACGCGCCCAGCCCCACGATCAACAGGATCGGCAAGGCAATGAGCGTCTCGATCATGGAGACACCACGTTGCAGCCTCACCTCCCGCCTCCTGGGGGCAGGCCCTGCAAGCGCTCCACCTGCGGCGCAGCAGGCAAAGGTGATTCAGTCAGTGGCTCAATGACTGCAGACCGAGCAGTCATGCCCTTGGACGTTGCAGAGGTCTTGGAGGACGCACGCCGTGGCAAGGCGATCCAACGATCAACCGTGTAGGGCTCGAACGGCTCCGCGGTCTGCGCAGATTCTTGTGGGCGGGACTGGCCGGGCTGGGTCGGTATCTGCATCCCGAACGCATCCTCAGCCGCCCGGTACGCGCGATGCCGTTGAGCGCCCACCTGTCGCGCTGCGTCGTGTCGATGCCCTGTGAAAGGGTGAGCGCGTGTCACACCCGGAAGCCCTGCTCGCAGCGCATCGACTTCATCGATCGCGCGGCTGGCGTGGGCTACGTAGAGCAGGGCAACATTGAGCCAGGCCTTGGCGCGGGCGAGTCTCTGATCATCATCCGAGATGCCGGTTTCGGGCGCGGGGGGCTGAGCCCGATTTGCTACGGGTAGGTTCGCATCGGGCCGATTTGTTATCGATCGATTCGCTTCGGACCGATTCGACTCAGACCGATTCGACTCAGATCGATTCAAGTCGGATCGATGCGCTTCAGACCTAATCCAAGTGGATCGATGCGCGGCGGAGGATTGCGTATCATGTCGCCCTGCCTCGGGATGCCCTGCATCGAATCGACCCAAACCACTCCGCGTCGCCTGCAGATACGCCTGCATCGCTTCATCGTCACGCCCTTCGCGCTGAAGCTGGTTGCCCAACCTGAGCCAGTCTGCAGCATGTCTCGGCGCAGGCTGGCCATTCGACGCCGGGACAGCCTCGGCGCGTACCGCAGGCTGGCCTGTGAGGCGTCCCCCGTCGAACTGCGGCGAAACCTCGTCGGCCCTTGCCCGCTGCACGCCCATCGCAATCACCACCAGCAGGCTGCCTGCCATCCAATAACGCTGACGCAGGTTCATCGCTGAGCCTCGCGATCGATGAGCAGGACCTGGCAGCCCGTCCACAGACCCAAACGCCAGGCATCGCCCGCAGCCAGTTCAAGCACCCCGCGCGCCTTGCGGCAATAGGCAATACGCCCGGCGCCCAAGCCGCGATGCATTTCCAGCACCCGTCCCTCAGGCCCCAGAAACACCACGTCGATGGCACGACGCATGCCCAGCGTATGCACCGCCCGACAACGTTCGAACAACAAACCGCAGCCGCTTGGCAACGCGCGATCGCCCAACAAACCCTTGAAGCGCGCCCAGGGCGTGCGGGCACGGACCACCGGAACCCAGACCGGATTCATTTCAGGACCCCCTCCTGGAGAAGCCGCACCGCCACCGGAAACAGCAGCAGCACGAACGTGCATGGAAAGATGAAAATCAAGAGTGGAAAGAGCATCTTCACGGGCGCTTTCATGGCGAGCTTTTCGGCCAGCTGAAAGCGCTCCTGACGGCGCTGCTCGGCCTGGGCTCGCAAGATCGGCCCAAGACTGCTGCCCTGCTTTTCAGCGCCCACCAAGGCTGCGACCCAGTTGGAGACTGCGGGCAGATCCAGTCGATGCGCCATGGCCCGCAGCGCCTCGGCGCGTGTGCGGCCTGCACGCACTTCTGTGAGCACACGCTCCATCTCCTCGCGCAGCGGGCCCATCGGCCCCTTGGCTACGGCGTACTGCAAGGCCCCCGTCAGATTGGCGCCTGACTCCACAGACAGCGTGATCACATCCAGATAAAAGGGCAGCGCGCGGCCCACCGACTTCACACGCGCAGCGCGTTGCTCGCGCAGCCAGGATAGGGGTAACAGCCATCCCAGTAAGGCGCCGCAGGCCATGGCGAGCCACACCCAATCGTTGGTTGAATCCACATTGCCGCTTGCAGCGCTTTGCGATGCCCAACCCATCTTGCCCACGCCTGCCGCAAGTGTGGCCGCAGCACACGCCAACCCCGCCGCCACCATCAGCCGACCGGCAACGAAATCAGCCCCTGTGAGCGCGGCATCCAGACCCGCACGCTGCAACTGCTGACCAAGGCGCAAACCGACACCGCGCGGGAGCACCGACGCCACCACGCGCGATAGCCATCGCATCAGCGGCCCACCGAATCGCCACAACGCCGGGGCTTGGCTGCGATATCGACGATCAGTGACCGGCAGCTGCTTTAGCCAATGCCGCAAGGCGGCCCACGCAAGCATGGCAGCCAGCCCGCAGCAGGCCAGCACGGAAAGAAGCTCGAGGTCAGACATCGATGCTCACAATCCTGCGAATGACATGCAGACCCAGGGCTTCGCACACCACCACACCTGTACAGACCAGCCCGCCTTGCCATGTGGTCACCAAGGGGCGCATGGAGTC
>DGIT01000107.1 GCA_002386465.1 Burkholderiales bacterium UBA4615 | reverse complement strand
CGGTGTAGCCGCCGGGCGTGTAGCCCACGATCATGCGGATCGGCTTGCTGGGCCAAGCACTCTGGGCGCGGGCCGCGCTTGTGCCCAGAAGCGCCATCGCGGGTGCAGCCAGGGTCAGTCGTCTGCGCGCAGCCCAGATGCTGCGGTCTGCGTGTGCGTCAAGACCGGCGCGTGGCGCAGGGCTCATGTGCAGATCAGGACGGTTTGCATCGTGCTCAGGATCCATGGCGGTCAGTGAGCGGCCAACGGTGGGGCGTTTCGACATCGGGAGTCTCCATAACGGGCAAGGGGCGCTGTGCGCAGCCGCGATCTTAGCCTGCCCAGCCGTACGCGCCGCCCGGAGGGCCTTGTATCCGACTGGCTTTGATGCCCGCGCAAATTCCTGCGGCTTGTAGCGCTGACGCAGCGTCAGACGATACAGTCCCGACATGGAACAGACTCTGCATTTTCGGCGTCCGGTCGGGCGTCCCAAGGGCCGTGCACTCGATGGTGCGGCGCTTGAGCGGGTGGCCGCACTGACGGCCGACATGGCGCTTTCACGCGACCTGCTGATCGAGGCGCTGCACCGGATCCAGGACGCCGAGGGGCATCTTTCGGCCGCCATGATTGCCGCGCTGGCGCATCACATGAAACTGTCGCAGGCCGAGGTCTTCGAGGTGGCGACCTTCTACCATCACTTCGATGTGATGGCTGAGGGCGCCACGCCACCGCCCGCATTGACCGTGCGTGTGTGCGATTCGATCTCCTGCGCGATGCACGGGTCCGAAGCACTGGCCGACGCCCTCGAGCGCGCCGCTACAGCTGGGGTGCGGGTGCAGCGCGTGCCCTGTATCGGTCGTTGCGCGCAGGCGCCTGCCGTAGTCGTGGGACAGCGACCCCTCGAGTACGCCACGACCGAAGACGTGCTGGCAGCCGTGGAACAAGCGCAGACCCAGGCCCCTGCGTTGCCTGCGCCGACCGTGCTGCAGGCCGTCGCGGGCGGCGCATACGCACAACTGCTGCGCTGCCTGCGCGGTGAACTGGATCGGGAATCGGTGCTGGGCTCGATCGAGGCGGCCGGTCTGCGGGGTCTTGGCGGTGCCGGGTTTCCAACCGCGCGCAAATGGCGCACCGTCGCAGCGCAGCCTGGCCCGCGCCTGATGGCGATCAATGCGGACGAGGGAGAGCCCGGAACCTTCAAGGATCGGCATTGGTTCGAGACCGCGCCGCACCGCATTCTGGAGGGCATGCTGATTGGCGCCTGGACCGTGGGGGCGCAGGCCTGCTACCTGTATTTGCGCGATGAATACGCCTCGGTGCGTCAGATGCTCGAGCCGCTGATGGCTGAACTGACCGAGTGGCTCGCGCAGGTCTGGCGATCGCCTGACGGCACCGCGCCGCCGACACTTCATCTGCGTCGCGGGGCTGGCTCGTATGTCTGCGGCGAAGAGTCGGCGATGATCGAATCCATCGAAGGCAAACGCGGATTGCCGCGCTTGCGCCCGCCCTATGTCGCGCAGGTCGGACTCTTCGGGCATCCGACATTGGTCAACAATCCGGAGACGCTCTATTGGGTGACCTCGGTCCTTGAGCAGGGCCCGCAGTCCTATGCATCGCAGGGCCGCCGTGGCCGCAGTGGTCTGCGCTCGTTCTCGGTGTCGGGTCGCGTGCGTGAGCCTGGCGTCAAACTTGCGCCTGCCGGCATCAGCCTGCGCGAACTGATCGATGAGCACTGTGGCGGCATGGCGGATGGCCATGTGCTGTACGGCTTTTTGCCGGGAGGCGCGTCAGGCGGCATCTTGCCGGCCTCGCTGGCCGATGAGGCGCTCGACTTCGATACGCTGGCCGCGCACGGTGCATTCGTGGGCTCGTGTGCGGTAGTGGTGTTCTCGCAGCACGATCAGGCGCGCGACGCGGCCCGCAATCTGCTGCGCTTTTTCCGCCATGAGTCCTGCGGACAGTGCACGCCCTGCCGGGTGGGTACGGCCAAAGCCCATGACCTGATCGCCGCGCCGCAGTGGGATCAGCCGCTTCTGGCTGAGCTCTCCCAGGTGATGCGTGATGCCTCGATCTGCGGTCTGGGGCAGGCCGCCTCCAATCCGATCGAATCAGTGTTGCGCTTTTTCCCCCATGAGGTGACGCGATGAGTGCCGAGGCGATTGAGTTCACGCTCGACGGTCGGACCCTGCAGGCCGCGCCGGGTGAGTCGCTATTGCAATGCGCGACCCGCCATGGTGTCGAGATCCCGCATCTGTGCTTCAAGGAAGGCTTGCGGGCCGACGGCAATTGCCGTGCATGCGTGGTCGAAATCGATGGCGAGCGCGTGCTGGCTCCGTCGTGCTGTCGCGCACCCGCGCCCGGTATGCGCGTGCAGACCGAGAGCCCGCGTGCCCGTGCCTCGCAGCGCATGGTGCTCGAGCTGCTCATGGCCGATGTACCGGCGCAGGTTCAGCGTGCCGACTCCGAGCTCTTGCACTGGGCGCAAGCCCTGCAGCTCGAACCCGCGCGATTTGCGCCGTGCGAGCAGGTGGTCCGAGACCTCTCTCACCCGGCGATGGCGGTCAACCTGGATGCCTGCATTCAGTGTGGGCGGTGCGCGCGCGCCTGTCGCGAGGAACAGGTCAACGATGTGATCGGCATGGCCTGGCGCGGTGAGCATGCGGCGGTCGTGTTTGATCAGGGTGATCCCATGGGCGCGTCGAGTTGCGTGGCCTGCGGTGAATGCGTGCAGGCCTGCCCCACCGGCGCCCTGATGCCGCGCGAATCCAGTGGGCCGCGAGCGGGCCAGGTGGTCGACCCACTTACGGTTGAGCGCAAGGTGGACACGCTGTGCCCATTTTGCGGGGTGGGCTGTCAGGTTCAGGTGCAGGTGCGCGACAACCGGGTGGCCTGGGTCGAGGGGCGCGATGGCCCGGCCAACCATGGCCGACTGTGCGTGAAGGGTCGCTTCGGCTTCGATTACGCCAGCAGTCCGCAACGGCTGACCGTGCCCTGGATTAGGCGCGAAGGCGTCCCCAAGGAGGCCGCATTCGGCCAGCTGCCAGCGGACTGGAGTGCAGTGTTCCGTGAGGCCACCTGGGAAGAGGCACTGGAGCGTGCGGCCGGCGGACTCGCCCGCATTCGCGACACCATCGGCCCGCAGGCGCTGGCCGGATTCGGATCAGCCAAGGGCAGCAACGAAGAGGCGTACCTCTTTCAAAAGCTGGTGCGCACCGGGTTTGGCACCAACAATGTCGACCATTGCACGCGCTTGTGCCATGCCTCGTCCGTGGCTGCCTTGCTGGAAGGGATCGGGTCCGGTGCGGTGTCCAATCCGGTGGCCGACGTCATGCAGGCCGAACTGATCTTCGTGATCGGTGCCAACCCCTCGGTCAATCATCCGGTGGCTGCCACCTGGATCAAGAATGCAGTCAAAGCCGGGGCCTCGCTGGTGATGGCCGATCCGCGACGCACCGATCTGGCCCGTCTGGCCGACCATGTGCTGCAGTTCCGTGCAGACACCGACGTGGCCATGCTGCAGGCGATGTTGCACGTCATCATCGAAGAAGGTCTGGTTGACCGGCACTTCGTGGACACCCGCACCCAGGACTACGCAGCGCTTGCCGAGTCGGTGCGCCATGCCACTCCCGAAGCGATGGCACCGGTCTGCGGAATTGACGCGCAGACCCTGCGAACCGTGGCACGCCGTTTCGCGACCGCGCGTGCATCGATCATCCTCTGGGGGATGGGCGTCTCCCAGCATGTGCATGGCACTGACAACGCACGCTGTCTGATTGCGCTGTCGCTGATCACGGGGCAGATTGGTCGACCCGGCACGGGTCTGCATCCGCTGCGTGGTCAGAACAACGTGCAGGGCGCCTCCGATGCCGGCCTCATTCCCATGATGCTGCCCGACTATCACCGGGTCGATGATCCGCAGTCTGCGCTGCGGGCCGAGGCGGTCTGGGGCATGCCGGTCGATCGTACACCCGGTCTGACGGTGGTCGAGATCATGCATGCAGCACTCGCTGGCACCATTCGAGGCCTGTACGTGATGGGTGAGAACCCGGCCATGTCTGACCCGGATCTGAACCATGCGCGCGAGGCGCTGGCCCGACTCGATACGCTGGTCGTGCAGGACATTTTTCCGACCGAGACTGCCTGGTTGGCGGATGTGGTGCTTCCGGCCTCGGCGTTCCCGGAGAAGACCGGCACCTTTACCAACACCGACCGACTGGTGCAGTTGGGTCGGGCGGCGCTCGAGCCGCCTGGACAGGCGCGCCAGGACCTGTCGATCATTGTCGATCTGGCCTGCAGGCTCGGGTTGCCCTGGAGCTATGCGCACCCCTCCGAAGTGTTCGAGGAGATGCGCAGTCTCATGCCGTCCATTCAGGGCATGAGCTGGGAGCGCCTGGAGCGCGAAGGCGCAGTCACCTATCCTTGCGAACAACCCGATGCACCCGGGGAATCGGTCGTCTTCACAGATCACTTCCCCACGGCGAACGGGCGGGCAACGCTGGTGCCGGTCACCTTGCGCACCGCCGATGAAACACCCGACGCAAGCTTTCCGTTCGTGCTCATCACGGGCCGACAACTCGAGCACTGGCACACCGGCACGATGACACGACGGGCGGCCGTGTTGCATGCCACGGAGCCCGAGGCGACGGCGAGCCTGAACGGTCGCGAGCTGTCGGCGCTGGGCCTTGAGCCGGGCGGCATGCTGGCCATTCGTTCAAGGCGCGGACAGATCGTGCTGCGGGCGCGTCGCGACGACGGCATGCCCGACCGCACGGTCTTTGTCCCCTTTGCCTATGCGGAAGCGGCGGCCAATCTGCTCACCAATCCGGCACTGGATCCGCAAGGCCGCATCCCCGAGCTGAAATACTGCGCGGTGGCGCTCGCTGCAGAGTAAGGCTGTGCGAAGGCGGCGCGATTGGTGCGCGCAGCATTCGCTACACTGGCGGTTTCGGCCTGTGTGAACGGGTCGCTCGCATTCAGCAGGAGCGCTTCATGTCTGCCTACGCCGTTGCTCAACCCTTTCACCTTGCCTTTCCGGTGCACGATCTGCAGGCCGCGCGCGCGTTCTATGGCGGACTGCTGGGCTGCCCCGAAGGACGCAGCTCACCCGAGTGGATCGATTTCAATCTGTACGGCCATCAGATCGTAGCCCATCTGGCGCCGGGCGAGGCCGGTCATCGGCATACCAGCGCAGTCGACGGCGACAACGTTCCAGTACGCCATTTTGGCGTGGTGCTGGGCATGGCCGACTGGCAGAAGATGGCCGACACGCTGCGTGCTGCAGGCACTGCTTTTGTGATCGAACCGCATATCCGGTTCAAGGGTGAAGTGGGCGAGCAAGCCACGATGTTTTTTCTGGACCCCTCGGGCAACGCACTCGAATTCAAGGCATTTGCCGATCCTTCGCGCCTGTTTGCGAAGTAAGCTGCGCATCACACACACCACAGCAGGCGCGCGCCATCGAAGCGCCGCCGCATCAGGGAGAGCATCAGCATGGGCATGACCAATCAGGGAGAGTTCGATCGCGCGCAGCATGTGCTGGTCGGTGGCGTTAATTCGGCTGTGCGCGCGTTTCGAGCTGTCGGCGGCACGCCGCGCTTCATCGCGCGTGCCGAGGGCGCCTACATGTGGGACGTCGAAGGGCGTCGCTATGTCGACTACCTCGGTTCGTGGGGGCCGATGATTGTTGGCCATACCCACCCGCTGGTGCTTGAGCGCGTACGTGAAGCCGCTGGCCGGGGTCTGTCTTACGGCGCACCCAATGTGATGGAAACCGAGTTGGCCGAACGGATCTGCCAGCTTTTTTCGCACGTCCAGAAAGTACGTTTCACCAGTTCAGGCACCGAGGCGGCCATGTCCGCATTGCGTCTGGCGCGCGGCGCTACGGGGCGCACCAAGATCCTGAAATTCGAGGGCTGTTATCACGGTACAGCCGACAGTCTGCTGGTCAAGGCGGGCAGCGGTGCGCTCGCGTTCGGTCAACCGAGTTCGGCAGGTGTGCCCGAAGATCTCGCCCGTCATACCCTGATCGCGCAGTTCAATGATCTGGGCAGTGTCGAAGCACTCTTCAAGGCACACCCGGGTGAGATCGCCTGCGTGATGGTCGAGCCTGCGGCCGGCAACATGAATCTGATCCTGCCGCAACCCGGCTTCCTGGAAGGCTTGCGCAAGCTCTGCAGCGCCGACGGCGCGCTGCTGATTTTCGATGAAGTCATGACCGGATTTCGCGTGGCACTGGGCGGCATGCAGCAGGTCAGCGGCGTCACGCCTGATCTCACCGCTTTCGGCAAGGTGATCGGCGGTGGTATGCCGGTGGGGGCGATTGGCGGCCCTGCCAAAGTCATGGACATGATGGCGCCGCTTGGCCCGGTCTATCAGGCAGGCACACTGTCCGGCAATCCGATCGCCATGGCGGCCGGCCTGGCCACGCTGGAACTGGTCTCGGTCCCCGGCTTTTACGAAGCGGTCGGGGCTCGGTTGACACGGCTGATCGATGGACTGAAAGCCGCTGCACGCAGTGCCGGTGTGACCTTCAGTGCGCAGCAGCAGGGGACCATGGGTGGCATCTACATGATGGCGACCCCGCCGCGCAGTTTTGCCGAGGTCATGACGCAGGATGTCGAGCGCTTCAAGCGTTTTTATCACCGCATGCTCGAGGCCGGCGTCTACCTGCCGCCCTCGCCGGTTGAGGCCTTCTTCTTCTCGTCCGTGCATGGCGACGCTGAAATCGACTTCACGCTGCAGTGCGCCGCGCAGGCCTTCAAGGATCTGTAAGGAAGCGTGCCTGCCCGCCTGAGCGCGGGCGGCATGTCTGCCTAAGTGCAGGCCTGCGTCGACATGAAGTGACCGACCATGACCGTTCAGTGCAGCAGCGGCGTTGGACGGCCGCGCTGCCGGCCTCGAAACAAGGTCTGCATGACCCGGGTGGTGCCCAGATTCACCAGGCCTTGCCCGATCGAATGGGCTTCGTCCTCGACGATGTCCAGGCTCACATCGGTCCCGATCGCGCTTAGTCCACAGTAAGCCTGTGACCCGTGAACGGCGGGCACCACGCTGTCGAATTCGCCGTGGATCAGATGAATGGTGCCGGCGACAGCTTCAGCCTCGCGAATCGGGCGTGCGAGACGACCCGCATAGGCCACAACGATCGAAGCCAGTCCTGGATGGGCACGCACCATGTCCAGGGCCAGTGTCGCGCCCTGGGCATGGCCGATCAGGATGGTGCGATGCGCATCAATGCCCACGTCCTGTTGCACGGACACGATGCGCTGTGCCATGGCATCGCTCGCGCTGCGTGCACGATCAGCCGCCTGGCCATCGGCGTCGCGTGGATCGAACCAGTCTGCCACTTCACCGAAGCGTCGCAGTCCCTGCATGAGAATGGCTACAGCACCCGGAAAGCGCAGTTGCCAGGCCAGTGCGATGGGTGCGAAGGCTTCAGGCGATGAACCCGCGCCATGCAGAAACACCATCAACCGACGCGGCGCGCGCTCGGATACCGGTGGCAGTTCAAGCCAGAGTTGCTCGTTCACAGTATCAGCCGGCCAACTGCCCAGGCCAGAGCAGCCATCAGCGCTGCGGCTGGAATCGTGAACACCCAGGCCCAGACGATGTTGCCTGCCAGACCCCAGCGGACTGCGGAAAATTTCTGTGCCGAACCGACGCCCACGATCGCGCCAGTAATGGTGTGGGTGGTCGACACGGGAATGCCCGCGCTAGAGGCGATGAACAAGGTCATGGCACCGCCGGTCTCGGCGCAAAAGCCACCCACCGGGCGCAGTTTGGTGATTTTCTGGCCCATGGTTTTCACGATGCGCCAGCCTCCGAACAGGGTGCCGAATCCGAGCGCCAGATAACAGGAGATCACCACCCACATCGGCAAGTGATCGGTGGTGGTGGCGCCCGCTGAAATCAGCAGCAGCCAGATGATCCCCATGGTCTTTTGCGCATCGTTACTGCCGTGCCCCAGGCTGTAGAGCGCTGAAGAAACCAATTGAAGCCGGCGAAACCATCGGTCGATACGCCTTGGCGCAGCGTCGCGACAGACCCAGGCGACCCCCAGCATCAGCAAAGCCCCCAGTGCAAAGCCCAGCAGTGGCGAGAGCACGATGAAGATCGCCACTTTCAGGATGCCAGATCCGATCAGTGCGCTGACGCCCGCCTTGGCCAGGGTGGCGCCAATCATGCCGCCGATCAGTGCGTGCGACGAGCTCGAAGGGATGCCGAATCGCCAGGTGATGATGTTCCAGGCCAGCGCGCCGACCAGCGCGCCGAAGATCACCTGATGATCAATCACCCGCGGGTCGACGATGCCCTTGCCCACAGTGGCCGCCACCTTGAGCTCAAAGAGCGCGATGGCCAGCACATTGAAAAAGGCGGCCCAGGCCACTGCCTGATAGGGTTTGAGCACGCCGGTGGAGACCACGGTGGCAATGGAATTCGCCGCGTCGTGGAAGCCATTCATGAAGTCGAACGCCAACGCGAGCAGCACCAGAAAGACCAGCAGGCTCAGGCTGAAGTTGAGGGTGTTCATGCGATCAGGGCAAAGGACAGTAAGGCTGCGTCAGACCATGCGTCAGGCATTTTCGAGGACGATGCTCTCGATGAGGTTCGCCACGTCTTCGCAGCGGTCGGTGAGCGACTCCAGCAACTCGTAAATCGCCTTGAGCTTGATCACCTGCCGCACATCGGATTCATTGCGAAACAGCTTCGACATGGCCGAGCGCATGACCCGGTCGGCGTCAGACTCCAACTGGTCGATTTCGACGCACAGTTTCAGGATGACCTCGGCATGGTCCATGTTGGGGAGCAATCCCACGGCTGCTCGCACCCGCTCGCAACACATCTGCGACAGCGACGCGAGCTGAATCGCCTCATGGGTCACATGCTGGATGTCATACAGCATGACCGACTCGGCCACATCCTGTGTCAGATCCAGGATGTCGTCCATGGTCGAGATCAGCTTGTGGATGTCCTCGCGGTCGAGCGGCGTGATGAATGTCTTGTGCAGCAGCGCCATCGTTTCATGAGTGATCCGGTCGGCGGCGGTCTCGATTTCATCAATCGACTTCAGCTCCTGCTCGCGTAATGCCGGGTCGTCGTAGTGCTCCATCAGGTTCACCAGATGCTGGGCGCCCTCGACGATGCGATCGGCGTGCTGGTTGAACAGATCGAAAAAGCGGCCCTCGCGGGGCATGAGTCGACCGAGCATTGTGTGCAGTCCCGAATAATCCGTGCGCAACTCGCGAGGTTAGCAGAGGCAAGGTGCCATGCCATGCCCTGCCTGCGGGTGCGGAGCTCGTCAGTGCGCGCCCACCGAAGGCGGCTTATCCGCCCGCGCGTCTCAGACGTTCCAAATACCGTTCGTTTGATGGAGGCGAACCGGTGCGTTGCGCCTCCCAGAGCGTTTCGGCCAGCGCCTGCATCGCTCGATGAGCGGCTTCATGCTCGTCGAGCGTGGTGCGCATCAGTGCCTGCCAGGCATCTCGAATCCCGGGGGGCTGATCGATCTGCAACTGCTCCACCAGGGACAGGTGCAGGCTCAGGTGCAGGAACGGGTTTTCCCGACCCGACTCAGGTGTGAACTCAGCTTCGCGCGCAGCCTCGGGTTGTTCGAGCAGCGCGTGGTATTCGGGGTGCTTGTGCATCCATTGCAGGGCGATCGACTGCAGTGGCGTCACCGCAGCTGAACCATCCCGCAAGCGCCAGGCCTCGCAAAAAAAACGCCTGACGTCATCACGGCCCGGGTTGAACACGGCGCGCTCCTGTGGCGGGTGGCGGGGTCTTGGGTTTGAACGGACACAGGTCGGCAACCGGGCAACGCCAGCATTCCGGCGTACGCGCCTTGCAGACATAGCGCCCGTGCAGGATCAGCCAGTGATGTGCATCGACCAGATAGTCCGGAGGGACGGCTCGCATCAGTCCGTCTTCCACCTGCCGAACGGTTTTGCCGGGCGCCAGTCGCAGGCGATTGGCCACTCTGAAAATATGCGTGTCGACCGCCATCGCGGGTTCGCCGAATGCGGTGTTCAAAATCACATTGGCGGTCTTGCGGCCCACCCCGGGAAGAGCCTCGAGCGCTTCGCGATTGCGGGGAACTTCGCCACCGTGGCGCTCGATCAGCAACCCGCAGGTTTGAATCAGGTGTTTGGTCTTGGAACGGTACAGTCCGATGGTGCGCAGATAAGGTTCGAGTCCTTCAACGCCCAGCGCCAGAAGAGTCTGCGGGGTGCGGGCGACCGGAAAGAGTTTGCGGGTGGCGGCATTGACGCTGCGGTCGGTGGCTTGTGCTGACAGCAGGACGGCTGCAAGGAGCTCGAAAGGCGTGCTGTACTCGAGTTCCGTGACCGGCTTCGGATTGGCCGCTTTGAAACGCGCGAAGAGTTCGGCGCGATGCGCGGGCTTCATGATGCGCGTCGCGCTCATCGCCCCGCCAGCCGTGCACGTGCGCGCGCGACCGCGGCTTCGATCACCGCACGCTTGCGCGCTGCTTCAGCCTGGGCAGCGGCCTGCGCTGAGCCTTGGACGAGCCCATCGTCCGCGCCGTCTGTAGTGGCGTCGAGTTCATCCAGATGATGCTGTGCCTTGTCGGCAAGGCGATGCGCCTGCGCGAGCTGCTGCCGTTCGATGCGTTGTGTGCGGCGCTGGTAACGGGCTCGGGCAGCGTTCGCATCGGCACGACTCCAGCCCTCCTGCCCCGGGGGTGGTATCACCATGGTGATGCAGTCGACCGGGCAGGGCGGCAGACACAGGTCACACCCGGTGCACGCCTCCACGATCACGGCGTGCAGCCGCTTGGGCGCTCCTGCGATCGCATCCACCGGGCAGGCTTCGATGCATTTCGTGCATCCGATGCACAGCTCGGCAACGATCTGCGCCACGCGACGCGGCCGCTCGGTCCCGGCCTCAGGGTCCAGTGGCACGATCGGCTGCCCGGTGTGAGCGGACAGCACAGCGATGCCTGCCGCCCCGCCGGGCGGGCAACGATTGATCGGCGCGGCCTGCGTCACGATCGCTTCTGCATAGGGGCGACAGCCGGCATATCCGCATTGCGTGCACTGTGTCTGCGGCAGTAGCAGCTCCAGTGCATCGATAGCCGCGCGGTGCGCATCCGTATGCATGAGGGTCCGCGGTATGGGCGCTGCGCCGTCGGGCCGTCTTGAACCTGCAGGCGGGCGGCCCGCCCGCTCAGGCGTGCTCTCGGATGAAGGCGCCGATGCGCGGGCAGATCGATTCGCGCCAGCGTCGGCCACTGAAAATACCGTAGTGACCGGCACCCTCTGCGACCATGTAGTGCTTGCGCTCGGTCGGTAAACCGCTGCACAGGTCAAGTGCTGCACTGGTTTGTCCGATCCCCGAGATGTCGTCGAGTTCACCTTCGATGCACAGCAGCGCCACCTTCCGAATATCGGCCGGCGTGACCAGCATGTCGCGCCCGTTCACGGGGATCACCCAGCGGCCAGCCGGCAGCTGATGTTCCTGGAAGACCGTGCGAATCGTGTCGAGGTAATACTCGGCCGGCATGTCGAGCACGGCGTTGTATTCGTCATAGAACTTGCGATGGCTCTCAGCGTCTTCATCGTCGCCGCGTACCAGCTGCATGTAAAAGTCCCAGTGCGATTCGGCATGACGGTCGGGGTTCATGGCCACGAAGCCCGCGTGCTGCAGAAAGCCCGGATACACCAGCCGTCCGGCGCCTGCGTACTTGCCCGGAACGCGATAGATGACGGTCCGTTCAAACCAGGAGAAGGGCTTGTCGGTGGCGAGGTTGTTGACCTCGGTCGGGCTGCGGCGGGTGTCGATCGGGCCGCCCATCATGGTCATGGTCCGAGGCAGCTTCGGGTCCTTGAGCGTGGACAGCAGCGAGACCGCGGCGAGCACAGGGACGGTGGGCTGACAGACCGAGATCAGATGGACCTGCGGCCCGAGGTGGCGGATGAACTCCATCGCGTAGGCCACGTAGTCATGCAGATGGAAGGGCCCATGGGCCAGGGGAACCGTGCGTGCATCCAGCCAGTCGGTGACATAGACCTCGTGGTTCGGCAGCAAAGCCCGCACCGTGTCGCGCAGCAGGGTCGCGTGGTGGCCCGAGAGGGGCGCAAAGAGCAGAACGGTGGGGTCGGGCTTGCGGCGCTTCAGGCGTGTGGGCAGGAGTCGCTCGAATTTGATCAACCGGCAAAACGGCTTGCTCAACTCGATACGCTCGACAACCGTGACTTCTTCACCATCGATGGTGGTGGTCTCCAGGCCCCAGGGAGGCTTTTCGTACTCCTTGCCCAGGCGATGCAGCAGCTCAAAACCGGCCGCAAAACGGGGCGCAAACGGAATGTATGCCGCCGGGCTGTACGGGTTGCTGTACACCTGACTCATCGCTTCAGCCCAACTGGACAGGGGCGTCAGGACGGCTCGTTGTGCTTCGCGAAGTTGGTACAGCACGGGCGATGCTCCGATACGGTAAGAGGCTGATTATCCCTTGATGCAGGCGGTTGCCGCAATGCACCAAATCCCAGCGCGTGACCGCCGGGAGAGGTCAGCCTGCCGTCGGGCGGTCGCGGGTCAGCTGGGCCAGCCAGCGGGCGGTCAGCTTTTCCTGCAGGCTGTTTTGTCTTAGCCGCTGATCCAGGGCGGCAAAGTCGACCGCCTCGAGCGGCTGATCCTGCTGTGCGCAGGAAAACACCAGCCGGGTGTGACCCGTGGCCGGATCGGTCTGGGGTTGCAGACACTGGCCGCAAAGCCCCTTGAGCATGCATTGCATCGGCGAGTTGATGGACCCGATGCCCCGGTGGCCAGGCTTGAGGTGCGCGCCCAGGGACGTGCGACGTGCGTGGGCCACTGCCGCCATCATGCGGTCGGAGCCAATCGCAATCAGGCGGTCGGCTTCATTCAGTCCGATCCCGCGTGGCCCCTGGTCGGGTGCACCCGAGCCGGTGTGCATCGGTTCCCCCTGCGCCCAGGCCAGCATGGCCTGCACGATGTTGCCCTGGAATGCCCTGTCCTGCGCGCGCCCGGGTTTGAAGCCTGGCGCTTCATCGCAGCACCAGACCACCACATCAGCGGCCGCCTCGATCTCAGCCACCTTGTATCGATCCTGGATGCGCTTGTAGCCCGCGAAGTAGAGCACCCGCGATCCGGCAGCCCGCAGTGCCGCACCGATGGAAAACAGCACGGCATTGCCCAGCCCGCCGCCAGCCAGTACGACGGTCTCATGGCTGGGGATTTCGGTGGGCGTACCGGTCGGGCCCATCAGGACTACGGGTTCGCCCGGCTGAAGCTGCCGACACAGGTTGGATGAGCCGCCCATTTCGAGCACGATGGTCGAGACCAGCCCCGCCTGCCGGTCGACCCAGGCTCCGGTGAGCGCCAGCCCTTCCATGGCCAGGCGGGTGACGGTGCCGTCCGGGCCTGCGACGCGAGGCGCCAGGGACTCAAAGTTTTGCAGACGATAGAACTGGCCGGGTTCGAAGCGTGCCGCCGCCGCCGGTGCGTGAACGATCACCTCGACGATGCCGGGCGCAAGCGACTCGACGCGCACCACGCGGGCCTGCAGTCGGGATTGCACCTGCGCAATGAACGCAACGCCGCTTTCCCCGCTGGCGGGTGCGCGCTGTGCCAGCACGCGCGAGATCACTGGCCAGC
>DGIT01000062.1 GCA_002386465.1 Burkholderiales bacterium UBA4615 | reverse complement strand
GCACCTCGGGTCGGGTCTTCCCTCTGGACCTGAAAGCCGCGCCGCTGTTGCGCGCCTGGCTGCATCAGATGCGCAGTCTGGGGCTGCGTCTGCACATGCGTCATCACTGGCAGGGATGGCATGCGGGCGATGCGCCCACCACCGTGCGACTGCACGCGCCCTCCGGTGATGTGCTGGTGCAGGCCGATGCAGTCCTGCTGGCACTGGGCGGGGCAAGCTGGCCGCAGCTTGGCAGCGATGGTGCGTGGGTGCCGTGGCTGGTTGGTCACGACATCGGCGTGACTCCACTCGCGCCTGCCAACTGCGGGTTTGACGTGGGCGAGGTTCAGGGACGGGGAACAATCGGCTGGAGCGCGCACTTCGCGCAGCGCTTCGAAGGCGCCCCACTCAAGTCGGTCGGTCTGCGCTTTGACGACGGACAGGGTGCAGCCTTTGATCGCCAAGGCGAATGCGTCGTCACGCGCACCGGTATTGAAGGCAGCCTGGTCTACGCGGTCTCTGGGCGCGTGCGCGATGCAATCATGCGCGACGGTGCCGCCACCTTGCACCTGGACCTGCTGGCAGGACGCACCGTGCAGCAGCTCGTCGACGCACTGAGCCGCACGCGCCGGCGACACTCACTCTCTGAGCATCTGCGTCGCACGATCAGCCTGGAGGGCGTGAAGGCGGCGCTGGTGCGCGAGGTTTGGAACACCGAAACATTGAGCACGCTTGTGGCCACCGACCCGCAAGCGGTGGCGCGAGCACTCAAGGCCTGGCCGATACAGGTGGTGGCAGCGCGGCCGATCGCCGAAGCCATCAGCACGGCGGGCGGCGTGCGGCTGGACGCGATGGATGAACACCTGATGCTGCGTGCCCGCCCGGGAGTGTTTTGCGCGGGTGAAATGCTTGATTGGGAAGCACCTACCGGGGGGTACCTGCTCACGGCCTGCCTGGCAAGCGGAGCCATGGCAGCAGACGGCGTGCTGGCCTATCTGCGCAGCGCCTCCATGCCGCAGTCCGTTACGCAGCACACGCAGGACTAATCGCGCTTCGGCTCGAGCCAGGCATTGAAGTGCGGGGTACGTTTTTCACGAAATGCGGCCACCCCTTCCTTGGTATCGGGATGGTGATCCGTGATGGCCGTGCGTGCGGCAATGTCCTCCAGCGCATGGGCCCAGCTCTGCTCGGCCGCGTTGTACATCGAGCGCTTGAGCATGCGCATGGCTACCTGCGGTCCGGTCGCAAATTCAGTCGCCCAGTCCATGGCCGTGGCCTCGAGCTGAGCGGCCGGCACCACTTCATGCACCAGTCCGATTTCTTTGGCCTCGCTGGCCTCGACAATGCGTTTGCGCATCACGAAGTCCAGCGCCCGCGATAAGCCCAATAACTGCACCAGCAGGTACTGCCCCCCTTCGTCGGGCAGCAGACCGAAGCGCAACGTCGCGCTGCCCAGGCGCGCCGAATCGGCCGCAATGCGAAAGTCACACGACAGTGCCAGCGACAACCCGGTCTGGATGGCCACTCCATTGATGGCCGCAATGGTGAGCTTGTCGAGGTTGCGCACGGCCGTGTTCAGAGCCTGCGAGATGGCGCGCAAGCCGTTGTAGGTCCCCGCTGCGTTGTGATGCCCCGGGTGGATGGGCGCAGTCAGCGGCTGTCCCGCAAGCGCCCCATCCCGATAGGCCTTGAGGTCATCGCCCGCGCAAAAAGCCTTGCCACGGCCCGTGAAGACCAGCACGCGCACTGCGTCGTCCATCTGCGCCTGCGTCACGCACTCGATCAGATCGCGCTTGAGCGATGCGGTCATGCCGTTGAGGCGCTCGGGTGTATTGAACTCGAACCAGGCGATACCCGGCTCACGCAGCGACAAGTCAAAGCCGGGAAATGATCCGGTGGGCAAGGTCATGGCGTCTCCTGAGGTTCTGGGGGGTGCGCGTCGAGTTCGAGTTTAAGCGCCGGCCGTTGCAGCGCCAGCTCCGAACCGTGCGGCCACGGCGCCCAGCGCAAGATCAGTCGCTTGCAGGGCTTCATCGATGTCGGCTGGCGTGTGCGCGAGCGACAGGAACATGTTGTGACGCGGGTGCAGATACACCCCGTGCTCAAGCGCCACCTGAGTGAAGAGCATGCCGCGTTCAAATGACGGGTCGTCATCGAAGAGCACCTGAGGCATCTGCGCAGGCCCGCTCTGGCGGATGCCCACACCATGGCGCTGTGCCTGTGACTGCAGACCCGCACGCAAACGCTCACCCATGCGCTGCATGTGCGCGACTGCATCATGCTGCGCGAGCACATCCAGAGTGGCCATCGCAGCCGCCATGGCGACGCTGCCACACCAGAACGAGCCCGTGGCATAGACCTGCGTGGCCGCCTCGCGGTAGGCGTCGTTGCCGGATACGAAAGCGAGCGGATAGCCGTTGGCAATCGCCTTGCTCCAGGCCGACAAATCGGGGCGTACACCCAGAGGCTCCCAGCTGCCTCGCAAGTCCAGACGAAACCCGGCACGCACATCATCCAGCACCAGCGCCGCCTGATGCGCATCACACAACTGACGCACGCCTTGCGCAAACTCGGCACTCGGCAACTGCTGGTCACGGCCGAAATCGTGCTTGAAGGCCGAGACGATCACAGCCGCCACATCGCCCCGTACAGACTCGAACGCCTGCTGCAGGCTGTGCAGATCGTTGTAGTCGAAATAGACGAGATGGGTGCGGTCTTCCGCCGTGACGCCCGACGGATACGGCGTGCACCAGGGGGCTGCCCCATGATACGCATTGCGCGCCACCAGCACCTTGCGCCGCCCGGTGGCGGCCCGTGCGATCGTGACGCACAGGGTGGTCGCATCGGTGCCGTTCTTCTGGAACAGCGCCCAGTCGGCATGCGGCAGCAGTGCCACCAGGCGTTCGGCCAGTTCCACCATGCGTGCGCTCGGCCCGGTCATCAGATCGCCCAGGCTGACCTGACGCAACGCTGCTTCGTCGACCTGCGGATTGCGATAGCCCACGATCATCGGGCCGTACGCGCACATGAAATCGATGAAGTGGCGGCCATCGGCATCGCGCAGTCGACACCCCTCTGCCGCTTCGAAAAACTGCGGATAGTTGGCCGGCAAGGAGGCCACATTCATGTGGCCGAACATGCCGCCTGGAATCACGCGCCGGGCGCGTTCACGCAGGGC
Organism: Burkholderiales bacterium UBA4615; assembly: GCA_002386465.1. Lineage (GTDB taxonomy): Bacteria > Pseudomonadota > Gammaproteobacteria > Burkholderiales > Burkholderiaceae_E > UBA4615. The sequence goes on along the minus strand of DGIT01000062.1, from coordinate 306 downwards.
GGCGTCTTGTGCTCGGGCGGTAGAGAGTGACTCAATTGAAGCGTTGGCACGCATGCGCTGACCCCTGAGAGTGCGGATGATCGAGCGTATAGGATAGAGGCTTGAACCATCAGGGAGACCACTGCATGGGCTTTGCATTCGATTCTGCTGCGCTGCCCGCCGACCTTCCGGTGGCTCCCGGCGATGCGCTGGCACTGCAAGAGTTTCTTGAGTCTGCACGTCACCCAGTGCGCGATGCGTGTTTTGTCGACACTGCCGGGCGACGGACCATGCAAACACCGGCTGCAACCAGCATTTTGTGTTCAA
>DGIT01000068.1:2785-10527 GCA_002386465.1 Burkholderiales bacterium UBA4615 | reverse complement strand
AATCGGACCAGGCCGCATACCGATGCGCAGACACCTGCGCGCATCAAATGAGAAGGCCGCCCTGAGGCGGCCTTCTTTTTTACTGCGTGCTGCATACCTGAAGCGGCCGGAGCTGCACCACCTTCAGACGGGGGCGACGCTAGCCGGCCCCGTTGGCAACATCACCCGCTCAGATCGGCTTGATACGGCTGGCCTGAGGACCTTTCTGGCCCTGGGTGACTTCGAATTCGACGCGCTGGTTCTCGGCCAGGGTGCGGAAACCCTTGGCTTCGATCTGGCTGAAGTGAGCGAAGAGGTCTTCGCCGCCGCTGTCAGGCTTGATGAAGCCAAAGCCCTTTGTTTCGTTGAACCATTTGACGATACCGGTTTGGGTAGCCATCGTGACACTTTCCTTGGTGACAGATAAAACGCCGGACAAGCGTCCGGACGCGGAACGCCCTAGCTCAAGGAATATGACCGTGGATCTGAACCGGAACGGTCATCTGTCCCATTTCGAGACCTTGACCGCACTGACGTGATACCTGGAAAACAGATTACTTGATGCGTGAGCGCGCGCAGTGTACCCCACTCTTGCCAGGTCAACTACCCATCATCGTCCGCTGCACCACATGACGAGGCCCCGTCTGATCCCGCTGTCAGACCTTCAGTCAGCTTCATCGAAACACCCGCTCCCCTATACTGCTCAGGCTGCAACGGCCTGCAGGATCATCGAATTGACTGAATACCGAACCATTACCGTGCGCCGCGTGGCGGGCGCACTGGGCGCTGAAGTACAGGGCATCGATCTGCGCCAGCCCCCGAGCGCCGAACAATCGGCCGAGATCCGCCGGGCCTGGAACGAGCATCTGGTGCTGTTCTTTCGCGATCAGCCGCTCAATGCCGACCAGTACATGACCTTTGCCCGCAGCCTGGGCGTCCCGATCGAATATCCCTTCGTCAAAGGCATGCCGGAGCATCCTCAGATCATCGAGGTGAAAAAGCTCGAACACGAACGGGTGAATTTCGGCGGCATCTGGCACTCCGACACCACTTACCTCGAGCGCCCGCCGATGGCCTCGATGCTATTGGCACGCGAGATTCCGCCATTCGGTGGCGACACGCTCTTTGCCAACATGTATATGGCCTACGAGACGCTGTCACCGGGCCTGCGCGCCGTGCTCGATCCGCTCAAGGGCGTGAGCACCTCAAGCAAGGCTGATGTCTCCAAGACCCGCGAAGACCGTATCCGCACCGACGGCAAGGACGAAGCGAAGAAGGCCTACGAAGCGGTGCATCCGGTGGTGCGCACCCACCCCGAGACCGGGCGCAAGTCACTGTTCGTGAACATCGCGCATACCGACCGGTTCGAAGGCTGGACCGCGGCCGAATCCGAGCCGCTGCTGCGCATGCTCTATGAACATCAGGTCAAACCTGAATTCACCTGCCGCTTCGTGTGGCAAGTGCACTCCATCGCGCTGTGGGACAACCGCTGTGCGATGCACAACCCGATCAATGACTATCATGGCTATCGGCGCGTGATGCACCGGATCACGCTCGAGGGCGACCGGCCTCGCTGAGCCGCCGGGCCCGGCGGCGAGGGTTTCATTGCCAGCGTGGGAGGAACGGCGCTCACGCCTTCGCATAGGAAGACAGGCCCTTGAGCAGCGGATAGGCCTCTGGGTCATCCTTGATGGCCTGCATCAGGTCGCCAGCGTTTTTTGAGCCCATTACCAGGGTCTGCAGTTGCTGAGCCTCAAGCTGCCCGGAATACACCAGACCCATGATGAGCAGGTCCTTGGCCTCTCGCGGGGGCAAGGCGTCGAGCATGGCGACCATCTCATTCGGACTGAGCTGAGTGTTGTAGCGCAACAGCTTGAAGGCATTGTCTGCGCTCAGGTTGAGCGACTTGAGCAGCCCATCGGCGTTGCCACCCCGGTCCTTATTGCTCATGCACCCCTGTGAGGACCCAAAACCATTCCCTGTCTCGCCAAGCCCCATGACGCTATGCGCCTGTTTGGCCAAGTTGTTGGCAAACATGATCGCCAAAGCGAATTTGTAGCGGTTGCCATCGTTGGTCTGATAGTTGCCGGAGCAATAGACATCTCGAACGATATCGACCGCCTCCTGCAGGTTGCCGCGCAGTGCTGTCAGTTGAGCCAGCTTTTCATGATTGGCCGGGGAGTTTGGCAACGACGGAAGGTCACGGATTAAGCGGTCCATCTCCCGGGTGATATCGCCAAGCATCCCGCCGACAGGCGTCCCCCGAGCCGAGCCTTCTACCCCACGACTCGGATCGCCCAGGTCGCCGACCAGACTTTGTAAACCCTCTCGGTTGGTTTGCTCGACATGGCTCCAAACGCGACCGAGCGTGCCCAGCGTGCCGACGGCATTGTTGACCGGGATGGCAAGCACCGAGACGCGCAGATTGACCTGAACGGTACGTTGCTCGCCGTTTCGATCGAGGAACGGAATGCCGACGGGCTGCGGCGCATTGGCCAGGGCTTTAAAAGCGGCGATATGGTCATCCTGCATACCGCGTCGATCGCCCAGAAATTTACCGATCGGCTTAGCCCACGGTGACTCCAGATTCACATTGCTGAACGCATAGTCAATCGTCGGCACCGCATCATTGTCGAACTTGCCGAGGATCTGCTCGCGTAACGCAGGGTCAGACCAGATGGCCGTACTGATCACAGATTCAGCCTGCTGAGCATTGGCAATGATCCCGTGGCGAATCATGTCCACTCGGGTCTGGCCATCAACCACCAGCGTGGAATGCTGCAGGTTCTTGGGGATGGCGGGAGCGGCCTGTGTTTGGGTATGGGCACTCACACCCTGCAGATCTTGACCATTGAGTTGATGTTGCGTGTAGGAGCCGTGCAGATTGATCGCCGAGGCGATCGTGCTGGAGGCGGTCTGTGTGGTGCGCTGATGTTGGGTAACGAGGGTGCGCTCAATGGTCGACCAGTCCTGACGAGTATTCAGCACGACATCACGGGCTTCCTCAAAGCCGTGCTTATCGATCTTGTCCAGACCCTCCGCAGCAAGCAGCTGATTGACAAACGCCCGCTCACTTTTTTCAGAGCGAAACAACGGCGATTCGGCAATGTGCTCTTTGGGGATGACCGCAGTGCTTTGGGCGTTCTGGTACGCATGCTCAGCCGCTTGTATGTGCTGATTGAGCATGTTCTGGATGCGCGTTGTCTTATCGTACAAGGTCCCAAGTGCAGTACTCAGCTCCTGGTAACGCGGCGATCCAACCAGGTGGGCGTCTCGCTGTTCTTCCAGGGCTAGGCTTTGGTTCAACAGATGCGTGGAGGCAGCAGAAAGGGCCGTTTCGGCGAGCATTCGCCGCGTGTAGGCCACATTTTTTTCTGAAAAGGGATGCTTATCGATGAGCTGCTCGAGCATCTCGCGCTTGCTCTGAAGACGATCGCTCATCGCCTGGAGGTCATCGGCCAGACAGTCCAGTAGCAGGAGTGCATCCGGAGGCTGGTCAACGAATCCGCCCTCGGCATCGATGGCAGCGTCGGCAAGCTGGTCGAGTACGTCGCGAACGGCCGTGACTTCAGCGGACAAAGTCTGGATCTGCGAAAGGGACTGAACCGCTTTGGCATGATCAAAACTGATCTCACCCAGCTTTGAAGAAGACGCCTTCAACAGTTCGATGGCCCTAAGCGCCGGTTGCACTTCTTCTTCCAACAGGCCGGTCCGATTTTCATTGATCGCACCCTCAAGTCGATTCAGCAGGGAGGGGCTTCGAAACCCCAGCGACATCGCGCTGCCCTCGGAAAATCGGGCGAGTCCCGGGTATTCCTGATCAAAATTCGCTTGCACCTGGCCGTAATGCTGCGTGATCGCCCGATCGGCCAGGTCTTGCAAGGTTTTTGCGGGTAGAGATTCACGGGCAAAACCGGGGTCCTTGGTGACCAAGCCCATGAAACGCTCGAACACCTGTTTGTCGTGCGAGGAACTCGATGGGTAGCCCTGGGCATGGCGCGCCGCCTCAAGGCGATTTCCGAGCTCGGTCCCCTGCAGACGGATACTGGTATCGTGCCGCTCGCCGAAGGCCTCGCTGACGGCCGCCGCCACCATGTTGGCAGGGCTCGCGTTCGCATTACCGTATCGGGCTGCTGCGACCTGGTTCTGCGCCATCGTGTCCATGCGAATTTGCCGGGCCGTGTCGAGCACCTGCTGCACGTCCCGCCCGCTCAGGGAATGCGTCGCCGTCGCCCACGTCGCACCGAGCACCTGCGACATCGCCCTTTGTGAGGCGGATTGCCCTTCCGAACGATTCAAGGCGTCGAACAGGGCTGCGCGCGCCTCCTGGTTGGCTTGGGCTCGCGGCGTGTCCGCTCCTGCGGCGAGGTCCTTGACCCAGGTGACAACTTTGCCCAGCGTCCAGCTGCCCTTCGTCTGTACGGTCTGTTGGTGCGAATCGATCAGGACGCGGTTCGCGTCGGACAGATCGCGGAACTGTTGGATATCAATCGACATGGTGGCCTTCCTGTGGGCGTCCGATGTCAGACGAACAAGGCGCCGGCACCGGGCATTGCGCCTGGTTGGGGCGCCGCCACGGTTGCTCCCGCGTTGATCTGAGCCAGGTTCGCAACCCAGCGGTCAGCGGACCCCACAAAGTCAGACATCCAGCGCTCAAACCTGGCGGTATCCATGTCTCGAACCGAGGTCCGTGTCTGCAGAAACACCTGGTTCGAGTCAGGCTGCAGGGCGAGGGTTGCGCCATTCGTACCCGCCCAGAACAGGTTGGACTTCATCATCCAGACGCACCCTTCGGCCAGCGACTCTTCATCGAGCGGGCCGAGGCGTACAAAGAGGATCAGGCTGTCCTGCGCCGGGTCGTACTGAAGATGCACGTCCAGAGCGTCGATCTGCAGGCAGCAATAGCCCTGATCGTCCATACACAGCCCTTTAATCCCGATCGTCAGACCAAAGCTTGTCATCAAATGATTGGCGAGATCGAGCGACATCACATTTCCTTCAATTCAATAAAGTCTGCGTCCGTACAGCCCTGCAGTCTTGCGGATATAGCGCTGCACGGCAAGGGCGTGCCGCGCAAAGGGTCGCCTGAGCCTGGGCGAGTCACGATTGCGTGCGCCATGCTGTGTATGACCCTGCGGGGCCCGCGCCTGTCCTCTTAGGCCAAACGGCTTATGAGCCGCCCTTACCCCCGGTATACGGCATGCCATGCTCCACGGTCTGCCAGATCCAGCGCGCTGAAGGCTGCTCGCGTTCCTCCAGGATGTGGCCCACCAGGCCGCCCGCGCGGCTGATGACCGCAATGCCGCGCATCACCGGTTGCGGCATGCCGATCTCGCCCAGGACCGCAGCGATGGCGCCGGTGGCATTGATGGTCATGTGCCGGCCCCAGACCCGATCCACCTCAACGGACAGCGCCTTGAGCGCCGCGATATGTCGGCCTGCCACGCCCTCGCGTGCCGCCACCTCGAACAGGCGTGGCGTGCGCGGGTCGTCGGGGCGATGGATCGGGTGACCGAAACCCGGCAGCGGCTTGCGCTGCGCGCGATGCTGCTCGGCGATCTTCGCAGCACGCGCGGGCACGCCTTCGGGTGCGGCGAGCATCTCTTCGATGAGTGCACTGCAGCCTTCCATGGTACCCACGAAGGTGCTGCCCACGCCCAACAGACCTGCGGCCACGGCCGATTGCAGCGCCTCGGGTGCCGAGTCGTAGATCAGCCGGGTAACGATGGCGCTGGGCGTGAGGCCATGCTCCATCAGCGTGACCAGCACCGCATCGAGCAATGCCACCTGCATGCGCGACGGGCGCTGGCCGGTGAGCTGAAACAGGATCATCTCGGTGAAGCTCACCTGACCGATCAGGTCATCGACAAGGTTCGCACCGCGCACATGGATAGTGGTTTCATCCGAGGTGCAGATGGCGGTGGTGGGCGCGTCGCGCTGGCTCATGACAAAGTCTCCGGTGGTCCGCGATGCGAGCGCGGCGCAGTGATGGCAGGCCGCCTGCGTTGGAGCGGCCTTCTGTTTGTGCCCCGTTGCGCCTTGCATCGGGCGCAGCGCCTCGTGCACGATCGGGGCAAGCCGTATTTCAGCACGTTCAATGCATCGCATGTTTCGCATGCCGCCTGAACGTCTTACAAGGAGACCGTCATCGCTACCACCCCGACCCCGTCATCACCCGCGCCCATTCTGGCCTTCAGCGGCCTGCGTGTCTTCGATGCCAGCCAAGGGCTCGCCGGCCCCTACTGCGCCATGTTGCTCGCCCAGCATGGCGCCACGGTCATCAAGCTCGAACCGCCGCAGGGCGACTGGAGCCGTGGCATCGGCTCGCGTTTTGGCGATCAGTCGCCGCTGTCGATCAGCTGCAATCGCGGCAAGCGCAGCCTGGTGATCGACCTCAAGCAACCGGGCGCCACGCAAGCCGTGCAACGCGCAGCCAGCCAGTGCGATGTGGTGCTCGAGGGCTTTCGACCCGGCGTGGCCGCACGACTGGGTCTGGACTACACCGAGCTCGCCGCCAAACGCCCCGGCCTGATTTATGCCTCGATCAGCGGCTACGGCCAGGATGGTCCGTACTCGGAGCGTCCGGCCACCGACACCGTCATTCAGGCCTTCTCGGGGATGATGGCGCTCAACCGTGATGTGGAAGGTCGCCCCAGCCGTGTCGGCTTTCTGGTGGTCGACATGACCACCGGTCTGTACGCATTTCAGGCGGTGTCAGCAGCACTCTATGCGCGCCTGCGCGGAGGGCCCGGACAAAAGCTCGATATTTCCCTGATGCAGGCCGCCGCTGCACTGATGAGCCAGCGGGTGGTGGAGATGGGTCTGGAGGGTGGCGAGCCGCAGGTCTTCAACGCCCCGGCAGGGGTCTATCGGTCAAGCGATGCCTGGGTCGCCATTGCGCTGAGCAACGAGGATCAGTTCACCGCGCTGTGCACAGCACTGGAACGCCCCGACCTGCGCGCCGATCCGCGCTATGCAAACTTCGTGGAGCGCGCACGCCACCTCGCGCCGCTGATTGAAGCGGTGTCGCAGACCTTTCTGACACGTGACACGGCCACCTGGGTCAAGCGCATCAATGAGGCCGGCGGGCTCGCCAACCCGGTGCTCAATCTGTCGCAGTGGTCGCAGGACCCGCATGTGCAGGCGGTGCGTGCCGCGCCCGTCACCCACTGGGCGCCGGTGGGTGACTTTCCGCTGCCGCGCATTCCGGGGGCGAGCGAGCCTGCAGTGGGTGATCCGCGCGCCGACTGGCCCACGCTGGGTGCAGCGGGCGCACAGTCTCTGGATACGCTGGGGTTTTCTGCCGACGAAATAGAGGACCTGCGTCAGCGCAAGATTCTCATCGAACCCTGAGACAGCGTACGTTCACGGGGCACGGCTCACGGCTCGCGGGTCACAGGTCACGGTTCCCCCGTCATCGCGAGAGCACACTGCACACCGCGCACCGTCTTGCGCGCTCGCCGCCTGGAAGGCACGACCCAGGGCGGTGCGCCCTACCCGCCGACTCAAGCGGGCTGGGCGGCCCCGCGCGTCTCGAACTCGGACAGATCGGGCGTGCGGGTCATGCTCCAGTAATCGACCATGCGCCAGGGCATCACGGCAAACACCCTGCCCTGCGCGTTGCGGTACCAGTTGCGCATGCCGCCGTGGCTCCACACCAGTTGTGCGTGCTCGGCATCGACCCGCGCGTTATACGCATCGTGCACCGGCTGCTTGACTTCCACTTCAGCGATGCCCTGCTCGAGCATGTCGCGCATGAGCGT
>DGIT01000068.1:0-2701 GCA_002386465.1 Burkholderiales bacterium UBA4615 | reverse complement strand
GTATTGGGGCCGGTCATGACGAACAGGTTGGGAAAGCCCGGCACGGTGATGCCCAGATGCGCCCGCGGATCGTCGTTGGCCCATTGCTGGCTCAACTGACGACCGTCGCGACCCGTCACATGCATCGACTCAAGCAGCTTGCCCGGCTCGAAGCCCGTGGCCATCAGGATCACGTCCACTGCATGACGCGCGCCGCTGGCGTCAACGATCTCGCTGCCCTCGACGCGATCCACCGCCTCGGTGACCAGCGACACATTCGGACGCTTGAGCGTCTGATACCAGCCGTTGTCGATCAGGATGCGCTTACCGTAAGGCGGGTAGTCAGGCAGGCATTTTGCGACCAGATCCGGGCGGTCACCGATCTGGCTCATGAGGTACTCGGTGAGCTGGCGCCGCTGGCTGTCGTTGCGGTAGTTCATCGCCCGCTCGGGATGCGGCCAGTTCGGGTCGAACCGTACGGTGGGCAGCAAACCATCACCGAAGCGCCACATCAGACCGAAGCGATACCACGCGTAGTAGTAGGGCACGTTCTCCAGCAACCAGCGCGACTCGGGGCTGACCGTGCCGTGGTAGTCCTGCGGCGGTCGGGCCCACTGCGGTGAACGCTGAAAAATGCTGACCTGCTCGGCCTGGCTGGCCACCGTGCGCATAAACTGCATGGCGCTTGCGCCGGTGCCGATCACGGCCACGCGCTTGCCTTGCAGCGAGACATCGTGGCGCCAGCGCGCCGAATGCCACCAGGGGCCCTTGAATGAGTCGATCCCCTTGATGGCTGTGAGCTTGGGCCGGTTGAGTGCGCCTACGCACGAAATGACCACCGCGGCGCGGCGCGTGCGGGTGCTGCCATCAGACTTGCGGGTCTGCACTTCCCACTGCTGCGCGTCCTCAAGCCAGCGCATCTGCACCACTTCGGTCTCGAATTCGATGTGCTCGCGCAGCCCCTGATCCTGCGTCACCTTGCGCTGGTAGGCCAGCATTTCGTCGCGCTTGGAGTAGTTGCTGGTCCAGGTGGTGTTGGGTGCGTAGGAGTACGAATAGAAATGGTTGGGCGTATCCACGCCCGACTCGGGATAGGTGTTCTCCCACCAGGTACCGCCCACCTCAGCGTTTTTCTCCACCACCTCAAAGGCAAAGCCCATTTCCTTCAGGCGAAAGGCCGCGCACAACCCGGTGAATCCGGCACCGATCACCAGCGCCTTGAAGTCCTTGAGGCGATCAGGCGCAGGCGGCGTGTGCCAGTCGACACGACGGTCCCGATAGCCCATTTCCTCCATGGCCAGGGGCGCGTACTCAGTCGGCACGCGCTCGCCTAAGCACACGCTCATCATCTCGACCAGCTGCGCTTCATCAGGCAGGGGCGGCAGAGTGCGCTGCCCGCTGTGCAGTTCATCCAGCACGCATGCGATCGCTTCGCGCACAGCCTGCTGCGCCTGCGGCGACAAGCCGCCCGTGGGCTCGGCAAAGATCGAGATATCGCGCTTGGGCAGGAAAGGCTCTTTGAGCCAGGTGTCGTCGCCCGTAATCTGCGCCAGGCACATCAGCAAGGTGGGGACCGACGCCTGCTGCAAGGCGGCGTCGCGTTCGGAGGCATTCATGAAGAGGTCCTTGAAAATCGATCGGCCTTGACCTGAATGCCCGCCTGCTCGCGGTCCCAGGTGTCGGCGGTCACGCCTTGCTGACGCAGCTCGTGTTTCATGACTTTGCTGCTGGGCGTCTTGGGCAGCTCCGGCAGCACGCGCACATAGCGCGGCACCATGAAGTGCGCCATGCGCGCGCGCAGAAAATCGAGCAGGGCTGCGGGGTCGATGCTGCGCCCCTCCATCGGGGCCACCACCACCATCACATCTTCTTCGCTCAGCGCGTTGGGCACGCCGATGGCCGCCACTTCGCGCACATCCGGATGCGCCTGCACATCGGCTTCCACTTCAAAGGACGAGATGTTCTCGCCACGACGGCGAATGGCGTCCTTCTTGCGGTCGACGAAGTAGTAGTAGCCGTCGCCATCCTTGCGGAACGAGTCGCCGGTATGAAACCAGCCATTGCGCCAGGCCGCGGCGGTGGCCTGCGGATTGCGGTAATACCCGCTGTTCATGCCCCAGGGCCGGTCGGTGCGCAGAATCATCTCGCCCACCGTGCCCACCGGCACTTCGCAATCGTGGTCGTCGACCAGACGCACGTCCACGCCCGAGCGCTGCCGGCCACAGGTGCCGCGCACGGTCGGGTTCGGCTCCGAGATGATCGGGGTGGAGATCTCGGTCATGTTGAAGATGGTGTAGATGTCGCAACCAAAGCGCCGTGAAAACGCCGGGATGTCGCCAGCGAGCGGCACCATGAAGGCCAGGCGCAGCGGCGAGTCGGCGTCATCGGGGCGTGCCGGCAGCTTGTCGAGAAAACTCGCCATCACGCCCAGCAGAAACACCGCCGTGGTGTCGGTGGCGCGCACCGTATCCAGGAAGCTGGCCGTGTCGAAGCGCTCGATGAACGACACCGAGCCGCCCCGCACGAACATGACCCACAGCACGCCCATGCCGCCAATGTGAAAGAGCGGCATGTTGACCATGAACCGGTCTTCGCCCGTAACGAAGGGCCAGGTCTCGGGGCCGGCATTGCAGAAGATATGCAGGTAAGACGCCAGCACGCCCTTGGAGGGGCCGGTGGTCCCCGAGGTGTAGATGATGGCCATCGGGTCCCAGGGTTCGAT
>DGIT01000145.1:1706-9351 GCA_002386465.1 Burkholderiales bacterium UBA4615 | reverse complement strand
TCAGCGGGTTGGGGGGGCGGGCATCAGTTGTCGTGACTGCGGCGCAGTTGCGCGCCATTGCCATTACCCCATTAGTGAATTCGGCGCCTGCAGGGGTCAGCCAGGCGCTGCTTGCATCAGGAACCTATTCTGATGGCTCTGTTGCACCGCTAAGCCCCGGTGTTTCCTGGTCGTCATCCAATCCGGCGGTAGCGACAATCGATAATGCGGGGTTGCTTTCGACCTTGAAAGTGGGTGGCACCACCATCACGGCGACTTCGGGCAGCGTCACCGGAAGCCTTGATGTCAATGTCAATGCATCGCAATTGCAGTCACTCAAAGTGGGGCCCTCCGACTCCGTTGTGGCGGTCGGGACGCTGCGCAAGCTTATTGTGAGCGGCGTGTACACAGACGGCTCCACCTGGCCCATCAACTCCGGTGTTTCATGGTCGTCTGCTAATCCTGGTGTTGCCACGGTGAACGAGTCCGGGGTTGTCGCTGGGGTAGCTCCGGGAGTTACCGAGGCGACCGCGGCTGCGGCAGGCGTGAGCGGCCGCGCATCCATTACCGTGACGAGCTCCACCTACTCGGCGACCACGTCGCCTGCCAACAACGATGCCGTGTTCCTCGGACGGATTGCCGTTGGACAGACCAGCCGCTATGTCAGCACGATCACGAACACCGGTAACGCACCCCTCACCTTTCAAAGTGTAGATGTTGATGGGGGCGGCGGGAATGCCGTGTGGGGCATCAGCAGCAATACCTGTGGTGCACGATTGGAGATTGGCAGCCAATGCCGTCTGGAGCTGACGTTTACTCCGCGGGCAGTGGATGTCACGTATATCGGCCGGGTGTATTTCTTCTTCGCGGAGGTGCCGCCAGAGACCGGATACGTCATCAATTTCTCCGGTACTGGGGGATAGCTGCACCCCCAGATGAGCGGGTCTGGGCTTTTGCGCGCTCCGGCCGTCTGTCAGGGAACCCGTCCATCCGACCGAGGCGCCACCTACTCAGGGCGGATGCTACGGTCCTCGGGATGGAACCTGCCCGAGATACGTCTGCCGCCTCTACTGCCGAGTCGGGTGCGCATGCTGCGCCCGGACGGCTCGGGTTTCGGCTTTCGGTCTCAGACCTCCTCCCCGCTCTGATCGAAGACGGGCTGATTGCGCGCGATGAAGGTCAGCGCATTGCGGCACAGGCGCCACTTGCTGCCGGGGCGCTGCATCCGCTGGTTTCTCTGTCTCAACGCGCCCTGATCGCGCCCAGTACGGGCAGGGCGCTGACGCTGGAAACGCTGACCGAGTGGCTCGCACAGCGCAGCGGGTTGCCCTATTTGCGCATTGATCCCTTGAAGGTGGACTTCGCGCGCATCGCTGAAGTCATGTCGAGCCAGTATGCAAGCCGACATGGCATCTTGCCGGTGTCGGTGCGCGACCATGAAGTGGTGGTGGCTACCGCCGAGCCCATGGTCACTGACTGGGTCGATGAACTCTCGGGGCTGCTGCGTCGAGAGGTGCGGCGGGTGGTGGCCAACCCGCAGGACATCGCGCGCTATATCGTCGAATTTTTCAGCCTGGCCAAGTCGGTGCGCGATGCGCAGCGCCGCGGAGGCGCCGGGCCTGCGGGCAACTTCGAGCAACTGGTGGAGCTGGGGCAGGGCGGTCGTAGCCTCGATGCGAACGATCGGCATATCGTCACGATTGTCGACTGGCTCTGGCAGTACGCCTTTGAGCAACGTGCAAGCGACATCCACCTTGAGCCGCGTCGCGATACCGGCGCGGTGCGGTTTCGCATCGATGGCGTGCTGCACACCGTCTATCAGGTGCCCGCCCCAGTCATGGCCGCCATGACCAGCCGCATCAAGCTGCTGGGCCGCATGGATGTGGTGGAGAAGCGCAGACCTCAGGACGGGCGTGTGAAAACCCGCATGGCGGATGGCCGCGAAGTGGAATTGCGTCTGTCCACGCTGCCGACGGCTTTTGGCGAAAAGCTGGTGATGCGCATCTTCGATCCTGAAGTGCTGCAGCGCAGCTTCGCAGACTTAGGCTTTGCTTCCGAGGATCTGGCGCGCTGGACGCGTATGACGTCGCAGCCGCACGGCATTGTGCTGGTCACGGGCCCCACGGGTTCGGGCAAGACCACCACGCTGTACGCGACGCTGCGGCAGTTGGCGACAGACGAAGTCAATGTCTGCACGGTGGAAGATCCGATCGAAATGGTCGAGCCGGCCTTCAATCAGTTGCAGGTGCAAACCGGCATCGACTTAGGTTTTGCCGAAGGCATTCGCGCACTGATGCGTCAGGACCCGGACATCATCATGGTGGGTGAGATCCGCGACCTGGCCACAGCCGAGATGGCGGTGCAGGCGGCACTTACCGGCCATTTGGTGTTGGCGACCTTGCACACCAATGATGCGCCGAGCGCCATCACACGCCTGCTTGATCTGGGCGTGCCGGCGTTTCTGTTGAAGGCAACCCTGGTTGGCGTATTGGCGCAGCGCCTGGTGCGCAGCCTGTGTGCGCATTGCAAGGCACCCATGGAGGCTCCACCCGATGCGCAATGGGAAGCGCTCACGCGCCCCTACCGCGCACGGCGCCCGCAGAATGTATGGCGTGCGGTGGGATGCATCGAATGTCGCAATACCGGTTACGCAGGGCGTGCGGGCTTGTATGAGTTGCTGGAAATGAGTGAAGCGGTGAGGGAATGCGTGACCGATACGCCTGAGCTTGGGCCCTTGCGCGATGCAGCCATGCGTGAAGGGATGCGGCCCTTGCGCGTCTCGGGTGCGCTGAAGGTGGCCGCAGGCCAGACGACGATCGAAGAAGTGCTGCGCACAGCGCCCGCTGCTGAGCGCTGAGACAACCCTCTGTTAACCTGTGCGCGATGCATTGATCGCGCACCGTGACCGCCTCACACACACACACTCCTGCTTCATCGGGTCAACGACTCTCTGGCCTGGGCCGCTTGCTGCCCTGGCTGCGCCCTTACGCCGGGCGCACAGCATTAGCCATGGTGTTTCTGCTTGCTGCGGCTGCGGCGACGCTGGTCGTGCCCGTGCTCTTGCGGGGTGTGATCGATACCGGTTTTGGTGGCGATGTGCTGGCTCGCCACGACGCGGTGCGCCGCAGTTTTCTTTTGCTGTTCGGTGCTGCGTTGCTGATGGCCGGGTTCACGGCTGCGCGCTATTACATGGTGACCTGGCTGGGCGAGCGGGTGATTGCTGATCTGCGTAATGCGGTCTATGCGCGAGTGCTGTCGCAAAGTCCTCAGTTCTTTGAAACCACGCAGACTGGCGAAGTGTTGTCTCGCCTGTCTGCAGACACGACGCTCGTGCAGACCGTGGTGGGGTCCAGCTTTTCCATGGGGCTGCGCAGCGCCGTCATGTTTGCAGGCAGTCTGGCCATGCTGCTGTTCACGGTGCCCAAGCTCGCGGGCACCGTGATTGCCTTGCTGGCGTTCATCGTGCTGCCCTCAATCTGGATTGGGCGTCGGGTGCGCAAGCTCTCGCGCGCCAGCCAGGACCGCCTGGCTGATTCCAGCGCCATCGCCGCAGAAGTGCTCAATGCCATCCCGGTGGTGCAGAGCTATGGCCAGCAGTCACGCGAGGCTGAGCGTTATACCCAGTCCAATGCGTCGACCTTCGAGACCTCGATTCGGCGCACGCGCGCGCGGGCCTGGCTCACGGTCTTCATCATTGCGTCGGCCTTTGGGTCAGCCATTTTCGGTTTGTACAGCGGCACCACTGCGGTGATGCGCGGCGAGATGACTGCAGGCCAGCTGGGGCAGACGCTGATCTATTTCGGCATGGTGGCCTCCAGTGCGGCAGTGCTGGCTGAAGTGTGGGGCGACCTGCTGCGTGCGGCAGGCGCCTCCGAGCGGCTTGATGAGCTGCTGCGCGCGCAGCCCGTGATTCGCTCGCCACAGCAACCTGCGCCCACGCCCCTCACCGCATCACAGGGTGCAGCCATCTGTTTTGATGCAGTCCAGTTTGCGTATCCGTCCCGGCCGGAACGCGCTGCGCTGAAGGATTTCACCCTGGACATTCCGGCAGGCCATACCGTGGCGCTGGTGGGGCCGAGTGGCGCGGGCAAGAGCACGGTGCTGCAACTGCTGCTGAGGTTCTATGACATTTCAGGAGGTAGCTTGCGCGTCGACGGCGTGGAGATGTCGCGCTGGGATCTGGAAGCGCTGCGTACGCGCATTGCTCTTGTTCCTCAGGACGCCGTGATTTTCTCGGCCGATGCGCTCGAAAATATTCGTTATGGGCGACCGCAGGCCAGTGAGTCTGAGGTGATTGCGGCGGCACAAGCCGCGCAAGCGCATGGCTTTCTGAGTGAATTGCCGCAGGGATATCAAACATTCCTGGGGGAGCGGGGCGTGCGTCTGTCGGGGGGGCAGCGTCAGCGCATCGCGATTGCGCGGGCGATTCTGAAGGACGCGCCGTTGCTGCTGCTCGATGAAGCGACGAGCGCGCTCGACACTGAGAGCGAGCGGCTGGTGCAGCAGGCGCTCGAGACCGCGATGCGCGGTCGCACGACCATCGTTGTGGCGCATCGCCTGTCCACTGTGCAGCGTGCGGATCTGATCGTGGTGATGGATGAAGGGCGCATCGTGGAGCAGGGACGTCATGCCGACCTGCTGGCGCGCGGCGGTCTGTATGCAAGGCTCGCCCGTTTGCAATTCGATGCGGTCGCGGAAGGTCAGGCGCCGTCCTGATGCGTCTGCGACGCCGTGACGGTCTAAGCATCCCGGCGATGTCGCGGGCCAATTGAATGAGAGCGTGTGCTCATGATTTCTGATCATTCTGATGTGACCCTGTCCGAGGAAGGCGGCGTGCGGTATCTGCATTTCGGCACGCCCTGGATCCAAGGGGCCATGCGCTTGTCGCGGCCTTTCGACATCGAGCTTGATTACGTGCGACGCATGATGGCGTGGTTGCTGTTCATGTCACCGCCGGACGAAATCCTGCAGCTGGGCCTGGGTGCAGGTGCGCTCACACGGTTTTGCCATCGTCGCTGTGCCGCATCGCGCATCACGGTGGTGGAGCGTGACGAGCAGGTGATTGATGTGGCGCGCCGCTGGTTTGCGTTGCCTCAAGAGGATGTGCGCTTGCGCGTAATGCATGCCGATGCGGCGCAGGTGATACGGGATCAGGCGTCCCTCGGTCGGTTCGGTGTGATTCAGGTCGATTTGTACGACGCGCAGGCGCGCGGGCCTGTCCTCGATTCGCTAAGCTTTTATCGGCAGTGTCGGCGCGCCATGACAGCACCCGGCATGCTCGTGGTGAATCTGTTCGGCGAGTCGCATGGCTTTGAGAAGAGTCTGGAGCGCATTCATCAGGCGTTTGATGGCCGCGTGCTGGCCATGGCGCCCGTGCCCGCAGGCAATCGTGTGGTCCTGGCGTTCAATGGCCCGCCGCTGTCGGTCACCGGACGCATGCTGATGAACCGTGCGGCGGTGGTCTCGCAGCGTTACGGTTTGTCTGATGCGCGCACCGACTGGCTTGGCGCCTTGGCTGTTCGCGGGCAAGATACAGTTCTGATTTGACCGCTGCGATCCGAGTGGTGGTCCTCCTGAGGAGTCCATCCATGTCCACACCGCTCTTGCATCAGTCTGTTGTCCGAAGCCAATCGATCCGCTCGGCCAGTGAAGTAGCGCGCGCCGCCACGCTGGTCCTGCTGGTCGCGGGTACGAGCCAGGCATACGCCCAGCATTTCGATCGCGATGCGTGGCTGCTTGTGTCAGCCTTCCGGCCCACCATCGATTCCAAGGTGCGCATTGATGGCAACCTGCCAGGCAGTGGCACGCAGGTCGATCTGGAAAGCGACCTGGGGCTGGCTGACAAGGCAACCTCGCCCTCTGCGCTGTTCGGTTGGCGCTTCAGCCAGAGCTTTCGGCTGGAGGTTGAATACCTGAGTCTCAAGCGCAGCGGCAGTCGCACGATCGATCGCGACATCACCTGGGACGACACGGTCTACCCGGCCTCGGCGACCCTGAACAGCTCGTTCAATACCGATGTTTACCGTGCCAGTGTGGGCTGGTCGGCCATTCGCACACCGACCGCGGAGCTGGGCGGGTCACTGGGCGTGCATGTGACACGCTTCGTGGCTCTGGTGTCCGGCCAGGGCACGGTCAATGGCCTCAGCAGCCCGTTTGCTGCGCAGCGTGAAGATGTGCTGGTGCCCTTGCCGACCGTGGGACTGTTCGGTGCGATGAGCCTCACGCCTGAGCTGCGACTGACCGGTCGGGTCGACTTCTTTTCCCTGACCTATGGGGCGTATCAGGGCGGCTTGCTGAATACCGAAGCCGCGCTCAGCTGGCATTTCACGCCGAACTGGTCGGCATCGCTGGGGTATCGCTTTGTGCGCTACGACCTGGATGTCAGCAAGGACGATCTGGTGGGGGCGATGAAGTATCGCTTCAACGGCCCCAGCCTGGGCGTGGCGTTCGCGTTCTGATCGGGCCTACTTGGACAGCTCGCGCATGGCCTTTTCAAGGCCGCCGAGCGTCACTGGGTACATGCGGTTGGCCAGCACCTGACGAATGACTGAGATGGACTGGCGATACTCCCAGACGCCTTCGGGCTCGGGGTTGAGCCAGGCAAACTTGGGAAAGCGCTCGGCCAGGCGCTGCAGCCAGATGGCGCCGGCTTCCTCGTTGTTGTATTCCACCGAGCCGCCCGGCTGCAGGATTTCATAGGGGCTCATCGTGGCATCGCCCACGAAGATCAGACGGTAGTCGGCGTTGTACTTGCGCAGCAGATCCCAGGTGGCCATCCGCTCGGAATGGCGCCGCTTGTTGTTCTTCCACACGAAGTCATAGACGCAGTTGTGGAAGTAGTAGAACTCCAGGTGCTTGAACTCGGTCTTGGCGGCCGAGAACAGCTCCTCGGTGCGCTTGATGTGGTCGTCCATGGTGCCGCCCACATCCAGCAGCATCAGCACCTTGATGGTGTTGTGCCGCTCGGGGACCATTTTGATGTCCAGATAGCCGGCATTGCGCGCGGTGCTGGCAATGGTGTCGTCCAGGTCCAGTTCGTCTTCGGCACCCTGACGGGCAAACTTGCGCAGCCGGCGCAGGGCCACCTTGATGTTGCGGGTGCCGATTTCAACCTGGTCGTCGTAGTCCTTGTAGGCACGCTGTTCCCAGACCTTGACCGCCGTACGGTTGCCCGAGGGCGGGCCGCCCACCCGAATGCCTTCGGGATTGAAGCCGCCGTTGCCAAAGGGCGAGGTGCCGTTGGTGCCGATCCATTTATTGCCGCCTTCGTGGCGTTCTTTTTGCTCTTCGAGCAGCTGCTTCAGGCGTTCGAGCAGCTTGTCGAGCCCGCCCATGGCTTCGATCTGTGCTTTTTCCTCGGCAGTGAATTCGCGCTGCATCTGGCGCTTGAGCCAATCCATCGGCACATCGAGGTCGATGCCCGGCAGCTCGGAGACGCCCTTGAAATAGACCCCGAACGCCTTGTCGAACTTGTCGAAGTTGCGCTCGTCTTTGACCAGTGTGGCGCGCGAAAGAAAGTAGAAATCGTCCAGGGACTGGTTGATCACGTTCTTGCGCATGGCTTCGAGGAGGGTCAGATACTCCTTGATCGACACGGGCAGCTTGGCCTGGCGCAGGTGAAGAAAGAACTCGATCAGCATGGTGGCTCCAGAAAATGTTTGACTGT
>DGIT01000145.1:363-1690 GCA_002386465.1 Burkholderiales bacterium UBA4615 | reverse complement strand
CGGGCTTGGGTCGGGCCGGTTCAGGGCGCCGGCAACCTGGCCTGTCGGACCTGCAGGTGGCGGCGCACGGCGGGCCACTCGCTGTCAATGATGGAAAACACGACGGTATCGCGCAGGCTGCCATCGGGCAACCGCTGGTGCTGACGCAGCACGCCGTCCTGCTTGGCGCCCAGCCGCGCGATGGCTTCGCGTGAACGGTGATTGAACCAGTGGGTGCGAAATTCCACGGCCAGGCAGTGCAGGGCCTCGAAGGCATGGGCGAGCAAGAGTCGCTTGCATTCGGTGTTGAGCGCACTGCGTTGCACCGAGGCGCTGTAGAACGTGGTGCCGATTTCGAGCCTGCGCTGAGCGGCTTCGATGTTCATGAAGCGGGTGCAGCCCACGACGCGTTCGTCTCGCAGCCGGCGGACCACGAAGGGCAGTGCACTCCCTGCGGTCTGTGCCTTCAGAGACGCCGCGATCCAGGCGTCGAGCGAATCGGGGGGCGGCACGATCGTGTACCAGAGCGTATGCAGAGCACCGTCGGCAATGGCTTCGCGCAGCCCGTTGGCATGGGCTTCCGACAACGGCTCCAGCCGCACGATCTCGCCTTGCAGCGTGACCGATTGCGGTGGCCAGGGCAGGGCAGGGCCGATTGATGCGCCGGAACGATCGGTGCTCACGCGATGCGCTCCCGGCTCAGGTCTGGCGCGTGGACAGCGCCAGACCGCACACACCAAAGATGATCAGCACGATGCTGCCGATCCGCAAGGCGCTCAAGGGTTCTTTGAAGTAGGTCATGCCGACCACCGCCACAAGCGCCGTGCCCATGCCGGACCAGATGGCGTACGTGACCGACAGGTCCAAGCGCTTCAGGGCCATGGCATTGCAGGCGAAGGCCACGCCATAGAGCAGCATCATGGCCACGATCGGCCATGGTCTGGTCAGGCCCTGGGACAGCTTCATCGCTGTGCTGCCGCCGACCTCGAACAAGATGGCGGCTGCGAGGTAGTACCAGTGCATGAATACGACTGAGAAAACTGAGGATTGAGAGCAGACCCGGGCGATGCGCGTGTGTCATGCCCGGCCCGGCGTGTCAGCGGTTATGGCGCGCCATGAAAATCAGGCGCTCGAACAGATGGACATCCTGCTCGTTTTTGAGCAGGGCGCCGTGCAGCGGCGGAATAGCGGCCTTACCGTCCTTGGATTGCAGGGCCTCAGCCGGAATGTCTTCGGCCATCAGCAGCTTGAGCCAGTCGAGCAACTCTGACGTGGACGGCTTTTTCTTGATGCCGGGCAGCTCACGGATCTGGAAGAAGCTTTCCATGGCTTCCTTGAGCATGTCCTT
>DGIT01000145.1:0-191 GCA_002386465.1 Burkholderiales bacterium UBA4615 | reverse complement strand
GCCTTGATGAGCTGGCGCGTCTCGTAGCAGTAGAACTCCATGCGGTCGATTTCGCGCAGCAGATCGTTGGGGAACTCGATGTCAGCTTTGTCGATTTCATCGATCAGCAGCACCACCGGCTTGTCGGCCTCAAAGGCCTGCCACAGCACGCCTTTGACAATGTAGTTGGTGATGTCCTTGACGCGCTCTTC
>DGIT01000079.1 GCA_002386465.1 Burkholderiales bacterium UBA4615 | reverse complement strand
CGCGGCATCGGGTGCGCGCGCACCCATGGCAGGCGAATCAACGGCATGCGCCTCGCGTGCGGGGATATTGGCTGAGCGGATTTCGGCGGTCATGAAGCCAGTGCCTCGATCGTTGGTCCGCGCGACTCAGAGTCGCGGCCCCGCCGGGCGCATCGGCGGTGTCGCAGGACCAGGTTTGCTGGCAGCCCCCACTACACCCACGTAAACCAGGTCGCCTTCAGCGAGCTTGCGCTCACCGATCGTGCCGATGAGCTCGGTGGCCACGCCGTCAGACAATCCCAGGCGCACATCGACCGGCATAGGCTTACCGTCAGGCCCGGCGATGAACACCCGGCCGCGCGAAACATTGCGTCCGGCCAGTTCGACCAGGATCTCCGCGTATTTCTTCTTCTGAGTCTCGTCCAGGATGTCGTTGATACGCGCGCGCATCTCTGCGCGGTACGTTTCCATGAGCTTGGGGCGATCAGGCTCCGGCGCTTCGCGGACCGTGGCAAAGCGCTCACGCATGGCGGAAAAAATGCCGTCGAGCTGACCCCGCTGCGATTCAGTAAAGGCCAGGTCCCGCTCCAGGCGGTCTCTGAACGCGCGCAGCGGGCCACCGCCGCCGGTCGTGCCACCGGTTGCCCCTGCGCCGCTCGTGCCCGAGGCTGCGGGCGCAGACGGCTTGGCGTCTGACTTAGGAGCCGCTGCAGAAGGCGAAGGCGATGCCGACGCCGCTCCTGCCGCCGCACTGCCAGCTAAAGCGCCAGCACCTGCAGTGGCTGAGGTAGCCGCAGCCCCGTTTCGGCTCGGGGCTGCGGCAGGCGCAGTGATACCCGTGCCGGCGCCGGTGCTGGTACCACTGGCCGGGGACGATGCTCCGGTCGCCGCGCTGGTGCCCGCCGCACGCTCGGCCTGCGCTGCCTGTCGGCGTGCATCGATCTCTGCATTGATCGCAGCAAAAGTATTTTTCTGCGCCGGATCGAGCACGGCAGCCACCTTGGAGCGCATTTCATTACGCAGCTTCTCGGAGGCGGCTGCCCGCTCGGAGGGTTCAAGGTCGCGCAGACCCATGAACCGTTCACGCATGCCCGAGAACACCCCCTCCACCGACGCCTTCTGCGCGTCGGTCAGCGCGAGTTCGCGCTCGAGTCGCTCACGATAGGCCTGCAGACCGCCTCCCTGCCCCTGTGCCTGCGCAGCCGGAAGCAGCGACTCCAATGCGGCGCGCAACGGGCCGGCTTCAAGCGCCGAGGTCTTGGGTGGCTCGGTCCAGCCCGGTGGCTTGAAGCGCAGCGCTGCATTGGGGACCTTGAGCACACCGTCGCGCACATCGGTGATCACCCGCACATTGGCCGTCATGCCTGGCAGCAGCGCCTGGTTTTCATTGTTGGCTGACACCAGCGCTGTGTAGGTGATCACGTTTTGCACATTGAGCGAGGCCTTACGCACCTGCGTGATCGCCCCTTCAAAGGTGCGCCCCGGAAACGCATCGACTGTGAAGGTCGCTTTCTGGCCCACGCGCAGGCGGCTGACCTCGGCCTCGTCAATCGACACTTCGACCTGCATGTCGCGCAGGTTCTGGGCAATCAGAAAGAGTTCAGGAGCAGCCAGACTCACGGCCACGGTCTGGCCAGGTTCGATCGAGCGCTTGATGACCACCCCGTCGACCGGCGCACGGATGATGGTCCGACTCAGATCGACCCGCGCCGAGGCGAGCAGGGCTTCGCGTTGCTGCACCGTTGAGCGGGCATTGCGCACCTGCGCTTCGGCCAGCTCGATCTGAGCCTGTGAGCTGGCCACGTCCTGTTCAAGCGCACGAAACACCGCAGCGGCCTTGTCGCGCTCGACGATTGAGATGAAATTGCGTTCTACCAACTCGGTCTTGCGATCAAAATCGCGCCGGGCCTCGTCGCGGTTGATGATGTTGCGGGCCAGATCCGACTTGCGCGCCATGACCGTGGCCTGCTGCACACCGACCTGAGCACGTGCGGCCTCTACATCGGCTTCAGCCTGGCGCACGCGGTACTCGAAGGTTTCCGGGTCGATACGGGCGAGCACCTGGCCTTTTTTCACGTCGGAGTTGAAATCCGCCAGGACTTCACGGATTTGGCCCGAGACCTGTGAGCTGACCTGCACCTGCACGGTAGCCGCGAGCGTGCCTGAAGCCGCCACGGTGGCGGTCAGTGTGCCGCGCTCGATCTTGCCCGTGCGCAACTGCGGTTGAGCAGCCGCCTGATTCTTCGAATACCACCACCAGCCGCCGCCGGCCAGCGCCGCAGCCGCGACAAACATGCTGATGAGAGTACGAGGCTTCATGAAGGTCCGTCTGAGTCGGCCGGATACAAACCGACGATCTTACCGCGAGCCATGTGCAGGGCGCCGGGATGAGCGCGCATTGCAAGGGCTGATTTCCAGGGCTTTGTTACTCACGGCGCAGTCAGACGCTCCAGGCGCATCAGCCCCTGCAGGGCCTGCTCGGGCGAGTCACCGCACATCTGCCTGCTGGGTTGCAGGCTCGCACAGACCTTGGGACGGTCGGGTCGATCGAAGATCAGACATTCTCGCTGCGGCCCCAGGTGCACACACGGCACGCCTGCCGGCTTGCCCTGGGGTGCCCCTGGCATGGGCGACGAAATGGACGGGGCGATGCAGCAGGCCCCGCAACCGGGACGACACGGCCACGCAGCGGCCTGCGACGCACAAGGCACGACGTCAGCAGGCCAACCGCCCGGCAGCCTCACGCCTTGCCGTAGAGCTCGCTGCCCTTTTTCACGAACTCGATCGCCTTTTCCTGCATACCGGCGCTCAGGGCCTGCTCGGCGCTCACACCCGTTTTTTCAGCGTAGTCGCGCACATCCTGCGTGATCTTCATGGAACAGAAATGCGGCCCGCACATGGAGCAGAAGTGCGCCGTCTTCATGGAGTCCTTGGGCAGGGTCTCGTCGTGGAAGTCCTTGGCGGTGTCGGGGTCCAGACCCAGATTGAACTGATCGGCCCAGCGGAACTCGAAGCGCGCCTTGGACAGCGCGTTGTCGCGAATTTGTGCGCCCGGATGGCCCTTGGCCAGATCGGCCGCATGCGCGGCGATCTTGTACGCGATGATGCCGTCCTTCACATCTTTCTTGTTCGGCAGACCCAGGTGCTCCTTGGGCGTGACGTAGCACAGCATGGCCGTGCCATACCACCCGATTTGCGCCGCGCCGATGGCGCTGGTGATGTGGTCATAGCCCGGTGCGATGTCGGTGGTCAGCGGGCCCAGCGTGTAGAACGGGGCCTCGTGGCAGTCGCGCAGCTGCAGGTCCATGTTCTCCTTGATGAGCTGCATCGGCACATGGCCTGGGCCTTCGATCATGACCTGCACATCGTGCTTCCAGGCCACCTGAGTGAGCTCACCCAGCGTGCGCAGCTCGGACAGTTGCGCTTCGTCGTTGGCATCGTAGATCGAGCCCGGGCGCAGGCCATCGCCCAGCGAGAAGCTCACGTCGTAGGCCTTCATGATGTCGCAGATCTCTTCGAAGCGTTCGTACAGGAACGACTCGCGGTGATGGGCCAGGCACCACTTGGCCATGATGCTGCCGCCGCGCGAAACAATGCCGGTCATGCGGCGGGCGGTCATCGGAATGTAGGGCAGTCTCACGCCGGCATGGATGGTGAAATAGTCCACGCCCTGCTCGGCCTGCTCGATGAGCGTGTCGCGGAAAATCTCCCAGGTCAGCTCCTCGGCCTTGCCATCCACTTTTTCCAGAGCCTGGTAGATGGGCACGGTTCCAATGGGCACCGGCGCATTGCGCACGATCCACTCGCGGGTTTCGTGAATGTGCTTGCCGGTGGACAGGTCCATGACGGTGTCGCCGCCCCAGCGGATCGACCAGGTCATCTTCTCGACTTCTTCGCCAATGGACGAGGACACCGCCGAGTTGCCGATGTTGGCATTGATCTTCACCAGGAAATTGCGCCCGATGATCATCGGCTCGCTTTCGGGGTGATTAATGTTGGCCGGAATGATGGCGCGGCCCCTGGCCACTTCGCTGCGCACGAACTCGGGCGTGATTTCGGCGGGAATGGCTGCTCCGAACGACTGACCCGGGTGCTGACGCCCGAGCAGATCGGCCATGCGCTGGCCGGTGGGGCCGGCTGCGCGCAGGGACGCAATGTATTCGGTGCGGCGCAGGTTTTCACGGATGGCGATGTATTCCATCTCGGGGGTGATGAGACCACGGCGTGCATAGTGCATTTGCGTGACGTTGGCACCGGCCTTAGCCCGACGCGGCGCGCGCGCCAGATCGAAGCGCAGCTCGGCCAGCTTTCCGTCATCCAGCCGCTCGCGGCCATACGCCGAACTGGGACCGGACAGCTGCTCGGTATCGTTGCGCTCGGCAATCCAGGGCGCACGCAGTGCTGGCAGCCCCTTGCGAATATCGATGCTGGCCTGCGGGTCGGAATACGGCCCGCTGGTGTCGTACACATAAACCGGCGGATTGGGTTCGGCGCCGGCGTGTGCGGGCGTATCCGACTGACTGATTTCGCGCATGGGTACGCAGACATCGGCGCGCGAGCCGGTCACGTAGATCTTGCGGGAATTGGGCAGCGGCGCAATGGCTGCGGCATCGACAGCTGCCTGGGCAGCGATGAACTTGGGATTGGCGTTCATGACGGTCTCCGAAGATGGATCACGCCGGGTGGCCGGGCGCAACCGTTTCCGGTACCGCTTCGGCTTCCCTGCGGCGGCATTACCCGCATCAGGTTCAAAGGGTGTTTCTCACCCGGCATCAGGCAGATCGCGCCCGAGACAGGACCCCCAGCAACCGCACGATGGTATCAGCAACGGGCTCTGAAACGATCCGGCTCCACGCGCTCGACACGGCCTTGCGCGATCAGCTCATCCAGGTGCTGACCGATGGTGCGGGCCTCAACATCATCCACCCAAAGCTCCGCATGCCCGGGCGGGTAGATCAGGCGCTGCGCAACCAGTTCGGCCAGCGTGCGCGGCTCACTGCCCAGCATCTGCAAGAGCTTGGCAGTGCGTTCGTCGAGCTTGGCACTGAAGGCCGAGAGCGCCGCCAGAAAATGCGCCCGATCGGTGACTGCGCCACGGTGATGTGACGTGATCCAGACCTTTGCCGGCACATCGACCACACGACGCAGCGTGTCGCGAAATTGCGCAAGGCTCGAGGTGGCATCGCCGTAGTACGGCCCGAACCCGGAGAGGTCGATATCGCCAATGAAGGCGACGCCGTGCGGCTCGACCAGCAAGACGCTGTGGCCCGAGGTATGACCGGGCATGTGGAAGGCGCGAATGCGCGCACCACCCACGTCCCAGGTAGCCCCGTCGCTGTAGGCCTGGGCATCAGGCCGGGCGGTCCA
>DGIT01000007.1:17434-24684 GCA_002386465.1 Burkholderiales bacterium UBA4615 | reverse complement strand
CTGCCCTATGCGATCGGCACCTGGTTGCGCCGGCCAGAGGCCGGCGGGACCACCTGAGGGCCCCTTCGGAGGCCCCATGGGCTCCGATCCGGTCGCCCGGAACGCGTGATAGAGTCCCCGCGCATGCCGTCTGATGCGGCATTCATCCCTGCTTTGCACGTTAAGGAGCCTTCCCGATGAAGCCCCATTCCTTCCGGTCCTTCAGACCAACCCTGCATGCCCTGGCCCTGGCCTCCGCGCTGGCCGTCTCAGCACTCAGCCCGCTCGGCGTCGCCGCAGAGCCACTGCGCTGGGGTGCACAGAACGACATCCTCACCATGGATCCGCATTCGCAGAATCATGCGACCACCAATGCGATCATGATGCACACCTACGAGGGCCTGACCCGCTACGACAAGGACTACAAGGTCGAGCCGGGCCTGGCGACCAGCTGGCAGCAGATCAGCCCGACGCAATGGCGCTTCAATCTGCGCAAGGGCGTGACCTTCAATGACGGCTCGCCCTTCACGGCCGATGACGTCGTCTTCTCCTTCGAGCGCATTCGCCAGCCTCAAGGCACCATGCAGGTCTACGTGACCGGCATCAAGGAAGTCAGGAAGATCGACGACCACACGGTCGACATGATTCTGGACTCCCCGGTCCCGATCCTGCTGCGCAACATCATCGACTTCCGGATCATGAGCAAAGCATGGTCAGTGAAGAACAAGTCCGAGAAAGTGCAGGACTACAAGGCACGCGAAGATACCTTCGCCTCGCGCAACACCAACGGCACCGGCCCCTACATCATCAACGGCTGGTCGCCCGACCAGCGCATCGTGATGTCTGACAACACCAAGTGGTGGGGCAAGAAGAGCGGCAACGTCGATCGGGTCACATATACCCCGATCAAGGCCGATGCCACGCGGGTCGCAGCGCTGCTGTCTGGAGAGGTGGATATGGTCACCGACCTGCCCACCCAGGACGTCGCACGCCTGAAGCAGAACCCTGGCCTGAAGGTACTCGAGGGCGCTGAAGTGCGCACCATCTTCATCGGGCTGGATCAGCACAGCAATGAGCTGCAGTTCTCCGATGTGAAGGGCAAGAACCCCTTCAAGGATGTGCGCGTGCGCCAGGCCCTGAACCTGGCAGTGGACCGTGCGGCCATCCAGCGCACCATCATGCGCGGTCTGTCGGTCCCCGGCATGCTCATGGTGGCACCTGGCGTCAACGGCTACACCAAGGAGGCCGACAAACCAGCAGCGGCCAACGTCGATGCCGCGAAAAAGCTGCTCGCCGACGCGGGGTATCCGAATGGCTTCGAATTCACGCTCGACTGCCCGAATAACCGCTACGTGAACGATGAAGAGATCTGCCAGGCCATCGTGGGCATGTGGGCGCGTGCGGGGCTCAAGGTCAAGTTGAATGCCATGCCGTTCGCCACCTTCGTACCGAAGATCCAGAAGCACGACACCAGCGCTTACATGCTGGGCTGGGGCGTGGCCACCTACGATGCGCTCTATTCGCTGCAGTCACTGGTGCGCACCAAGACCACGGGTGCAGATGGCAACTTCAATCTGGGCCGCATCAGCGATCCCAAACTCGATGCCCTGATTGATGCGGCCAAGTCCGAAACCGATGTGGCCAAGCGCGACGCGCTGCTCAAGGAGGGGCTGAAGCTCACCATGGACAACGCGTACTACGTGCCTATTCACCATCAAATCCGCCCCTGGGCCATGAAAAAGAACGTGACCACCGTGCACCGCTCGGATGACCGTCCTGAGGCCCGCTTCACCAGCGTCGGCGGCAGCTGAGCCTAAGGCGTCGCGGATGCTCGCACAATCAGGGTTTCATCCCTGGCGGGCATCCACCCCTGCCCCGAGGGGTGACGCGATGGACTCAAATCATCGCCCTGCACCGACCGCACCCCGACAAAACAGCGCTGTCTTACGCTGAAGATCGAAAAAACTTTCTTCTGCGTCTACAATCCGATGCCCGCGCCGCTCGCGCGCTGCATTCAGCCTGTTCCCAACATCATTAAGAGAGACCATCCATGAACCGTCGTGCACTGCTCCTCGCCGCCGCTGCGGCCCCCATCGTCGCCGGCTGCGCCGCTCCGCTGGGCTTCAACCCGCCTGCTTCCGGCCTGAACGGCATGCTCTCGGGCCTGCAGCGTCACATGGGGACCAGCCTTGACCAGACCACGGCTGGCGCAGGCGCCCTCACCGCGCTGGCACAGAACAAGCTAAGCCCGGCCGACTTTGCACGCCTGAACACCAGCCTGCCCGGCCTGCCCGATCTGGCCACCAAGGGTGCTGGTCTGCTGGGCGTGTCGCCTTCGTCGCTGAACTCCTTGGCGGCTGTCAACAGCGCCATGTCCAAGCTCAACGTGAGCCCGGCCCAGATGAACGCCATGGCCAGCTACATGGGCAACTTCCTGAATGGCAGCAACGCCAGCAGCGCGGCCAGCATGCTGGGCGGCATTCTGCGCTGAGCCACATTCAGCCAAGGCACCGGAAAGCCCGCCTCGGCGGGCTTTTTTGTGCCCGCATGCAGTACCTGAATCTCGCGCCTGGATAGCGGTCAGCCGGCTGCCCTACCCCAGGCGGTTGCGTACCCAGCGCCCTGCTTTCATGATGACCGGCAGATGCGCGCCCTGCTGTTGCAGCAGAGACAGATCGGCCAACGGATCACCGTCGACCACGATCAGGTCAGCGATCGCACCGGGCGCAACAACCCCGAGCCGACCTTCCTGCCCCATCATGCGCGCGGCAATCGAGGTCGCCCCCTGCAGGATCGCGGCCGCGCCCATGGCCTGGGCACGTAGCGTGAACTCGTTGCTCTGATCATCATGCATGGTGCCCAGCAGGTCGGTGCCAAAGGCGATCGGTACGCCCTCGGCATGCGCAATGCGGATCGCCTCCAGGCCTCGCGCCTTCACCCGATCGAGCTTGTCGAGCATCGCCTGTGGCCAGCCCAGCGAAGCACCTTCTCGTGCGAGCGAGTCGTAGGTCGCCAGGGTCGGCACGTACCAGGCGCCCTGACGACGCATCTCGCGCGCAGCCGCTTCATCGAGCAGATTGCCATGCTCGATCGATTTCACGCCGGATTGCACCGCGCGGATGATCGCCTTGGGCGAGTAGGCATGGGCCATCACATAGGTGTTGGCCGCATCGGCCTCCTCGCAGACAGCGCGCAATTCCTCGAGCGAATACTGCGTGCCGTCAATCGGGTCGGTGGGGCTCGATACACCGCCCCCGGCCATCACCTTGATCTGGTGCGCCCCGTTGCGGATCTGCTCGCGCGCCGCTCGGCGCACTTCGCCCACGCCATCAGCAATCGTGCCGAGCATGCCCAGTCCGGCACAGGTGCACATCATGGTTTTCACGCCTATGGGCCGCGTGTCGCCATGGCCACCGGTCTGCGAGATGGCCTGGCCTGCGATGAACAAGCGCGGCCCCTGAAAATAGCCCTGCTCGATCGCCTGCACCAACCCGTGGTCCGCGCCCGCAGCATCGCGCACTGTCGTGAAGCCGCGCGCCAGCATCCCTTCCACGATGTCCTTGCTCTGCGCAGCAATCAGCGAGGCCGGCATCATGCCCAGCTTCATGAAATCGGGCACGGTCGAGGTGACATGCACATGCGCATCAATCAGACCGGGCATGAGCGTGCGACCACCGACATCCACGATGCGCGCATCATCGATCCGGACATCACCAAAGAGCACATCGACAATGAGTTCGTCCTGCACCACCACCGTGGCATGGGGGCGCAGGACGCCTGCGACGCTATCGAACAGAACGGCTTGAGTGAATGCAATGCGAGCCATTGCGGGGCTCCTTCCGACGGGCAGGGTTACAACGCAGCGAACTCAGCTTGCGGGCGTGATGCAGTACACCGCCAGTTTGTTGCCGTCCGGGTCGCGAAAGTACGCGCCGTAAAAGGTCTTGGAACGGGCGCCCGGTGCGCCTTCGTCACGCGCGCCCAGCGACAGTGCCTTGGCATGCAGTGCCTGGACCGTGGCCACGTCGGGCATCAGCAGCGAAATCATGGTGCCATTGCCGGCCGTGGCCGGCTGCGCATCGAAAGGCTTCATGACACTGAACATCGGCTGGCCAGGCTTGACGCCCCAACCCACGCCACGGTCGGTCTTGAAGAACACCTTGGCGCCCAGTGGCGCAAACAGGTCGGTGTAAAACGCAACCGAGCGATCGAGATCATTGGTGCCAACGCAGGTGTAGCCGATCAAGGGAGTCTCCTGAGGGTGTATGGGCCACAAAATAGTACGCGATCGGCTCAGCGGCCTGGGGCGCATCGCCCGAAGGGCTTGGGTACAATCCGCCCACCCGCCTCCGTAGCTCAGTGGATAGAGCATCCCCCTCCTAAGGGGAGGGTCGCACGTTCGATTCGTGCCGGGGGCGCCACGCCTGCTGCGGTCTCGCGGCTGCGCCTGATCAAGGACAGATTCCCATGAACGCGTTTCCCCGCATGCAGACCCTTGTCCGGCGCGCCCTTTTGTGCAGCGCCCTGCTGTTGAGCATGGGCAGTGCAGCCCTCGCTCAGTCGCCCTACCCCAGCAAGCCTATCCGAGTCGTCGTGCCATACCCGCCTGGCGGTGCCACCGACATCATGGCGCGCACGGTCGCGCAACGCCTCACGGAACTGATGGGGCAGCAGGTGGTCATCGACAACAAGGCCGGCGGCAATTCCGGAATCGGTGCCGAGATCGTGGCCAAGGCCCCAGCCGATGGCTACACCCTGCTCTTCACGAACGACGCCACCTTCGTGCTGAACCCGGTGCTGTTTTCTTCGCTGCCGTACGACGCGAATAAAGACTTCGTACCCGTGGCCACGGTCGCGTACCTCAATCTGGGTTTGGCGGTCTCTTCCACGCTGCCCGTGAACAGCTTCTCTGAACTCGTCGCCTATACCCGCGCACGCAGCGGCAAGCTCAGTTACGGCTCCTATGGCGTGGGCAGCCAGGCTCACCTCATGGGTGAGATGTACAAGAAGATCAGCGGCACTGATCTGGTCCATGTCCCTTACAAGGGATCGGCTCAGGCCGTGGCGGACGTGATCGGCGGTCAGGTGCTGTTCACCTTTCCGGCACTCACCACGGTGCAGGGCTTCCTCAAAGCCGACAAGGTGCGCATGCTGGCCATTTCCGGTGACAAGCGCTCGCCACTCTTACCCGACGTCCCCACCTTTGCCGAGGTGGGCTACAAGGACATGGACATCGGCGCCTGGTACGCCTTCCTCGCCCCCGCAGGCACGCCGCGCGACGTGGTGAACCGACTCAATACCGCCGTGGCCAAGCTGCTGGGCAACCGGGAATTCATCGCGCAACTCGTGTCTCAGGGCATGATGCCGATGACACTGTCGCCCGAGCAGATCTCGGCGCAAATCCGCAGCGAAACCACCCGCATGTCCCGTATCGTGAAGGCATCGGGTGCACGCGTCGACTGATCGCTCCATGCCGAACCCAGGATCAAAGCGCGCCTCATGAGCCAACAAAAAGAGTGGTCATTTCCCAAGGACCTGCTGCCTCAGGCTGACGATCTGAGTGGCGATCTCGAGGCGATGCTCGATTCGGTCGTTGCCTTGCGAGCCGAGGTGCCGGAGCAGGCCTTCACCGCCAACACTCTGGGCACCTCTCGCGCAGGCAGTGGGGTCGTGCTCGATGATCGGGGCACGGTGCTCACCATCGGCTATCTGACCACCGAAGCCCACACAGCCTTCCTGACCACGCGCTCAGGCCAGGTGGTTCAGGCAGTTCCGCTGGCTTACGATCAGGTCACGGGCTTCGGCTTGCTCAAGGCCCTCGGTCCGCTCAAGGCCACGCCGGCCCGGCGCGCAACGGGCCCCACTGCGCAAGTCGGGGACACGGTCTTCCTGATCAGCCATGGCGGATCACGCCATGCACTGAAGGCACGCCTGGCCGACCGGCGCCCGTTTGCAGGCTATTGGGAATACCTGCTCGAAGCTGCGCTTTACACCACGCCTGCGCATCCGGAATGGAGTGGCGCGGGCTTGTTCAACGAGGCAGGCGAACTGATCGGTATTGGGTCACTGCTGCTGCAAGAAGCGATTGAAAACGCTCCCGACGCCGACTCCGGTCAAGGCAATATGGTCGTACCCATCGAGTTGCTCGACCCCATCCTCGACAACCTCATGAAGACCGGCCAAAGCGGTCTGCCACCGCGTCCCTGGCTGGGGCTGTATGCAGCCGAAGACGAGGGCCGGGTCATCGTGGGCGGTGTCGCTGACCAGGGGCCTGCCATGAAGGCCGGTCTACAACAGGGCGATCTGATCCTGGATGTGGCCGGCCATCGCGTGCATTCGCTGGCCACCTTCCTGCGAACGGTCTGGGCAGTCGGCCCGGCGGGCGTGGAAGTGCCCCTGAAAGTGGGCCGCGACGGCGAATTACTGCGACTGAGCATTCAATCTGTTGATCGCAACGCCCTG
This sequence comes from Burkholderiales bacterium UBA4615, assembly GCA_002386465.1. Classification (GTDB taxonomy): domain Bacteria; phylum Pseudomonadota; class Gammaproteobacteria; order Burkholderiales; family Burkholderiaceae_E; genus UBA4615. The sequence goes on along the minus strand of DGIT01000007.1, from coordinate 18,243 downwards.
ATGTACCGGGCCGGCGCACACTAAGCCGCCTAATGAACTAGAGCCCACGGGTCGAGGGCTCAAGCTTGGGGCTTGGCCCGTCTGGCCCACCAACTCTCAAGGGCCTGTTCGCGACTGGCCCCCGGATTGGCCTCATAAAAGGCCCGCATATGGCGGTTGTACTCGAACTGCCGAGGAATCGGGCGCTTTGCCTGCAGCAGGCTGTTGCGATAGTGGTCTGAAGCCTCTGCCAGGGTCCGCCCCTCACCTTGAGCAATAAACATCCGCAACGCTTCGTTGAATCGGAACGAGGGTCCGTGGACAGACTCAAAATAGCTGCGCAGAGCCTGCGTGTATCGCCAGCCCGACCCAATGATCGTTGTTGCAAGAAAATGATCAGGCATGACCGCGCGCTTCACACCGACCACTGCTGGGCCATGCACCGGCACCGCTTCAAGGTGCGATGCAATCCTCTGCGCCAAAGCCTCTTTTCCGCCACTGGCTGGCAAACCATGCTGGCGGCAAAACGCCAAGAGTTCGGACTTAAGCCAGTACCACCGGCGAAATGTATCGGCTGATAGCGTATGAGAAAGCTCGGGGCGATGAGCGCTCCGCTCATTCATTGGTCTGTGCCCTCCCAAGACGATTCAATCGCGAGGCTCTACACAACAAAGCGCGCAGAGCTGCCCGTGCTTGATGCCCGGATTTCCAGGCGCGCCTCCATCCATTCCTTCAGTTCAGCCACATGAGAAATAATGCCAACCATGCGGCCTGATTGCTGCAGATCCTTGAGCACCCGCACAGCCACGTCGAGCGCCTCGCTGTCCAGC
>DGIT01000007.1:16856-17372 GCA_002386465.1 Burkholderiales bacterium UBA4615 | reverse complement strand
CCACCCGAATACGCCTGCACCACATCCGACAGACCCAGCGCCAGCGCGAGTGAAGCCATGAACGACTCTCCCCCCGAGAGCGTCTGTACGGCACGCGCCATGCCGGTGTGCTGGTCCATCACTTCCAGATCCAGGCCCGCTGCGCTGCGCTGGTCGGCTGGCGCAGCCTTTCTGCGCATCTCGTAGCGACCCTGCGTCATTGCACGCAAACGCACCGTGGTCGCCGACAGGACCGACTCGAGCAGCGTGGCCAATACATAGCGCTGGAAGGAGATGCGCTGCACATTGTTGCCACTGGCCACATCGGCCACTTTTCGGACCAGCCCGTATCGCAGCTCCATCTGCCTGAACTGCGCGTCATGGTTCTGCAGGGCCTGAAGACTTGCACGGCTCGCCTCCAGCACCGATTGCGCCGCACGCGCAGCCCGCACTGCTTGCACATGGCTACTGTGCGCGATTGCCTGACTCGCCTTCAATGCCGTCAGGTCAGGGCGGGTGCGCCCTCGCGTGTGCGAC
>DGIT01000007.1:0-16845 GCA_002386465.1 Burkholderiales bacterium UBA4615 | reverse complement strand
GCGCGCGCTCCATACGCAGAAGCGCTGCGCTCAGGTCAGTCTCATGGGCCCTGATGGCTGCATCGAGCGTCTGCATCTGTACTTCGTCCAGCGCTGCAGCCTGCCAGGCAGGCAAATCGGCAAAGCCCTGCGCCTCAAGTTGAGCGGACAACTCGCGCTCTCGGCCGACCGCGGCCTGCTGTGCGCGTTCCTGAGCAGCCTGCGCCGACTGCAGCTGGGCCTGCACGCGGGTGTGCTCCGAAGCCGCGGCCGACAACGCAGTCGCCGCTGCTTGCAGCGCTGCAAGCAGCCGATCGCGCAGCGCCACGGTATGAACATGCTCTGCCTGCAGCGCAGCGAGATTGGTCCAGGCGGTCGGCAGGCCCTCTTCGCGCGCCGCCAGTGTCGCGGCACTGGCGCTGGCCTGCGCCTGCGCAGCGCTCAACTGGCGCTGGCTCAACTGCTCGGCCGTCTCAGCCTGCTGCACTGCCTGAGTCGCTTCGCCTAAGCCCCTCTCAGCGTCGGCAAGACCCGATTGCGCCAAGCCAGCCAGAGCCATCCGCTCACGTGCTGTGTCGAGTTGCGCTCGGATCTGATCGGGGGGCGCGCCGTGTGTGCCAAGCCCAGCGCGCAGGCTGACCAGGCCCTGCTCAGCAAACCCAAGCGCCTGCCGGGTCTGCAACAGGGACTGCTGCTGCAACTGCCACTGCTCCTGTGCCTCATCATGCGCAGCATCAGCCTGCAGCAGCGCATCATCAGCGACCGGCGACGCACTGCCCGCATGCGCAGGCGACGGATGATCGCTCGCCCCGCATACCGGGCAAGGTTGCCCCGTCTGCAGTGCCTCGGCCAAACGCGCAGCCTGCCCGGCGATCCACGCCTGGCGCACCTGCGCTTTTTGCTCGAACGCCTGCTGCGCTTCACGCGCTGCAAGCTGCACACGCTGCGCAAACAGCTTCTCGTTCTCGCGCAGGGCAGCCTGCTCAGTCTGCGCCCGTTGGAGGGCTTCATGCGCCGCCAGCGCAGCCTGCAGCGTTTGGACCAATGCCCCCAGGCTGCCGAGCTGAGCCGCCTGATCGCGCTGCGCCTGAAGGGCCGAAGCACTGGCCTGGTGTCGGGTGCGGGCCAGCTCAAGGGTCTGCTCGCTCTGCAGACATGCGGCCTGAGCCTCTCTCCAAGCGTTTTCGGTCAGCGCCTTGTCCTGGCGCGCCTGTTCGATCAGCCCGGCACGCGTCATGAGTGACGCGAGCGATGCAATGCGTGCGCCCACCTCATCCCGCTGCGAGGCGAGCGCGACTTCACGATCGTGCGCAGCCAGGGCCACCTCATGAGCGAGCCGAGCGGCCTGCGCCTGCCCCGCCCATTGCACGCAACGCGCGATGTCTGCTTCGAGCGCCTTCGCGGCCTCCTGCCACAGTACTGCGTGAGGGCGTACCGTTGCCGCAGCGCGCGCACGCGCGAGCTGCGCACGTTGGCCAGCCAGAGCGGGCGCGTCGGATTGCAGCGCACTCACCGCGACCTGCGCTGCATCAAGCTCCTCAAACTGCGCATGCAAGGCCTGAGCCGCTGTGACCGACTCGTCGACGGCCTGCGCCGCACGTTCAAGGTCAGCCTCGCTGGCCTGCAAAGCCGTACAGACATCGGTCTCCTGAGCCGTGCGCAGGGCCAGATCCTCGATGCAGGCCACATTCGCCTGCTCCAGCAATGCAGACTTGGCCGCAAGCCATTGCCCGGATTGCCGCTGCAGGTCGGCTTCGGTCATACGCAGACGCTCTTCAATGCGCTTGTACAGCTCGGTGCCAAAGAGCGTCTGCAGAATCCTTTCCCTGTCCTGCGATCCAGCCTTCAGAAATTCGAAAAACTTACCCTGCGGCAGAATGATCACCTGCCGGAACTGGGCGCTTTCAAACCCCAGCAGTCTGCTGACCGCCTCAGTCACGCGGCTCCAGCCTGCCGCCATGGGCTTGAGACCCTCGGTCGCTCCGTCGGTGTGCAGCTGATGCAGTTCGGCCTGCTGCGGCTCAAGGGTCTCGCCCCCACCGCGCTTGGCCTTGCGCGGCTGCTCGGGCCTTCTGCGAACCCGATAGATACGCTCTCCCAGGGCAAACTCGAAGATCACTTCGGTCAGGGTCTGCGGCGGTGCATGATGGCTACGCATCTGCACCGCCTTGCGCTCACCGCCCGAACTGTCTCCAAAGAGCGCAAAGCACATCGCATCCAAGATCGAGGTCTTGCCTGCACCCGTCGGTCCATGAATGAGAAAGAAGGGGCGATCGCCCAACACCCGAAAGTCGATCAGCTGCCGGTCGGCAAACGGCCCGAACGCACACATCTCAAGCCGGATCGGCTTCATGGCCTGGCATCCAGCCCAGTGCTGCCCAGGGCACGCAGCGCCTCGGTGAAAACATCCTGCTCGGCATCGCCGAGCGCTTCGCCCATGACATCCCGATAAAACGCCTTGAAGAGCTCCTCGGGTTGTCTGACGCGATGATCGGTCTGCGCGCCCATCTTTGCATCACCGCCTTGCCCGATCGCAACCATCTGCAGGGTCATCATGTTCGGGTACACCGCCCTCAGTCGGGCCAGCGGGTCGAGCAGCGGCGCGGTATCCGTGAGCTGCGCCATCAGGTAGTCATCGCGCGAGGCATCCGGGTCCGGTGCGCCGATCAGCTCGGCCAGCGTGCCGCGCACTACGCGCACATCGCGGCGCGCCCCCAGCGCAACTCGCTTGACCTGCACGCGCCCGTCTGCGGCCAGATCGACGATCGACACACTCTTGGGCTGATCCACCTCATTGAATGAGTACTTCAGCAACGAACCGGCGTACTGGATGTGCTCGCCGCCCACAGCCTGGGGCCGGTGCAGATGGCCTAAGGCAACATAATCGAAGCCGTCGAAGGTTGCGGTGCTGATCATCCCGGAGCCCCCCACCGACAACGGACGCTCCGAGTCGCTCACCGCGCCTCCGGCCACGAAGGCATGCCCGACCAGGATATTGCGCTGGCCAGGCACACGCTGCGCCCGGACCCTCGTCATCACGCGGTTCATGGCCGCCTGATGATCGAAGGCCCCTGACTCAGCGCCTGACACGTCAGCATCCTGTGCCTCACTGAACATCGCCCGCGCATACGCCGGCTCCACATAGGGAATGGGATGCACAGCCACGACACCGTGCGCATCGCTAAACGGGATCGGCGCGAGCGAGCCCAGCGTGCCTCGAATCATCAGACCGGCCGACTCGGCAATGCGGCTGCCAAACCCAAGGCGGTCGGCACTGTCATGGTTGCCTGCGATCAATACAACCGGAATGCGGGCGCCAATCACCAGTCGCGACAGGACCTCGTCAAGCAGCGCAACAGCATCGGTCGGCGGCACTGCCCGATCGTAGACATCGCCTGCAATCAGCAGCGCATCGACCCGCTCGTCAATGGCCAGCCTGACCAGTCGCTCGAGCACCCAGGCCTGATCCTCGATCAGGGACAGGTTGTAAAAAATGCGTCCCAGGTGCCAGTCGGAAGTGTGCAAAAACCGCATGCGGGTCAGACTGCCCAGTGCTTCGGAAATGTGTGGGCCAGCCATCGTGCCAGCCCGGCATTGACCAGTTCAGGGCGTTCCTGTGCCATCCAGTGGCCAGTGGGCACAGTCAACTCGGTCAGATCATGGCAGGCCGCGCGCATGGGTTCAGGCAAGGCGGTCTCAACCGTGTCGCAGGTGTAGTCATACGACGCATGAAAGAACAGCACCGGCATCGTCAAGTGACTGGTGCCGGCTGCACGCGCTGCAAACGCCATATTCGCCTGGGCATTCATGTACCAGGCGTCGGGCCCGGCAAACCCGTTGGTCTGCAAGGCACTCACGTAGCGCGAGAGATCTTCCTGCGTGAGCAGATCGCGATCCATCGGCAGATCGGGCGCCACTGATGCGCCACCGAACCATCCGCCTTCGCGTCGCACAAAAGCCAGTCTTCCAGGCTTTCCCCGCCCCGCAGGGTCACCTTTTCGAAACAGCGCCTTCACCGTGCGCAGCACGTCGGCCTCGAATGTGGCGACGGCCCTTTCGAAGTGCTCGCGATAGAACAGCTGGTAATCCCACTGGCCCGCAGGATGCAGGTCGGCTGGATACAGCTTGCGATCAATCAGCGGAATCAGATTTTCCGGGCTGAACCCGTCAGGCAGATAGGGCACACACAGGCTCGCCACACCTGCGACCCGCTGCGCATGATGCTGCGCAAGGCTCCAGACCACGGGCGAGCCCCAGTCGTGTCCAACCCAGATCGCCGACTGCACCCCCAGCCCATCGAGCAGTTCAATCATGTCCGCCGTGATCTGCTCCATCCCATAATCAGCGATCCGAGGATGGACCGTTGAGCGACCATAGCCGCGCATATCCGGCGCAATCGCCCGAAAACCCAGCGCCGCGAAGCACTGCAGCTGGTGGCGCCAGCTGATCGACAGTTCAGGCCAGCCATGCACAAACACGATGAGGGGTGCCTGTTCGGCACCGCAGGCCAAATAAAAGCTGGTGTGTCGTGCGGTTTTGACGACATGCTCGGTGACGGGGAATCGCATGGCACGCCCTGTGCAGATGGATCAGCATTGCAGGATATCGGAACCCAGGGTGGTCGAGTCGCGAGCCTCCCGCCACAATCCATGGATCAGCAAGGAGCACTCAGCATGCAGGAACGCATCGTCGACATCCCGACCCGCGACGGCCAGATGAATAGCTGGATTTTTCATCCGGACAAGCCCGGCCCGCACCCTGTGGTGATCCTGTACATGGACTCCGTGGGCATCCGTGAAGAGCTCTGCGACATGGCCCGCAGGCTTTCAACCGTGGGCTACTACGTGCTCATGCCGAATCTGTACTACCGGATGGTCCGATCGGTGGATATCGACGCCGATCGCCTGAGCGACCCGGGGTATGCGCAGACCCGCGAACACATGTGGACCCTGAACCGCAGCCTGTCCAACACCATGATCGAGCAGGACACTGAGGCGATGCTCACCTTTCTGGATGCGCAGCCGCAAGCACGCAGTGCGCAGATCGGCGTGGTCGGCTACTGCCTGAGCGGGCGCTTCGTGTTCCGCGTGGCCGGGCGTTTCCCTGACCGCATTGCAGCCTCGGCGTCAATCTACGGTGCGCGGCTCGTCACCGATCTGCCCGACTCGGCACACCTGCTGGCCGAGCACATCAAAGGGGAAATGTATTTCGCCTGCGCCCAGTTCGACGACTACATCAGCCAGGACGCACTGAACAGCATTCAGTCGCAAATCGACCGGCACAAGCTCAATGCCCGCATCGAGATGTACCCTCAAGCCCATCACGGGTTTGCCTTTCCACAGCGCAGGGTCTATCACAAGCCCTCAGCCGAGCGGCACTGGGAGCGCTTGTTTGATTTGTTCAGTCGCACTTTGTAAACCGCAGGTTCGATACGCCACATGAGCAGCATGGCGGCCCTGGCGCCGTTCAAGTCGCGCAGCTTTCGATTCCAATGGCCCGCAGACCTGTGCACGGCCTGGGCGCTCGAGATGGAAACGCTCATCCTGGGCTGGTATGTGCTGGTCGAGACCGGCTCAGTCGTCATGCTCACCGTTTTTGGCGCGCTGCAGTTCGTGGGCACACTGCTGTCGCCCATGCTCGGGATGCTCGGAGACCGGCTGGGCCTGCGCAATGTGCTGGCTGGAATGCGCTTTTGCTACGCGCTCTTTTCTTGCGTGATCCTGCTGCTGGCGGTGACTGGTCACCTCAACCCGATCGCGGTGCTGGCGGTGGCCACGCTGTCCGGTCTGGTGCGCCCCACCGATATCGGCCTGCGCAGTGCACTGGTCAGTGCCACGGTGCCGCCAGCGCACCTCACGGCGGCCATGGGGATTTCCCGGACCACGATGGACTCCGCCAAAGTCGGCGGCGCACTGGCTGGCACGGGGTTCATGGCGATGTTCGGCATGGTCCCCGCCTACATGGTCATCACGATCATCTACCTGAGCGGAGCCTTGCTGACCCTTCTCACCGATGGCACACCACGCACGAAAAGCGGCCCCTCCGCGGCGTTGCCATCGGCACCACGCCCGTCTGCCTGGAGCGAGCTAAAGGAAGGTGTGGTCTACATCTGGCGCACACCGCGCCTGTTGGCAGCCATGAGCCTGGCGGCGCTGGTGAACCTCACTGCCTTTCCCTTCACCGGTGGGCTCATGCCCTATATCGCCCGCGATGTATTTCATCTTGACCAGCGCGGTCTGGGCATGATGGTGGCCAGCTTTGCGTTCGGTGCATTGATCGGCTCGGTGGCCATCAGCATGTTCGGCGCGCGCCTGAAGCCGGCACGCACCATGATCGCCATGACGGTGGTCTGGTTTGTGTGCCTGATCGGCTTTGCGCTCTCGACCCATGCCGGGTTGGCCATGGGCATGCTGGTGTGCGCAGGCATTGCGCAGAGCCTGTGCATGCTGCCGTTGGCGATCCTGCTGTTGCGCACTTCGGATGAGCGGTTTCGCGGCCGGATCATGGGTGTGCGCATGATGGCCATCTACCCTTTGCCGCTGGGCCTGCTGATTGCTGGAAATCTGATCCCCCGGATCGGATACCAGGCCACTGCAGTGGGGCTGATTATCCTGGGGCTGGTGCTGACGCTGGCCATTGCCCTGACCTGGCGACACGATCTCCTGCACCGCGATGCACCCGGCAATGCCGTCTGACTCAGACGCCTCCGGTCTGCTTGACCGGATCTGGCAGGCGCTACTGCTGGCGACCGTCGAGCGCCGGCATGCCTGGCGCACACCCGTACTCGCCACGGTCGACAACGACGGGTCGCCGCAGGCGCGTACGGTGGTCCTCAGGCACGCGGAGCAATCGAGTGCCACCCTGCATGTCTACACCGACCGGCGCAGTCCGAAAGTCGGCCAGCTCATCACTCACCCGGCTGGTGTGCTGGTGTTCTGGTGCCCGACACTGAGCTGGCAATTACGCGTACGCGCCGTGTTCAGCGCCGACGACCGCAGCAAGACCATGCAGGCTGCGTGGCGCCAGGTGAAGGGCACGCGAGCCGAGAAAGACTATCTGTCGGCCAAAGCACCGGGCGCACCGTTGCCTGAGGCTGCGGCGCTCACCGCATCTGAACCGCAGCTGGCGGTGCTGATCGGTCGGGTCGAATCGATCGATTGGCTGGAAATCGGACGCGAGGCGCATCGGCGTGCGCTGTTTGATCACCAGGGCATGCAATGGCTTACACCCTAGCGACCGCCACACGTGCGCGCCGTCACGCCATGCATGCGATGGCATCCGCTTTGCTGGTGTTCCTGCTGCTCGCATGTCCCGCTGCGCAGGCCTGGGAGGCCACCACACGCCTGACCAATGTTCCGATCGCCGATGAAGATGTCGCAGGCGTCATTGCGCTCACATTGGAAACAACGTTCGATGTCACCTTTCCACCGGCGCGCAAAAGCATCCAGGTGTACGTCGACGCCATCGCGATGCGTAACGGCCAGCAGGTCGTATATCTGAGCATCGGCCGGGCTTGCCGCCTCTCCGGTGGTCAGCATCTGCACGCCAACGTCTCGGCGGCGCTTCTGCGTCCTGTAACAGAGCCGCGCGAGGCCCGGCGCGAGGCCGTCCTTCAGGCGCTCTCCGAACTGATGGCGACGTTTTGAAAGGTCATGGAAGACAACGCAGCCCGGGTGCGCTGATGCCTGCGCCCAAGGGGCGATCCTGCACAGGCCTGCCATACTCATCGCATGGATCAGAGCATCGCCCGTGCAAGGCGATCACCCCTGCCCCCTTTTCACACACCTGAACCTTCCCGCCTATGCTCCACGAACTGTTGTCATCCCGCGTACTGAGGCTTGCCAAGGTACTAAGTATTCCGCTCTTGGCCCTGTGCGCACAGACCGCTCAGGCTCAGGACTTTCCACCCAAAAAAGCCGTGACACTGCTGGTGGGATTCGCGGCTGGCGGCGCAGCCGACACCGCAGCACGCATCATTGCCAGGAAGCTGAGCGAGAACATCGGTCAGCCGGTGACCGTGGAAAACCGCCCCGGTGCCGGAGGCAACATTGCCCATCAGATGGCCGCCACCGGCCCAACCGATGGCAGTCTGATTCTGCTCGGATCCGTCGGACCGCTCGCGATCGCACCGCATCTGATGAAGGTGCCGTACGACCCGATCAAGGATCTCGCCCCGATCACGATGGCGGTGAATTTCCCCAACGTGCTGGTGGTGCACACCGGTACGGGTATCAAGACCTTCGCGGAGTTCATCGCCTATGCGAAGAAAAATCCCGGCAAGCTCGATTTCGCTTCGACCGGCCCGGGCTCGGCGTCGCACCTGGCTGGCGAGCTCCTCAACGACATGGCCAAGATCGATACCGTCCATGTGCCGTACAAGGGCGGCGCACCAGCACTGGTCGACATCCTCGGGGGGCGGGTCGCATCGTGGTACGCCACCATGTCGACGGCCCAGCCGCATATCGAGAGCGGCAAGCTCATCGCACTGGCGTCCACCGGCACCGAGCGCATTCGCGCGCTGCCTCAAGTGCCCACCATCGCTGAATCGGGCTACCCGGATTTCAATGCCACGAACTGGTACGCGTTCGTCGCGTCGTCCAAGGTGCCCGGCCCCCTGCTCGATCGCTGGAATGCCGAGCTCGTCAAAGTGATGAAATCGCCCGACGTAGTCGAGGGTCTGGCCAAACACGGTTTTCCGGCCACCCCGGGTTCGCGCGAAGAGCTCGCTCGCACCATCGCCCGCGAATCCGCCATGTGGGCGCGCGTGATCCGCGAGCGGAAAATCACTGGCGAATGACTGTGCCCGCCCGACCGAGCGCATGCGCCATGCGCCTCGCCGCACCCGCCTGATACGACTCACGATATGTCCGACCTGCTCGAACACCTCAAACAAGTCTATGTCGCCCGCACGCCGCAGATGCGCGACATCGGACTCGAGATCACCGCAGTCGAACCGGCACGCGGCACCATGCGGCTGCCGGCGCGCAAGGATTGGCTGGGCGACCCGGAGCGCGGACTGATGCATGTGGGCCCGCTGATCGTTCTGGCGGATTCGGCCTGCGGGATCGCAGTCGGCGCTGCCGTCCAGGCGCGCGATGTCACCTATGCGACGCTCGATTTGCGTCTGGACTGGCTGCGCCCTGCTCTGCCCGGCAAAGACGTGTACAGCGAGGCGCACTGCTACCGACTCTCGCGCAGTGTGGCTTTCATCCGGGCCGAAGTGTGGCAGGACGATCGGGCGCACCCGGTTGCCACGGCACAATCCGCCTTCATGCTGGGCACCCCATCCACGGCAAGGCCCGCTGCACAGGCATCCGCTCAGACGGGCCAGAGCGCGGCCATTGCGGCCACCATGGCCGCAGCACCCGTAGAAGCCTCCAATGCACCCGTCACCCACACCTCAGACGCAGTGGCCACGCCCTGGATCGCGCCGCAGGCAAGCGAGTCGCCCCTGCCCGGACAACACATCCCCTATGTCGAATACCTCGGCATTCGGGTCGCCCCCGCCCCCCAACAGCCGACCTTCCGCCTGCCCTTTCAACAGAAACTGATCGGCAACCCCCATCTGCCCGCGCTGCATGGCGGCGTGGTGGCTGGTTTCGCGGAAACGTCGGCGATCCTGCATCTGATGCAATCGCTGCAAGGGGTCAAGCAACCCAAGGGCATCGACTTCTCCATCGACTATCTGCGAAGCGGCCGACCGGAGGAATGCTTTGCCCGCTGCGAAGTGGTCCGGCTGGGCGGGCGCGTCGCGCTGGTTACCGTGCGCGTGTGGCAGCGCAGCCCTGATGTGCCGATTGCGGTCGCACGAGGACATTTTCTGCTCGCAGCGAAGGACTGAACACCGCCATGAGCCGGCCCGCCCCGCATGCCTCGGAGCCCACACATGACCCGAGCATCGAAGCCCCCGAAACCCTGCCCATTGCCAGGAGACTGGCTCAGGCGGCCGGCGCGCGAGGGTTCCCCTTGCGTTGGAACCGCCGCAGCGAGCAGGCGCCACGCATGCCAATGGTGGGCTGGTTCGATCCGGGGCAACTGATCCGCACAGGGTTTCGATCTGCAGTCTCGGTCATCGTGGGTGAGCAATCCGATCGCCGGGTCATTCAGGCCCTGGGGCCTCGCCATGTCGATGTGCACGACTACAGCACGATCGACGATCCGCTGATCGGCCCGCATCCGCGCGACGGCTTGTGGCTCGATTACCTTGCCGACACCGGCGACGNNNNGGCTTCAATCCCACCTACGCCTGCGCCTGGCTGCTGTCCCAGCCTCGCCTGGAGGTCGCTGGCCCCGATGGGCAGTCTCACCAGTTGCCCCGTGCGGGCGTCCTGGTGCTGGGCGGCGATCAGGTCTATCCGGACCCCTCACGCGAGGCCTACCAGAGCAGGCTGGTCGCCCCGTTCGAAACAGCCAGCCGGTGGATCGATCCGGCGCAGACCGCCGATGTGTTTGCCGTGCCCGGCAACCACGACTGGTACGACGGTCTATCAGCCTTTCTGCGTCTTTTTTGCTCGGATGTGGGCGGGCGCCAACTGGGCGCCTGGCTGACCCGCCAGACGCGCAGCTATTTCACGCTCAAGCTGCCGGGCAGGTGGTGGCTGATCGGTGCAGACAGTCAGTTGCAGGCCGATCTCGATGTGCCCCAGATTGGCTACTTCGAATCGGTTGCACAGCGCATGAGCCCGGGCGACCGTCTGATCATTTGTCTGTCCACACCGGTCTGGGTCCATGCGCACAAGTATCGGCAGATGGGCGAGGTCATGGATGAGACCGACCTGATCTACCTGCGTGACCATGTCTTTGCCCCCCGTGGCGTGACCATGAGCGTGCACCTGTCGGGCGATCTGCACCATTACCGACGCCATCAGGAACTCGACCCGGACGAGCCCCTGGCACCCGTGCAGAAGATCACGGCGGGAGGGGGCGGTGCGTTCCTGCACCCCACACATGATGAAGATGTGTCGCTGATCGTGGACCACGAGGAAAACGACGATGGCAGCATCCGTCGCACGCGCCGCTTTGGGTTGAAGTCGTGCTATCCGAGCATGCGCCAGTCATGGTGGATGAGCTTCGGCAACCTCGCATTTGGCTTCATCAATCCGCGCTTTGGGATTGTCCCGGCGCTGATCTACCTGATGACCGCCTGGCTGGTCAGTGCCGCGGTGGGCTATCGGCAGGCAGACAACCCCTTGCAGGCACTGAGCCTGACGATTGCGGCGTTTGCCAACGAGCCAGGCCTCACGCTGTGGGTCATTGCGGTGGTTGCGGCCTTCGTGGGGTTCAATGTCACCCGATCGGTCTGGCATCGCTGGGCGGGCGGCATCGCGCACGCAGCAGCACACTGGGTGGCCATGTTCTACATCGGCTGGGGCGCCCGACTGGTCGTCGAATATTTCCTGCCAGGAGAGCGTCCATTCGGTCTGCTGCTGTCAGCAGGGCTGGTTTTCGCAGGCGGTTGGGTGGTGGGATCGATCATCATGGGGTTGTATCTGCTGATTTCGCTCAATGTCTTTGGACGCCACAGCGAAGAAGCCTTTTCGGCACTGCGCATTCAGGACTACAAGAATTTTCTGCGCCTGCACGTTGCCTCGGACGGCACGCTCACGATCTACCCGATTGCGGTCGATCGGGTACCGCGCCGCTGGCGCGATGCCACTGATCAGGATGCGCACAGTCCCTCTGCATTGATGCCCGCTGAACCGCTGCAGGCGCGGCTGATCGAGGCGCCGATCGTTCTGCGCCCAGGGCAGACCTGAGGTCCGCTCAAAGCCTCGGATGACCGAAGCGTTGCATATACAACCCTCTCTGATATACTTGCATATACATCTTTTTGACCTACAGCGCTCATGACTGTTCTCTCCCGTTCCTGGCTGCCACTGGTCATTGGCGCAGCCGCCCTCATGGCCGTCGTCATGGGCGTGCGCCAATCCCTGTCGCTGTTTCTGAGCACGCTCAATACCAAGACCGGTCTGGGGATTGCCGCAGTCAGCCTCGCCTTCGCCGTGGGTCAGCTCATGTGGGGGCTTACGCAACCGGTTGCCGGTGCACTCAGCGAGCGCTATGGCAGTGCACGGGTCATGCTGGCTGGCGGTCTCATGATTGCCATCGGCACTGCGCTCATCCCCTTTGCAGACTCCCTGCCCATGCTCATCCTGACCGTGGGCGTTCTGGGCGCGGGCGGGGCGGGTGCATTCGGCCTGGGCGTGCTGATGGGCACGATCGCGCCACGCGTGGATGCAGCGCGGCGCGGCCTGGCCAGCGGCATCGTCAATGCGGGCGGCTCGTTCGGGCAATTCAGCGTCGTGCCCCTCACGCAGGCGATCATCACCAGCAGCGGATGGACCGTTGCCTTGTGGGGCCTGTCTCTGCTCACGCTGCTCAGCCTGCCGCTGCTGTTCATGTTCAGATCCTATTCAACCGCTCACGCTGCCCCCACTACGGGTGCTTCCAGCCTGTCTGAAGCGGTGTCAGGCGCCATCCGTGATCCCAGCTTCCTCATGCTGGGCGCAGGCTTTTTCGTCTGCGGCTTTCACGTTGGTTTCATTGCCACCCACATGCCGGGCGTGGTCGCAGCCTGCGGGCTGACCCCCACTGTCGGCGCCTGGGCGCTTGCCACGATTGGGCTCTTCAACATCGTTGGCAGCTTCGCCGTGGGCTGGATGGTCGACAAGGTGCGCATGAAAATGCTGTTGTCCGCGCTCTATGCCACACGGGGGCTGGCCGTTCTGTGCTTTTTGCTCGCCCCGAAAAACGAATGGGTGGTGATGGTGTTCGCAGCGGTCATCGGTGTCACCTATCTGTCGACGGTGCCGCCCACGGTCGGTCTGATCGCCAAGCTGCACGGCACCCGCTTCATGGCCACCTTGTTCGGCCTGGTGATCGTCAGCCATCAGGTGGGCGGGTTCCTCGGTGCCTGGCTGGGCGGACGTGCCTTTGAATCCAGCGGCTCCTACGACTGGGTCTGGTACGTCGACATCCTGCTCGCCCTGGGCGCAGCGCTGGTGCATCTGCCGATTCGCGAAGCGCACAAGGTTCCCTCCCCCGGCGGCGCAGCAGCCACCTGAGTGCCGCTGCAGGCGGGCTGTCAGGGCGCCCACGTCACGTTGCTGGCGCAAAGCATGTGACGGACTCCCCTCGTGACATAGGCTCACGCCGTGAGCCACCTGCAGTCGACACTGTCTGCTTTCCTTTGAGACCGTGTTAACGGCTTATGCAGCGTTCGACCCTCGCCTCACACCGATTCGCCTTTCTCGATCTTGAAACCTCAGGTATTTCACCCGCGGTCGACCGCATCACCGAAATCGGCATAGTCCTGGTCGACGACGAAAAGGTGATCGAGGAGTGGTCATCGCTCGTCCATCCTGGATGCGCCATTACCCCTGACATCCAGGCGCTGACCGGCATCACCAACACCATGGTTCGAGACGCGCCGCCATTTGAAACCCTCTTGCCCAGCGTCCTGCAACGCTTGGACAACCGCCTGATCGTGGCGCACAACGCCCGATTCGATTACGGATTCCTGAAAGCTGAATGCCGCCGGATTGGCGTACGCTTCAACGCAGACGTTCTGTGCACGGTGCGTTTATCAAGAAAACTGTACCCACAGTTCAAGGCGCACAGCCTGGACGCCCTGATCGAACGCCACGCCTTGCATGCCCCCGAACGGCATCGCGCACTCGCAGACGCAAGGCTGATCACCCAATTCGTCGCCCATGTGCGGCAGCAGTTCAACCCCGCCGCAGTGCAGCACGCGATCCAGGAATTAATCAAGCTGCCCGCCCTCCCCACTCACCTGGATGAGGCATCGATCGCACTTTTTCGCACCCTGCCTGAATCGCCCGGCGTCTATACATTCCTGGGCATCCAGGGTCAGCCGCTCTACATCGGCAAAGCGCGCAATCTGCGCGAGCGCGTCCGCGCACACTTTTACGCTGATAGCCGTCACAGCAACGATGCTCGCCTCGCCACCGAGACGCACGCGCTGCAGATCGAGCCAACCGGCGGCGAATTCACCGCCCTATTGAGGGAAATGCAGGCGATCAAGAGCTGTGCGCCGTTGCATAACGTGGCACTGCGCAAGCGCGCCTCGGTGTGCTTCGTCGAAGCCGATATTCCAGGCCACACGCCACGTATCGTGACATTGGAACGTCTGGAGCCAGCGCATCCGTCGTCACAGGGTCGGATCCGCTACGGCCCCTTTGGCAGTCGTAGTGGGGCACGCGCCGTACTGGCGCAATTGGGCCGCACACATCGGCTGTGTGATGCAGCGCTCGGGCTGAAGCAAGGCAGCGGTCCGTGCTTTTCCCGACAGATTCACCGATGCGAAGGCCTATGCGACGGTGCCGAAACCCCACAGGCGCACCATGCCCGCCTCCTCAGCGCGCTCGAACCGTGGGCATTGCCACCTTGGCCTTACGCGGGGCCGGTTGCACTGCAAGAACACGACCCCGAATCGGGCCTCACCCAGACCGTGGTCTTCGACCAGTGGTGTGCCTGGCACGGCGGGCAGACCCAGCCTTTTGATGTCGATGTCTTTCGTCTGCTGCGCCGCCACATCGCGCGTCAGCCAAGACGATTTTCTCCACTCAAACTAAGCCTGAGCTTGACCAGCGGCGCAGATGCCGTGCTAGATTCCGCCCCGGAGACGGACCATAACTAACGAGAACAACTTGCAGTTCCTACAATTGGTCATCAGCGGGATCGCCCAGGGTTGCATCTACGGGCTGATCGCATTGGGCTTCGTGCTCATTTACAAGGCAACCGAAACCGTCAGCTTCGTGCAGGGCGACCTCATGATGATGGGCGGATTCGTCGGCCTGGCCACCATGACCATGCTCGGCTTCCCGTATTGGCTGTCCATTCTGGCCGCCATCATTGCCATGGGATTGTTTGGGCTCTTCATCGAGCGGCTGGTCATTCGCCCCATCCTGGGTCAACCCCAGTTCACGATCGTCATGCTCACCATCGGCATCGGCTACATCGTGCGCGGCCTGATCACCATGATCCCGGCTATCGGTACCGAGACTCACGTGCTGCCGGTGCCATTCAAAGACCAGGTGCTGCAGGCAGGCGGCCTGCTGTTCTCGGTCGAGCAACTGGTCATCATAGGTGCCACGGCGCTGTTGTGCGCAGTGCTTTATGCGGTATTTCGCTACACCACCGTGGGCATCGCGATGCAGGCGTCATCGCAGAACCAGCTAGCCGCCTACTACATGGGCATTCCGGTACAGCGCCTCAACGGACTGGTCTGGGCGCTGGCTGCAGCCATGGCAGCTGTAGCCGGGTTGCTGCTTGCGCCGATCACCTTCGTTCACGTAAACATGGGATTCATCGGGCTGAAGGCTTTTCCTGCCGCCGTAGTCGGCGGATTCGGCAGCCTGCCCGGGGCGATCGTGGGCGGGCTGATCATCGGGATCGTCGAGTCGCTGTCGGGGTTTTACCTGCCCACAGGCTTCAAGGACATCGCCCCCTACATCGTCGTGCTGCTGATGCTCTGGTTCAAACCGAACGGGCTCTTCGGCGAAAAACTGCGCAAGAAGGTCTGATCCGATGCGTTTCGTCTTCAAGACCTCCTACGAACAGGACGTCGCTCTCGCCAAGCACGAGGGCCACCGCCTTTGGTACGGTGCGCTCATTGTGCTGCTGCTTCTCGCTCCGATCCTCTTCTCGGAGTACTGGCTGGCGCAGCTTAGTTTTGTGCTGATTTACTCGATCGTCGGCCTGGGGCTGATGCTGCTGGCGGGTTACACAGGTCAGGTTTCCATCGGTCATGCAGCGTTCATGGGCGTGGGCGCCTATGCGCAGGCCTATCTCACCAATCATGGCTGGCCCTTCCCGCTGGCGCTCACGGTCGGTATTGCGTTATCAGCCATCGCCGGCATCATCGTGGGTACACCGGCGTTGCGGGTCAAAGGCATTTACTTGGGCATTGCCACACTCGCCTTTGGCTTCATCGTCGAAGAAATCTTTGCCCGCTGGGAAGACGTGACCGGCGGCAATGCGGGCCTGGCTGTCAAACCACCTGAAATGCTGGGCTTAAAGTTCGACAGCGACACCTCGTTCTATTACCTCTGCCTGGTCCTGTGCGTCCTGTGCACGCTCGCGGTGCTCAACCTGCTGCGGGCACCTACGGGGCGTGCCTTCGTCGCCATACGTGACTCCGAGATTTCGGCGCAGAGCATGGGCATCAACCTCGCCTGGTACAAGGGTCTGGCGTTCGCCATCTCGGCAGCCATGGCGGGCATCGCCGGGGCACTATATGCCCACAAGATGCGCTTCATTTCGCCTGACCAGTTCAGCCTCATTCAGTCGGTCGACCTGCTCCTGCTGGTGGTGGTCGGCGGCCTGGGCTTCGTGCACGGCGCCTTTCTGGGCGCGATCTTCCTGATCACCATGCCGCAGCTCATCGCCCTGGGCAAAGACTATCTGCCCGAGTCGATCGGTGGTGCTGCCGGGCTTCAGGCGGTCATCTACGGCATCGTGCTGGTGGCTTTCGTCTTGTTCGAACCCATGGGCCTGTACGGCCGCTGGCTCAAGATCCGCACCTGGTTCCAGATGTTCCCGTTCTACCGCAAAGGCATGTTCAAGCGGCAGAAGAGCTTCACGAAGTCGGACCGCCTGAAATGAACTCGACCACACCCTTGCTCAGTGCCCGCGAGCTCCAGGTCCGCTTCGGCGGTGTGCTCGCGGTCAACAACGTGAGCTTCGACGTTCAGCGCGGTGAAGTCTTCACCCTGATCGGCCCGAACGGCGCAGGTAAGACCACCTTCGCCCGGACGTTTCTTCCCCGCGACTCAATCGTCGGCTTCGTCAACGCCGACCTTCTCGCTGCTGGTTTGTCCCCACTAGATCCTCGGGGAGCCCAAT
>DGIT01000092.1 GCA_002386465.1 Burkholderiales bacterium UBA4615 | reverse complement strand
CCTTCGGGGAACGCGAGCACCACACCGATGAAGAGCGCCGCCATCAGGAAGAGCCACAGGTCGGGGAAGGTCTCTGAGAAGTAGGTCTTGCCGAAGTTGATGAGCAAGGTGCCGTACACCGCACCCACCAGGCTCATGCGACCGCCCACCGCAGCGAAGATCACCATTTCAATTGAGGGCACGATGCCCACGAAAGACGGCGACATGAAGCCGACCTGCAGCGAGAACAGTGCGCCACCGATGCCTGCCAGGCCGGCAGCCAGACAGAACGTGAAGATTCGGAAGTTGGCAACGTCGTAGCCCGAGAAGCGCACCCGGTCTTCCTTGTCGCGCATGGCGAGCAGCAGCGTGCCGGCCTTGCTCTGCTGAATCCAGCGGCACAGCAGAATGCTGCCGATCAACAGGGCGACGCACACGTAGTACAGCGTGTACTTGGCTGAATCGGTCCGAATGTCCCAGCCGAGCATGGTCTTCAAGTCGGTCATGCCGTTCACGCCACCGGTGTAGCCCTGCTGGCCGATGATCAGCACCGTGAGGATGAGTGCAACGGCCTGCGTGATGATCGAGAAGTACACACCGCCCACACGACGCTTGAACATCGCGTAGCTGACGATGAAGGCCAGCAGCACCGGAACAGCCACCACCGCAAACAGCGCAAACGGCAGATGCTTGAAGGGCTCCCAGAGCGCGGGCAGTGCCGTGATCTGGTTCCAGTCCATGAAGTCGGGGATGCCCGGCGTGGACTGGATCTTGGTGCTCTCGGGGTCAGAGGCCTCGAGCTTGAGGAACATGGCCATCGCATAGCCGCCCAGGCCGAAGAAGACGCCCTGCCCCAGACTCAGCACGCCGCCATAGCCCCAGAGCATCACCAGACCCACCGCGACGAACGCGTAGGTCAGGTACTTGCCCACCAGGTTGAGGCGGAAGATGTCCATGGTGGCGGGGAACACCACCGCAAGCAGGATGGTGAGCACCACGATGCTGGCCATCGGGTTACGCAGGACATAGTCCTTGAAGGCTTTCATGTTCAGACTCCGTACAGGTTCGCGTTCGATGGATCAGGTCAGCGGCGGACTTTGCTGGCGAACAGCCCTTGCGGACGCATCATCAGGATGAGCACGATCAGCGACAGGGTGAGCACCTTGGCCATCGAGCCGGCCATGAAGAATTCCGAGATCGACTGGGTCTGTGCGATGCCGAAGGCCGACACGACCGTACCGAGCAGACTGGCTGCGCCGCCGAAAGTCACCACCAGGAAGGCGTCGACGATGTAAAGCGAGCCGGAGGTGGGGCCGGTGGAACCGATGGTGGTGAATGCAGCACCCGCGACGCCGGCAATGCCGCAACCAATGGCGAACGTCAGGCGGTCGGTCTTCTTGGTGTCGATCCCGATGGCGTTGGCCATGGTCCGGTTGCTGACGGTGGCGCGCACCCTCAGACCCCAGCGGCTCTTGTTCAGTGCGAGCAGCACGCCGCCGGTCACGACCGCGGTCAGGGCCAGCACAAACAGACCGTTGATTGGAATATCCAGCCCCGGCGCAGGCGCCCATGACCCCATCAGCCACTCAGGCAGCGTAGGACTCACTTCCTTGGGGCCGATGAAGCTGCGAAACATCTGCTGAATCGCGAGGCTCACGCCCCAGGTGGCCAGCAGGGTATCGAGCGGTCGTTTGTACAGATGACGGATGAGCGCCCATTCGACGAACCATCCGGCGATGAATGCAAAGCAGAAGGCGAGAATGATCGCCAGCGGAAAGTAGTAGGGCATGAAGTCTGGCGCGAGCTTCGAGACCAGCGTGGAGCCCAGGAAGATCGTGTAGGCGCCGATCGTCATGAATTCGCCGTGCGCCATGTTGATGACGCCCATCTGCCCAAAGATGATCGCCAGGCCCAGACCCATCAGCAGGAGCACCGCGAACAGGCTCAGACCGGCAAAGCCCTGCATCAGGCCGATGTTCAGCATTTCCGAGAGTTCCATGCGCGCGCTCCGTCACCGAGGAAAACATTGAAGAAGGGAACCGACGCCGCCCCGTGTGTTGAGGGCGGCGTCGGCAGACCGGCATCAGCCGGCAAAGATCACTGATAGCCCTTGGGGAACGGATCGGGCTTGATCAGGTTGGGCGACTCGGACACCACCTTGAAGGTCGCGTCGGGCATGCCTACGGCGATGCGCGACTTGCTCCACAGATGGTGGTTGGCGTCGAGCTTGACGTAGCCTTCCGGAGCGGTCTTGAGTTCGATGCCTGGCGAGGCTGCCGTGACCTTCGCAACGTCAAAGCTCTTGGCCTTTTCGACTGCCGCCTTCCAGAGCCAAGGGCCGAGGTAGCCCGCCTGGGTCACGTCGCCGATCACGGCGTCCTTGCCGTACTTGGCCTTGAAGGCCGCAACGAACTTCTTGTTGTTCTCGTTGTCCAGCGACTGGAAGTACTTCATCGACGAGTAGAAGCCGGCAAAGTTCTCGCCGCCCACACCGGTCATTTCGTCCTCGGTCACCGACAGCGTCAGCAGCAGCTGCTTGTCGCCGGTAATGCCGGCGGCTTTCAGTGCCTTGTAGAAGGCCACATTCGAGCCGCCCACCACGGCGGTGAAGATGCAATCGGGCTTTTGAACCTTGATCTTGTTGACCAGTGAGCCGAAGTTGGTGCTGCCAAGCGGGTAATACTCCTCGCCGACCACTTTGCCTTTCTGGAAATTCTCGATGTGCTTGCGCGCGATCTTCATCGAGGTGCGCGGCCAGATGTAGTCGGAACCGATCAGGAAGAAGGTCTTGGCTTTCTTGTCCTTCTGCGCCCAGTCGAGGCTGTACAGAATCTGCTGCGTGGCTTCCTGACCGGTGTAGATGACGTTCTTGGACTGCTCCAGGCCTTCGTAGAAGGTCGGGTAGTACAGCAGGCCGTTTTCTTTCTCGAACACCGGCAGCACGGCTTTGCGTGAGGCCGACGTCCAGCAGCCGAAGACGGCTGCGCAGCGGTCGTTGATCAGCAGCTTCTTGGACTTCTCGGCGAAGGTGGGCCAGTCGGAGGCGCCGTCTTCCTTGATGACCTTGATCTTGCGGCCCAGGATGCCGCCCATCGCGTTGATCTCGTCGATGGCGAGTTGCTCGGCCTGGATCGAGCCGGTTTCGGAGATGGCCATCGTGCCGGTGGACGAGTGCAACTGGCCCACGGTGACTTCGGTATCGGTGATGGCAAGCTTGGTGGTGTTCACTGCCGAGGTGGGCAGAGCCTGCGAGAAGGCCAAGCCCGGCACGCCCGTAGCGGCGAGCGCGGACAACGACTGAAGGGTACGGCGGCGGCCAAGTGAATCGGGACGGTCGGTGCTCATGGCGTCTTTCCTGTTCGAAAAGGGAGGTGGATCGTTCGGGTCGCGAAGCCCTTGAGATCGGGCCTCGTTGAACGCATCGTGCCGAGCACAGGATCGAATCGAAATACGTCGAATGACGTAGCGTTGTCATGGTGCCGGCAGTGCACCGCGACGGTGCCGCCGTTGGGCGATTACGCACTAATGCAGCGCGGATTTGAGGCGGGAACGGCTGCTTTCAGACGGCACGCGAATTGCGACAGCACTGTCTGACGGGTACGGGACGCCGTTGCCCCTGAAACCAGGATCTTCCGGATGAGTGCTTCCGTTTCGAGGCCGCGCCCAGTGCAGCGCATCGTCAAGGTGCGGCGGGACTACAACCGCTGGGTCGCCGACGAGACGCTCGAGGACTACGCGCTGCGTTATGCGCCCAAGGGCTTTCGCAAATGGACTGAAGCCCGTGTCGCGCACACCGCCTTCGGTGGCGTGTCGTTTCTCGCACTCGAGGCGATCGGTGCCACGCTTGCGCTCAATTACGGCTTCGTGAACGCGGTGTGGGCCATCGCAGCGGTGAGCCTGCTGATTTTTCTGACCGGCCTGCCAATCGCCTATCGCGCAGCACGCGACGGCCTGGACATGGACCTGCTGTCGCGCGGTACGGGCTTTGGCTATCTGGGCGCAACCCTGACCTCACTGATCTACGCCAGCTTCACATTCATCTTTTTTGCCATTGAAGCCGCCATCATGGCGCAGGGCCTGGAGCTGTGGTTCGGCCTGCCACGCATGGCCGGATACGTGGTGAGTGCACTGATCGTCATTCCGGTGGTGGTGCATGGCGTGACCGCCATCTCGCGCCTGCAGGTCTGGACACAGCCGCTGTGGCTGGCACTGCTGGTGCTGCCGTTTGTGGCCATTGCTGTGCACAATCCGGGGTCCTTCATTGCGTTTGCGCAACTGGAAGGCCGCTTTACCGATGGGCCGGGGTTCTCCTGGATCGCCTTCGGCGCGGCAGCGGCGGTGGCGGCATCCCTGATCGCACAGATCGGCGAGCAGGTGGATTTCCTGCGCTTCATGCCCGAGGCCACGCGGCACAACCGGGTGCGCTGGTGGACGGCCGTCATCATTGCCGGGCCGGGTTGGATCGTTCTGGGCGCACTCAAGATGCTGGCCGGTGCGTTTCTGGCGTTCCTGGCCCTGCAGCATGCAGTGGATCCCGAGAAGGTCTTCGAGCCCACACAGCTTTACCTGGTTGGCTTCGGCTATGTGGTGGGCAGCGGATCGCTGGCCGTCGCATTGACTGGCCTCTTTGTGCTGGTCTCTCAGGTCAAGATCAATGTGACGAATGCCTACGCGGGTTCGCTCGCCTGGTCGAATTTCTTTGCACGCCTGACCCACAGCCATCCGGGTCGGGTGGTGTGGCTGGTCTTCAATGTGGCCATTGCGCTGCTGCTCATGATGCTTGGGGTCTTCGAAGCACTTGAGAAAGTGCTGGGTTTTTATGCGCATCTGGCACTGGCCTGGGTCGGCGCCATCGTGGGTGATCTGGTGCTCTCCAAGCCACTGGGCCTGTCGCCTGCACGCATCGAGTTTCGCCGCGCCTATCTGC
>DGIT01000142.1:51225-54274 GCA_002386465.1 Burkholderiales bacterium UBA4615 | reverse complement strand
AGCCGTTCTGTCGGCACCTGCCTATGCGGCCGCAGTGAATGCAGGCAACACGAACACTCTGTGTTCACTGAGCACCATCACTGGCGTCACTTCTGTCGATGCCTGCTCCGGCTTCTGGAGCGGCAATGTTCTGAGCAACACCTCAGGGGATTTGAGCATCCAGAACACTGCGCTCGCCGCGATTGGCTACACCGGTACGGTGACCAACTTCGGCAGCATCACTGAGAGCATCGCCAGCAATGGCGGCGCTGCCACAGTCAACTTCAACACCGCATTGTTCGGCACCACCTACATCGGTATCCACTTCGGCAGTGGTGGCCTGCGGCAATTCAGCGAAGTCTTCAACGGTCAAGGCGGTGGTACCGTGTTTTTCCGCTTCAACGCCGGCTCCAACCTGGATACCTTCGGACTGAGCGCCCCGCTGGCCCAAAGCTCCTCCGGCGTAGCCCTCTACTGCACGGGCACTGCCAACGGCAACAGCTGCGGGGGCAGCAGCAACGTCCCGGTACCCGGCACTGTGGCGCTGTTCGGCATCGGGCTGATCGGCCTGGGCCTGGCGGGTTTCGGCGCTGTGCGTTCGCGCCGCCGCTGATCGCCGCTTCGGCGCGTCACACCCCCATCGAAAACCCCGGCACATGCCGGGGTTTTTTTATGGCGCTTCGCATGTCGCCGCAGCCTACTGGTACCTCAACACCCCGTCCTTGCCATGCGCACCATCAACATTCAAAAAGCCAAGGCCCAGTTGCCCCGCCTGGTCGAGTCTGCAGCGAGAGGGGAATCGTTCATCATTGCCAAAGCGGGGAAGCCAATGGTCAAAGTCGTCCCCTTCCAGGCGACTCAGGACGGACCGCAGCGCAGAATCGGATTCCTTCGCGGCAGCATTCAAGTCCCTGACGACTTTGATCGTCTGGGCGAGCCCGAGATTGAAACGCTATTCCGCGCCAAACGCGGCAGCATTTGAAGCGATCGCACCCGACTGCTCCATATCAATCGACGCGCGCATGGATCCCGTGCATTTTTACCGAAAGCTGATCGATCACTTTTAGGTAAGAAATATGACCACCACCGCCACGCTATCGAGCAAGTTCCAGATTTCGATTCCCAAGGCTGTTCGGGAGGAAGCGAACTGGAAGGCCGGCCAGGAATTCGTGTTCATCCCCAAGGGGAAGGGTCCACGGCGCACAAGCATGGCGCCGATCTGCTGACATGCGACGCGCACTTCAAGGGCCTGCCCGGCGCAGTGCTGTTTTCGAAGACCGAGCACCCTACTTAGCCCCGCAACAAACCCATCAGCGCCTCATGAAACGCCTCGGTCGCTTCGTATTGCACCCAGTGCCCCGAGCCCTCGATCACCTTGAAGCGCAGGCCGGGCTGCCGCTCACGGATGATCGACTCCACCAGCGGCATGTCGCCATTGCCGGTGGCGTCGCCTGAACCATAAACCGCGCCCAATTGCTCCACGTCGATCGACGCGAGCGTGTCGCGCACCAGGTTGCTGTGCGCCACACGCTGACTGCGAAAGCGAGTGTTCTCCACATTGCGCGCATGCAGCACCACCGCTTCATCATCGCGCTGCGATGACCCCAGCATCAGGATGTGCAGATTCTTGCGATGCAGCTCCAGCCGCTCCAGCGGGTCAGTCGCCTTGCGCCAGCTGTTCAGACGCGGATGCGTGCGCACGATGCCTAATGAAGCCGCCCCCACCAACACAAGCTGACGCACACGCCCTGGTCGGCTGGCCGCAATGACCGTTCCCACCATGCCACCGAACGAAAAGCCGGCGAGATCCACGCGCTGAGGCAGCGGAAACAAGACATCCAGCCCGTCGGCGGTGGCCTGCGCAATGGCGTGCACATCGGTGGGCGCGGGCGCATCGTCGGAATCACCAAAGCCCGGGAAATCGGCACACCACACCGCACGGTGCTGCGAGAGGAAGCCAATGTTGCGCACCCAATGCTCCCAGCTGCCTCCGCCCCCATGAAAGAGCACCAGTGGCTCGCCACTGCCCCAGGTGCGCCACACCATCTGCCCGCTGCCGCAGGGTGTGCGCACCACGCGGGCCGAGGCGCGCAGGCGCTGAAGTTCATCGTCTAAAGAGCCCGAATGCCCGGGCGTCGCGTCTGTCATGGATGCCGAACTACTCGCAAGCTTTGCGGCCCGCACACGAAGGAAGGTGGCTTAAGAAGGAGGTGGCTCTGTCTCAAAGCCCACCATTGACCACCAGCGTTTGCCCGCTCACATAGTCACTGTCGGGGCTGCAAAACAGATACACCGACCCGGCCGCTTCTTCCGGCAAGCCGCCACGACCGAGCGGAATCATTTGCGACATGGCGGCAATGCGACCGGCCTGCACGCCAATCTTCACTTCGCGCCCCAGCACTTCGATCTTGCCGGCATCGCCTTCGGCCAGCGGCTTGGTCAGACGCGTCTGGATATACCCGAACGCCACCGCATTGACCGTCACGTGATAACGCCCCCACTCCTTGGCCAGCGTCTTGGTCATGCCCACGATGCCGGCCTTGGCCGACGAATAATTCACCTGACCCGCATTACCGTTCACTCCCGAGGTGGACGAGATATTCACCACCTTGCGCACGATGCGCTGACCCTCGGTGGCTTCACGCTCCACCGCAGGTTTCAGATGATTGAAGAAAGCCCGCAAGATGCGAAACGGCGCCTTCAAGTGCACATCCAGAATGGCGTCCCACTGCTCATCGGTCATTTTCTGGATGACCGTGTCCCAGGTGTAGCCGGCGTTGTTCACCACGATGTGCGCATCACCAAACGCATTGACCGCTGTGCCCACGATGCGCTCACCGAAATCAGGCGCACTCACGTCGCCATTGCAGGCCACCGCCTGGCCGCCCGCGCTTTGAATGAGCGCAATGGTCTCGGCCGCAGGCGCTTCGTCCAGATCGTTCACCACCACGCGCGCGCCGTCGCGGGCCAGCCGCAACGCAATCTGCTGGCCAATCCCACGGCCAGATCCTGTGACGATGGCCACGCGGCCGTCCAGTTGTCCCATGTCTGCTCTCCTCCCTGTGGATCG
>DGIT01000142.1:46298-51054 GCA_002386465.1 Burkholderiales bacterium UBA4615 | reverse complement strand
CGACATGGCACGCACCATCTTCAGCGAAGAACACGAGCAATTCCGAGAGCAGGTGAAGCGCTTTTTTGAACGCGAACTGGTGCCGCATTACCGGGATTGGGAAAAGACGGGCGTCACACCGCGCGAGTTCTGGCGCAAGGCCGGTGAGGCCGGCATTTTGGGCACGATGATTCCCGCTGAATATGGCGGTGGCGGCGGCGACTTCCTGCATGCCTGCGTGGTCACTGAAGAAATGGTCAAGGTGGGCGCCAACCTGGGTCTGGCGGTGCACTCCGACATGGTCTCGCCCTATCTCATGCACTACGGCAGCGAGTCGCTCAAGCGCCATCTGCTGCCGCGCCTGTGCCGTGGCGAAATCGTGGGGTCGATTGGCATGACCGAGCCTGGCACCGGCAGCGATCTGAAGAACATCCGTACGAATGCCGTGCGCGATGGCGATCACTGGGTGATCAATGGCCAGAAAGTGTGGATCACTAATGGCGTGAATTGCGGCGTGGTGCTGGTGGCCTGCAAGACCGACCCGGCGGCCGGCTCCAAGGGTGTGTCGTTGATTGCCGTGGAAGAAGGCACGCCAGGCTTCACCAAGGTAGGCCCGATGGACAAGATCGGCCTTAAGGCTCAGGACACCGCCGAACTCTTTTTTGACAACGTGCGCGTGCCGATCGGCAACCTGGTGGGCGAAGAAGGCCGCGGCTTTGTGTACCTGATGCAGCAGCTGCCGCAGGAGCGCATGGTGATTGGCATGCGTTCCTGCGCAATCCTGGAAGCCGAACTAGAACGCACCCTCACCTATGTAAAAGAGCGCAAGGTGTTCGGCAACCCGATCTTCAATTTCCAGAACAGCAAGTTCAAGCTCGCCGAAGCCAAGGCCTACATCACCATGCTGCGTGCCTTCATCGACGGTTGCATCGAAGAACACGTGAATGGCGGCATCAGCAGCGAAAAAGCCGCCATGGCCAAGCTGGTGGGCACCGAGCTGATGAACCGCTACCTCGACGACTTCCTGCAACTGCACGGCGGCTACGGCTATTCCAACGAGTACGGCATCGGGCGGGCCTGGGTCGATGCACGCGTGAGCCGCATTGCCGGCGGCACCTCCGAAGTGCTCAAGGACATCATCAGCCGGAATTTGTGAGGCGATGAATCAATCCACCGGCAGCCCCATCTCCCGCGCAATCGAGCGCAACTGAATCTCATAGCTGCCCACCGTGACCGGTGCCACCAGCGCATCCATGGCCATGCGCATGGCGGGCAGCTCTTCGGTCAGGCCCCAGCCGCCGCCCACATGCAGGGCGGTTTGCGTGACCCGCACCACCGCCTGCGTGGCGAAGAGCTTGGCTGAGGACACATCCAGGATCACATCGCGCAGCGGCGCGCCACTGTCCCAGCGCTCGGCGGCGTGATAGGTCAGGTGGCGCGCGGCCTGCACATCCACATGGCACTGCGCCAGTTGAAACGCGATCGACTGATTCGCCCCAATCGGCCGGCCAAACTGCCGACGCACCTGCGCATATTCAGTGGCCCATTGCAGCGCATGATGCATATGCCCCAGCCAGCGTGCAGCCACCATGATCCGCTCTCGGTTAAAGCCCGCCATGATCTCGGCAAAGCCCGCAGGCAACCGCCGCGACTCAGGCACCTTCACCTGGTCGAACTGAATACGATAGGTCGGTGCGGGGCGATTTACATAGGCGTCGATCTGCGTGGCGGTCACACCGGGCGAGTGCCGGTCCACCGCAAAAAAGCGCATGCCTCGCCGGCCCGTCCCGGGTTCGGTCTGAGCGAGGGTCACCAGCACATCGGCATCTCCACCCAATGTAATGAACGACTTCAAGCCATCCAGCACCCAGTGGTCACCATCGCGCACCGCGCGGGTCTGCACGTTTTGCACATCGTTGCCAGCCTCGGGCTCGGTCACGGTGATGGCCACCAGGCACTCACCGGCAATGGTGCGTCGGGCAATCTCACGCTGCGCATCGGTGCCGTACTCATAGAGCAGCGAGCCAGCCACGTTTTGCACCAGCATTGCCACCGCCAGATTCGGGTTGATGCGCGACATCTCCTCCATGGCAATGGCTTCTTCATACGCGCCCAGTCCCGCGCCTCCCACCGACTCATCAGCGGTCAGTCCGATGAGGCCGGCCTTGGCCATCGCCACATAGAAGTCTCTTGGAAAAGCGCGATCGCGATCGGCCTGCTGCCACCTGGGCGCCACTTCGCGTTGCGCGAATGCGCGGCACATGTCACGGAAAGCCTCGCGGTCCACTGAATTGACAGGACGCGCCCGAGCGCCCTCCTTTGATACCGCCATGCCGTGCTCCCGGTGGTCAATGTCTGCGCATCGCAGGCTGCGTGCGCATATTCTCGGTATAGAATCGTTTTCACAAACGACTATAACCGAGCGCACCTTGGTACGGCGGCTACCTGCCGGCGACAAGGCAACAGGCTCACCTCAGGAGGCCAGACCATGAAGCGATCGCACCGCACGCACGCCGTCAATCCGCATCGGCGCGCAGCGCTGGGCACGACCGCAGCCGGCGCTGCACTGTCCGAGATGGCCCGCTATGCTGCCGTAGTGAAAAGCTCCGGCGCCAAGGTGGACTAAGCGCCATGGCCCTCGATTTCAGCTTCAGCCCCGAACACGAATCAGTGCGCGAAACCGTACGGCGCTTCTGTCAGGATGAGGTGGCTCCGCTGGTGCGTCAGGCCGAAGAGACCGAGACCTTCCCGCGAGAGCTCTTTCGCAAGTGGGGCGACATGGGTCTGATTGGCGCGCGTTATCCGCAGGATGTGGGCGGCAGCGGCATGGACAAAGTCGCCGACTGCATCATCCGCGAGGAAATGAGCGCGGTGTGCCAGGGCTTTGCATCGAGCTGGTCGGCGCACAGCCATCTGGGCATCTGGCCGATCTGGAAAGGCGGCACCGCAGCGCAGCAGGAGCGCTATTTCCGCCCGGCCATTGCCGGGCGCAAGATTGCAGCATTCGGACTGAGCGAGCCCGACGGTGGCTCCAATGTGCGCGCACTCAAGACGCGCGCCACCAAGGTGCCGGGCGGCTGGCAATTGAACGGCAGCAAGCTCTACATCTCCAATGCACCGATCGCCGATTTCGTCCTGGTCGCAGCGCGCACGCGGCCTGAACTTACGATCGACGCGATCAGCCTCTTCATCGTCGAGACCAAGAGCCCCGGCTTCGAGGTCTCCAAACTCGACAAGGAATCGATCCGCAGTTCAGAGACCGGCCTCATTCACATCGACAACGTGTTCGTGCCCGACGACGGTCTGCTGGGCGAACGCGAAGGCACCTACCCGCTGATCCTGGAATCACTGAGCGAGAACCGCGTGGGTGTGGCCGCCAATTCGCTGGGCATGGCGCGCGCCGCGCTGGAAGCCTCGGTGGCCTATGCAGGCGAGCGGATCGTGGCCAACAAACGCATTGGCGACTATCAGGCCATTGCCCATCGCCTGGCCGACATGGCCGCCGACATCGAAGCCACGCGCTGGCTGGTCTACTACGGCGCCTGGTGCGTGGACCGCGGCACCCTCACATCGGACCTTGCTGCAAAGGTCAAGCTGGTGGCCAGCGAAGCGGCCGTGCGGGCGAGCGAAGCCGCCATTCGCATCTTCGGTGGCGCCGGCATCATGCGTGAGTACCCGGTGGGGCGCATTCATCGCGATGCCCTGCTCTACGTCATCGGCGAAGGCACCAGCGACATCCAGCGCAACCTGATTGCGCGCGGGCTGGGGTTCAAGGCGTGAGCACCGCGCGGCCCGCTGCATCCCCCAAGCTGGTGGGCGCACTGGTGGGCGGGCTGCGCATCCTGCGCCATCTCACCGATCAGCCTTCACCGTTGGGCGTCACGCGCATCGCGCGCGACCTGCAACTCAACGCCAGCACCTGCTTCAACCTGCTGCGCACACTGGTCCACGAAGGTCTGGTCAACTTCGACGAGTCCACCAAGACCTACAGCATCGGCCTGGGCGTGGTGGAACTGGCACGCGGGGCATTGGGGCAGGCGTCGCTGGTGCGCCTGGTGCAGCCCGAACTGGATGCGCTGGCCGTGCGCCACGGCGTGACCGTTGTGATGTGGCAGGCGCAACCCGACGACCGCATGATCCTCGTGCATGTGGCCGAACATCCCGGCGCAGTGCGCGTGCAGATGACCGTGGGCACGCGCATGCCACGCTTTGTGGGTGCATCGGGTCGGTGCCTTGCCGCGTTCAGCGGCCTGTCACGCACCGAGATGAAAGCCCGGTTCGCAGCCCTGCGCTGGGATCGCGCCCCATCATTCGAGGCTTACTGGAAATCGCTACAGCAGGTGCGCGAACTGGGCTATGCGCGCGACGATGGGCATTACCAGCGCGGCGCCACTGTACTGGCCGTGCCGGTCTTCGATGCCAGCGGCCAACCCACCATGACGATTGGCTGTGCATCATTCAGCGAACAGATGGATGCGGGCCGCACCCGGGCGCTGGTCAAAGACCTGCAGGCGCTGGCGCAGCGCCTGACACGCTCACAAGGGCGTGCCTGACTCAGCGCTGCCCATCGCCATCCGCCTCACCACTTAGGCGGGCGCTTCTCGATAAACGCCTGCACCCCTTCCAGGGCGCTTTGTTCCATCATGTTGCAGGCCATGGTCTGCCCGGCCAGCTGATAAGCGCCTTCCACACCCAGCTCCAGCTGTCGATAAAACAGCCCCTTGCCGGCTGAAACCGCTTCCACCGGCTTGGCCAGGATGCGCGCCAGCAGCGCTTC
>DGIT01000142.1:3884-46219 GCA_002386465.1 Burkholderiales bacterium UBA4615 | reverse complement strand
GCCGCGCTGATGAAGTCGCCCGTGAGCAGCATGCGCATGGCCGCCTTGCGCGACAGGTTGCGGGACAGGGCCACGGACGGTGTCGAGCAAAACAGGCCCAGATTGATGCCCGAGACCGCAAAGCGCGCATCGCTTGACGTAATGGCCAGATCACATGCGGCCACCAGCTGGCAGCCTGCCGCGGTGGCAATGCCATGCACCCGCGCAATGACCGGCTGCGGCATGCGCTGCAACAGCACCATCATGCGGCTGCAGCGCGTAAAGAGGTCCTGGTAGTAGGCCAAGGAAGGCTCAGCGCGCATTTCGCGAAGATCGTGCCCGGCACAAAATGCCGCGCCGCGCCCGCCAATGACCACCGCGCGAACGGCTGGCGTGCGGGAAATGGCTTCAAGTTCCGCATGCAGCGCACCCAGCAGACCCTCGGATAATGCGTTGTACGCGCGGGGCCGATTGAGCCACAGCCAGGCCACACCACCACGGTCTTCACGTTCAAGCAGCGCGGGCTCTGCGGACGCAGCCGCCCGATCAGCGGAATTGGAACTCAGCATGTGGGGATCTGCAGCCATGGGGCGTCTCCTTGTGAGCTGGGCCGCATGCCAGTCGTCGGACAGTGCTCGGGCGGCCAAAACCCCTAGATTACACTCGCGCGAATCCTCAGAAGGCACTCATGCTCGAACGCATTCAGGCGGTAGCCGCGCAAGTCGGCGGTGTGGTGGTGGGCAAGCAACCCCAGATCCGAATGGCGCTGGCTTGCCTGCTGGCACGCGGCCACCTGCTCATCGAAGATCTGCCTGGCGTGGGCAAGACCACACTCGCCCATGCGCTGTCCCAGTCGCTCGGGCTCGCCTTCAAGCGTGTGCAGTTCACCAATGACCTGCTCCCAACCGACATTGTTGGTGTTTCGGTCTTCGAGCGCGAAGGCAGCCGCTTCGTGTTTCACCCGGGCCCGGTGTTCTCGCAGGTCCTGCTGGCTGACGAAATCAATCGCGCCTCGCCCAAGACTCAAAGCGCCTTGCTCGAAGCCATGGAAGAACGGCAAGTGTCGGTCGATGGCGATGCACGCCGCCTGCCCGAGCCCTTCTTCGTGATTGCCACGCAAAATCCGCAGGACCAGATCGGCACCTTCCCCCTGCCCGAGTCGCAACTCGACCGCTTCCTCATGTGCATTGAGCTGGGCTACCCCGATCCCAAATCGGAGCGGGCGCTGCTCGAAGGCGCCGACCGGCGCGAAATGCTCACCACGCTTGCACCCTGCATGACTCCGGCGCAACTCGTGGAAGCGCAACGCTCGCTCAGTCAGGTGCGCACCGCGCCCGCGCTGCTCGATTACGTTCAGAACCTGCTGACGCACAGCCGCCGATCGGCCGCGTTCTCGGAAGGCTTAAGCCCGCGCGCGGGCCTGGCGCTCTTGCAGGCAGCCAAGGCCTGGGCTTTGCTTGATGGCCGTAATCATGTACTGCCCGACGATGTGCAAGCGGTGCTGACCGCCGTGGCCGGGCACAGGCTGCGTCCTGCCAAAGGCGTGGCGATCGGACACCGTGCACGCGCGGAGCTGGTGGCCGAGCTGTCCAAGGCCGTCGCGGTTCCCTGAGCACGGTACGTCGCATGCAGGCCGCCATCCCGTCCTGGCTCGCGCGCCTGTCGCCCCGCTGGGCCAGTGCACGCCGACGCGATGTGGGCGATCTGCAGCTCAACCGGCATGCGGTCTATATCCTGCCCACCCGCGCAGGACTGCTGTTTGCAATCGTGCTGGTCATCATGCTGCTCACCGCGATCAACTATCAGCTCGCGCTGGGCTACGCGCTGACCTTCCTGCTTGCAGGAGTCGGGGTGGTCTCAATGATCCACACCTGGCGCAACCTCCTGGGCCTGACCTTGCGACCGGGTCGTACCGAGCCGGTCCATGCTGGTGAATTTGCTGAATTCGGTCTGATGATCCGTAACGCCGGAAGCCTGGAGCGCTTTGCGCTGGAGTTGTCGGTGCCAGGTGCCACACAAATCACACGCATCGACATCTCGCCGCGCGCCGAGCAGATCGTGAGCGTGGTCCTGCCCACCGTACAGCGAGGCTGGTTGGAAGTGCCGCGGCTGCGCCTGGAAACCACCTGGCCGCTGGGCCTCTGGTGTGCCTGGGCGCGTTGGCACCCGGCTGCAAGGGCACTCGTGCTGCCCAGACCCGAGACACCCGCAGTGCCGCTGCCACAGGCCGATGCCGCAGGCGGCGAGCCCAATGGGCGTGTGCACGGCGAAGAAGATGTCGCGGCGATCCGCCCGTATCGCACCGGCGACTCACCGCGACGCCTGGCCTGGAAAGCGATGGCGCGCACCGGCGGCGACTTGCTGCTGGTGAGGGAATTCGAAGGCGGCAGTGGCGGATTGCTGCAACTGGACTGGTCAGGGCTGCCCGGCAATCTGTCGGCCGAAGAGCGCATCTCACGGCTGACCCGGTGGGTGATTGATGCCGAATCGGCCGGCCTGCGCTACGGGCTGCGCTTGCCCGGTGTGGACGTGGAGCCCACGGCAGGCCCCACGCATCGGGCCGAATGTTTGCGTGCGCTGGCACTGGCCACGGTCTGAATGAAGTCGATCAGCCTGCCCGATTGGCTGCCTTCGCTGCGTGCATTGAGCGGCACGCTGGGTGGCGAATGGGAGCGCGAGCGACGCGACACCCTCTTTCTGATGGCCGCGATCGGGCTGGCAGTGCTGCCCAGCTTTGCGCACTTGCCGTTGTGGTGTTCGGCCGGCTTTTGCGTGCTGTTTCTCTGGCGTCTGGGCCTGGTGTTTTCGGGCAATCCGCTGCCTGGCGGCGGCATCCGCCTGGTGACGGCGACTGCCTGCACGGTCGGGGTCATCGCCCAGTACGACACGCTCTTCGGTCGCGATTCAGGTGTCTCGCTGCTCGTGCTGTTTCTGGGTTTGAAGCTGATGGAGATGCGGGCACGCCGTGATGTGTACGTCGTGATCTTCCTGTGTTTCTTTCTGCTGCTCACCGGCTTTTTCCAGTCGCAGTCCTTGCTGGTGGCCGGGTTGACCGTGCTGGCGATCACCGCACTGATTGCGGCGCTGCTCACGGTGCAATTCGGTGCGCGCGAAGCGAGTGTGCGACGTCGCCTTGGCTACACCGCCGTCCTGCTGCTGCAGGCGCTGCCATTGGCAGCTGCACTGTTTCTGCTGTTTCCGCGCCTGAGCACGCCCTTGTGGGGCTTGCCGGACGATGCCCATGCGGGGCGCACCGGCATGTCCGACACCATGACCCCGGGTCAGATCTCCAAGCTGGCACGAGATGAAACCGTCGCCTTTCGTGTGCAGTTCGACGGCGATGCACCCGCCCCCTCTCAGATGTACTGGCGCGGGCCCACGCTGGGCGATTACGACGGTCAGACCTGGCGCCCGGTGCGCTACGAGCTCACCCGTCCCACGGCTCCGCGCATCGACCTGCCGGCTACCGGCAACGCGTTGCACTATCTGCTCACACTCGAGCCGCATGGTCGTCGCTGGCTGTTTGCGCTGGATGTACCGGTCGAAGTGCCGGCCGGCCAGGGCTTGTCCACGTCGCTGAGCCCGGAATTCGATGCGTTGTCACTCAACCCGCTGGTGGCCCGCACCCGCTATCGGGCAGCGGCTCGCACCGATGCAGCCATCGGTCTGAACGAGACCCGCCTGTCTTTGCAGAACTGGATTCAACTGCCGCCAGGCCATCACCGGCGCACGCTGGAGTTGGCTGCGCGCTGGCGCCAGGAAGAGCCCGACAACCTGCGTCTGGTCAAACGCGCGCTGTCGATGTTTCGCGATGCCGGCTTTCGCTACACCCTGAACCCGCCCCTGCTTGCCGACGATGTGGTCGACCGGTTTCTCTTCGAGACGCGGGCGGGATTTTGCGAGCATTTTGCAGGCGCCTTCGTGGTATTGATGCGTGCACTCGATATCCCGGCACGCGTCGTAACAGGCTATCAGGGCGCCGAAGTCAATCCTGAAGGCGGCTATTGGATCGTGCGTCAGGCCGATGCCCATGCCTGGGCGGAGGTCTGGCTGGCTGATCGCGGCTGGGTGCGGATTGATCCAACCTCTGCGGTCGCACCGCAACGCATCGAGCAGGGCGCGCGTTCGGTGGAGGCCCTGCGTGACGACGCGGGGCTGCTGCCGGCCTTTGCCGACTTTGCGCTGGCACGCCAGTGGCGGCTCTCGTTCGATGCCATGGCCAACAGCTGGAATCAGTGGGTGCTCAACTACGACCGCAATCGGCAGCGCTCATTCCTCTCCAGTCTCGGGCTGGATGCGGCCGACCCGCGTGAGCTGCTCGGTGCGCTAGGAATCGTGCTGGGACTGGTGATCGGTGCCATTGCACTGTCCACCTTGCGCCCACGGCGGGCGCGCGATCCGGTCGAAGCCAGTTATGAACATTTTTGTGAGCGGCTCGCACAACTGGGTACGCCACGTCAGCGCGATGAAACCGCGGTGCGCTTCGTCAGGCGCGTGGATCGCCTGCTCGATGGCGATGACGCACGACAGGCCCGTGAGATCGTCGCGGTCTATAACCGGCTGCGTTACGATCCGGGGTCATCCACCCCCGATCGGGTCCGCCAGTTTCAGCGACTCGTGAAGCAATTCAGGCCTTCATGACCTTCTTCCCACGTCGTATCGCGCGCCTAGTCTTGCGGCGGCTCTGTGTCTGGCTCTGCGGTGTAGCAGTCGTTGCGCTCAGTGGCGTTGGGCCTGGTACAGCACGGGCCCAATCCGACTGGACCAGCCGCGACGATGTACGCGAATTCATGCGTGAGATGGTCTCGCGACATGGTTTTACGGAAGCTGAGCTCTCCGAGGTGTTCGCGCGCACCCGCGCCTCCGAGACTGCCGTACGCCTGATGACCCCCGCGCCTGCTGGCGCCAAGAAGTCCTGGTCGCAATATCGCAGCCGTTTCATCGAACCGGTGCGCATGCGTGAAGGTCTGAAGTTCTGGCGGGAGCATCGCGCCACGCTGCGCCGTGCTTCAGCGCGCTTCGGCGTGCCCGAAGAAATCATCGTCTCGATCATCGGGATCGAAACGCTGTATGGCCGTCAGGCCGGCGATTTCCGGGTCATCGACGCACTCACCACGCTGAGCTTTGACTATCCGCGCCGGGCGGCGTTTTTTCGCGAAGAGCTCGAGCAGTACCTGCTGCTGGCGCGCGAAAACGGTTTTGATCCGCTGCAATGGCGCGGCTCGTTTGCGGGCGCAGTGGGCTTGCCGCAATTCATGCCTGGCAGCATCCGTCGTCATGCCATCGATTTTGATGGCGATGGTCGTATCGATCTGCGGGCCAGCACCAGCGATGCCATTGGCAGCGTCGCCAATTTCCTGGTCAACCACGGTTGGCGGGCGGGAGGGCCGACGCACTTTCCGGCGCTCGTGAAAGACGAAATCCTGGCGGTCAGTGCAGTGCAAGCCGGCATTCCGCCCAAACTGTCCATCGCTGAACTGGCTGCGCAGGGCGTCAGCAGCCCTGGCCCCTTGCCCGAGAGCGAGCCGCTGTCGCTGATCGATCTGCCCGATGGCGACCTGCCTACGCAATACGTGCTGGGTGCACACAATTTTTATGTGATCACGCGCTACAACCGCTCGTATTTCTACGCCATGGCGGTGATCGACTTTGCGCGCGAACTGCGCAAAGCACTGGAAAACTCGAGCGCGCGCTCCTCTGCATCGCGCTGAAGCCTGCGGCGCGTTTGAACGCGCGCCTGACTTTGCGTCAGGTGCGCCGCGACAGGGCCAGGCCTACGCCTGCCGACACGATCAGGCCGATCCCGATCAGGGCCACGACGTCTGGAAACGTATCGAAGATCAGCCAGCCCATCCCCAGGGCTGCAATGATGTTGGCGTACATGAATGGCGCAATCGTGGTGGCATTGGCGCGCTCATAGGCCCGCACCAGGAGGTAATGGCCACCTGCACCGATTGCGCCAGTCGCCACGAACAGCAGCATGTGCCACAGGGTCTGCGGCGTCTTCCAATAAAACGGCAGCAGACCGCTCAGGAGCACCAGCGCTGCAATGGCTCCCAGAAACAGCGTGTTCACGGCGTTATCAATACCGGCGAGCTTGCGTGTGGCAAGGGTGAATCCGGTCGAAAACACCGCGGCCAGCACCGGCAGCAGAGCTGCTGGGGTGAAGAGCGCCGAGCCCGGACGCACGATCAGCAACACGCCTGCAAAACTGAGCGCCAGCGCCACCCAGGTGCCCCGTGGGGCCTGCTCGCGCAGCCAGTACACCGCCACCACGCTGACCAGAATCGGGCCGATGGAAATGATCGCGCTGGCCTCGGCCACGGGCATCAGACTGAGCGCGGCAAAGAAAATCAGCGAGGACAGCCCCAGACAGACGCCGCGCACGATCTGTAATCGCGGCCTGCGCGTCTGAAAGATTGACCGACCACGCGATGGCATCAGAAACACGGCCATCAGCAGCACATGGAACGCATAGCGTGCCCAGGACACCATCGGCACGGGATAGGTTTGCGAAAGGTACTTCGAGGTCGTATCCAGGACGGCAAACGACATCGCAGCGCACACCGCCAGCAGCATGCCCGCCACCGGATCGGGTCGGTGCGCCGTCGGCGCAGCGCCAGGCGCACCGCCGCCGGGCGAACTCACCCGGGAAACAGACCCATGGACAGGTAGCGATCACCCCGATCGCACACGATGAACACGATCGTGGCGTCGTGCAGGGTTTCGGCCAGGCGCAGCGCAATGCAGCAGGCGCCGGCTGCGGAAGGCCCGCAGAAAATACCTTCCTCGGCTGCCAGACGACGCGCCATCTCCTCGGCATCGGCCTGCGAGACGTACTGCACCTCGTCGACGATCGCGTGCTGATAGATGGCGGGCAGATAGGCTTCCGGCCACTTGCGGATACCCGGAATGGACGAGCCCTCGTCGGGTTGTGCCCCGATGATGCGCACCGCAGGGTTTTGTGATTTAAGGTAGCGCGAGACCCCAGTGATGGTTCCGGTGGTGCCCATCGCCGAGACAAAATGCGTCACGCGCCCGGCCGTGTCTGCCCAGATTTCTGGGCCGGTGGTCTCGAAATGCGCCTCCCAGTTGTCGTTGTTTGAAAACTGGTCGAGCACCTTGCCCTGACCCTTGGCCTGCATGCTGTCAGCGAGGTCTCGGGCATATTCCATCCCTTGCTCGCGCGTGACCAGGATCAGCTCAGCGCCAAAGGCCTTCATGGTCTGACGCCGTTCCACCGACAGGTTGTCCGGCATGATCAGCACCATGCGATAGCCGCGAATGGCGGCGGCCATGGCCAGTGCAATACCGGTGTTGCCCGAAGTGGCCTCGATCAGCGTATCGCCAGGGCGGATTTCGCCGCGTGCTTCAGCACGAGCAATCATGGCAATGGCCGGCCGATCTTTCACCGAACCCGCCGGATTATTGCCTTCGAGCTTGCCCAGGATGACGTTGCCGCGCGCCGCATTGGCTGCACCAGGCAATCGCTGCAGGCGAACCAGCGGCGTACGGCCGATCACCTGTTCCACTGTCGGGTAGTTCGGAGGCTGGGAGGAGGAGATTGAAGTCACGCGCTGGCTACCGTATTGCGGTCGGAGGGATAAACAGAGGAACGCTGTGTCGAGACGGACCCGGGCGCCTGCGCTGGCCCATCCAGGCGGGTCACACCGGGCAGGTCAGCCTTCATGACAGCCTGACGCACTGCATCGATGGCTGCCGTACGAGTGAAGCTGCGACGCCATGCCAGCACGACTCTGCGTGTCGGTGCAGGGGGCTCGAACGGGATGTAGGTGAGCATACCGTCATCGCGCTGCTCACCATTGAGTACCGCCTGCGGCTGCGCCATCCAGGGCAAGACCGTGATACCAATGCCCGAGGCGACCATGTGCCGGATGGTTTCGAGCGACGACCCCTCAAAGGTTTTCTGAATTCCGCCACTGGCCTGCGAGTAGCGCGACAGTTCCGGGCAGACCTCAAGCACATGGTCTCGAAAGCAATGACCGGTGCCCAGCAGCAGCATGGTCTGCTGCTTGAGCTCTGCCGAGGTGAGCGTGGTGCGCTGGGCCCAGGCATGCGCGCACGGCACCGCCACCACGAAGGGTTCCTCGTAAAGCGGGGCCACCGCAAAACCCTGGTCGGCGAAAGGGTCCGCGAGGATGGCCACGTCGATGTCACCCTGACGCAGCAACTCGAGCAATCGGGCGGTGAAGTTTTCCTGCAGCACCAGCGGCATGTCGGGAGCGTCGCGGATGATGCGCGGCACCAGGCGCGGCAGCAGATACGGCCCGATGGTATGGATCACGCCCAGTCTGAGCGCACCCGACAAGGGATCACGCCCGAGCTTGGCAATTTCCCGAATGCTGGAGGTCTCATCAAGTACGCGCTGGGCCTGATCGACGATCTGCAGGCCAATCGGGGTCACGCTGACCTCGACTCCACCACGCTCGAAGAGGGTCACGCCCAGCTCTTCTTCGAGCTTGCGAATACCGACCGACAGCGTGGGCTGGCTGACGTGACATGCCTCTGCCGCGCGACCAAAATGGCGTTCGCGCGCAACGGCAACGATGTATTTGAGCTCGGTGAGCGTCATGGGCCGATTCTATCAGCGGCCCCGCAGCGTCCGATTTCTCGCCACGCATTCGGCTGCAGCTTGCCTTGCATGCGAAGATCGCAGATTCCCCACGACCCAAAGAGACGCCCATCATGCCCCGCATGCCCTACATCCCTGCCGATCTCGCCGAACCTAAGGCCATCGTCGATGCCATCCGCGAGCGGCGTGGCGGGCGGCTCGGCGAACTCGATCGCATTTTGCTGCACAGTCCGAACGTGGCCATGGGCTGGAACACCATGTTCGGCGCCATTCGCAGCGGCATGACCCTATCACCGAAATTCCGCGAGATGGCCATGTGCATCGTAGGCGTGATGAATGGCGCGGAATACGAATGGGTGCAGCACGCCCCGCTGCTGGAACAGGCAGGCGCCACGCCGGCGCAGATGAAGGCACTGCGCGATCCGGACAGCGCCATGAAGGACACCGCACTCTTTGACGCCTCCGAGCGAGCCGTGATTGCGCTGGTCGTCGAGATGACCCGCCACGTCAAGGTCAGCGACGCCACCTATGCCGCCGCGCGGGCTGTTTTTCCGAACGATCAACAGATGTTTGAGCTGATCGCCACAACCGCCGGCTACAACATGGTGTCACGCGTACTGGTCGCCGCCGGCGTCGAGCCGGAATAAGCCGGGCACGCGACTCAAGCCTTGAGGAACTCCTCGCGCCCTGAGAGCCAGCGCGCGAGGTGGGCATCGACCCGCTCGGGTGGGCCCTGCAACATCACGCTCGCCTCCGTGCGCGCGGCCTCCACCAGATCCTCGTCGCGCTCCAGATCAGCAAATCGAAGGAGCGACAGACCCGACTGACGCGCGCCCAGAAATTCACCCGGGCCGCGCAACTGCAGGTCTCGTCGTGCGATCTCAAAGCCATCTGTGGTTTCATACATGGTGCGCAGACGCTCGCGCGCCAGGGGCGACAGCGGCGTGCGATACAACAGCACGCAGACACTCTCGGCAGTGCCTCGACCCACACGCCCACGCAGCTGGTGCAGCTGTGCGAGGCCGAAACGTTCTGCATGTTCGATCACCATGAACGAGGCGTTCGGCACATCTACCCCTACCTCGATCACGGTGGTTGCCACCAGCACCTGAACCTCGCCCGCAATGAACGCGGCCATGGTGGCCGCCTTCTCAGCGGCTGGCAGTCGGCCATGAACCAGTCCGACGCTCAAGCCCTGCAGCTCTGCGGACAGCGCCTCGTGCGTGTCCATCGCGGTCTGCAGTTCCAGCGCCTCGGATTCCTCGATCAGCGGGCACACCCAGTAGGCCTGCCGACCCGCAGACACGGCGGCACGCACCCGCTCCACCACTTCGGCGCGGCGCCCCTCGGTCACCAGCTTGGTCACCACGGGCGTGCGGCCAGGCGGTAGTTCATCAATGACCGAGACATCGAGATCGGCGTAGTAACTCATGGCCAAGGTGCGCGGAATGGGTGTAGCGCTCATCATGAGCTGATGCGGCAACACGTCCCCACGCGTGGCGCGCAGCGCCAGACGCTGTGCAACACCGAAGCGATGCTGCTCATCGACAATGGCCAGCCCCAGCGCCGGCAGATCCACAGAGTCTTCAACCAGTGCATGCGTGCCCACCAGCAGATCGACCTCGGCTTGCCCGGCGGCTGCACGCACCCGCTTCTTCGCTGCTGCGCTCAATGAGCCGGCCAGCCAGGCCACGCGAACACCCAAGGGCTCGAGCCAGGCGAGCAACTTCCGGTGATGCTGTTCGGCGAGGATCTCGGTGGGCGCCATCAGCGCCGCCTGTCGACCACTGCCAATGGCCTGCATGGCGGCCAGCGCGGCAATGACCGTCTTGCCGCTGCCCACATCCCCTTGCAGCAGTCGGTTCATGGGCTCGTTGCCGCTCAGATCGCGTGAGACCTCAGACCAGGCACGCTGCTGGGCGCCGGTCAATTGGAATGGCAGGTTCGCCATCAGCCGCTCGACCAGGCGCTGATCCGATAAGGGTTGTGCCTGCTGTAGCGCGCGCGCGGCCCGTGCACGACGCAAGGACAGTTGCTGGGCCAGCAGTTCCTCGAACGCCAGGCGCCGGCACGCCGGATGGCTGCGGTCTTCGATGGCGGACAGCGGCGCATCCGGTGGCGGTTGATGCAGCCAGCGCAACGAAGCCATGAGCTCCGGCAGCCCCAGGCGTTGCGCGCAGCCCGGTGCCAACGTGTCCTCCCATGCGGCGCGTGCAAGCGCGCTA
This sequence comes from Burkholderiales bacterium UBA4615, assembly GCA_002386465.1. Taxonomy (GTDB): domain Bacteria; phylum Pseudomonadota; class Gammaproteobacteria; order Burkholderiales; family Burkholderiaceae_E; genus UBA4615. Next base: position 35,422 of record DGIT01000142.1, on the reverse strand, counting down.
AGGATCGTGCGCCGCAACTCGGCCTGGCCGATACCTGCGACCGTTGGATAGACCGGTGTGAGCACCTTCGGAAGATCCGCTGTGGGGGTCTCGCCGCTCAGGATGCGATAGCGCGGATGAACCATCTCAAGCCCGAACAGCCCGCCCCGCACTTCGCCGAGTGCACGCACCCTGCGACCCACCGCAAGCTGCGACACCTGCGAGCCGTAGAAGTTCAGGAAACGCAGCGTGATGGCGCCGGTCGCATCTTCAATGTCCACCTGCAACATGCGGCGGGGACGCACGACGATCTCGTTACGGCACACCACGCCGGCCACCTGGCAGGTCGCACCGGGGCTGATATCGCCAATCGGGACGATGCGCGTCTCATCCTCATAGCGCAGAGGCAGATGCAGCAGCAGATCGGCTTCCGTGCGAATGCCGAGCCGCGCAAAGCGCGCGAGATCACTCATCGCGCGCGCAGCGTCAGGCCAGCACCATCACCGCTTCGACTTCGAACAGCGCGCCGCGCGGCAGGCTGGAGACGCCCACGGTGGAACGCGCGGGGTACGGCGCAGCAAAGTAGGTCTGCATGATCTCGTTGGCGCGCGGAAAGTGCGTGAGGTCGGTCAGGAAGAGCGTGAGCTTGACCACGTCACCCAGCGAACCCCCGGCAGCCTGCGCCACGGCCTTGAGGTTGGCGAACGCACGATCAACCTGCGCATCGAACCCGCCCTCGACGAGCTGGCCGCTCACCGGGTCCAGCGCAATCTGACCGGAGAGGTATACGGTCTGTCCGGCACGCACTGCCTGCGAATAGGGACCGATGGCCGCGGGTGCACCGGCGGTCGAGACGATGGTTTTGCTCATGAATAGGGCTCCTTCAGTATCGGCGCGATGGTAGCCGATGGCGCAGTGGGAACGGCGGGGGACGTTGCAGGTTGCAGGTTGCGCGGGCGCGGTTGGGGGTGGCAGGGCGCTGGCTCCGATGCCCGCCCCCGTCGGCTGCGCCGCCGGGTTCCCGGGCCGTGCTTGATCGTGCAGGCCGGGATCCGAACTCGCCCCAGCGGGGCTCAGACAGCGGATCCCTGTCGGCCGGTCGCCGGCCGACACCTGCACGACCTGCTCGCGGCCCGGTGCGGCCAAGTCGCTGCGCGCCCTGTCACCCCACCGCGCCGGGACGCGTGCTGAGATGCGACGAGTGTCTCGGCAATGCCGGTGCAGTCTCGTTAAAAAGCGCTGCCCTACGCCGAGGCCTTGCAGCACCACGTCACGCGGGCACCTCCCGCACCGACCCGCACCGACCCGCACCAACCCAAATCCCACCGAAATCACACGCCTCACCGATTCCCGTACCATCACCGGCTCCCTCCCGCTCCGCCCCCACCTCACGATGTCCGACTCCCCCTCAACCCCCGAGGACACTCCGCCCATCCGCATTCGCGGCGCGCGGCAGAACAATCTGCGCAACCTCGACATCGACATCCCGACGCGCGAACTCGTGGTGGTCACCGGTGTGTCGGGCTCAGGGAAATCGTCGCTGGTCTTCGATACGCTCTATGCGGAAGGGCAGCGCCGCTACGTCGAGACGTTTTCAGCGTACGCAAGGCAATTCCTCGACCGGATGGACAAACCTCAGGTCGACCGGATCGAGGGCGTACCACCCGCGATCGCCATCGACCAGACCAACCCGGTGCGCACGTCGCGCTCCACGGTCGGCACGATGACCGAGTTGAACGATCACCTGAAGCTGCTCTTCGCGCGTGCAGGGCGGCTGCATTGCCGACGCTGCGGCGTGGCAGTGCGACGCGATACCGTGGCCAGCATCCGCGAATCGGTCACCGAGCGCGCGCATGCGGCAGGCGACCCCAGACTGGTGATCAGCTTCCCGGTCCCGGTGCCCGGCAACTTCAGTGAAGAGGAAATCGAGCGACATCTGCTCGCGCAGGGCTATACCCGCGTGCATTCGCGTGAAGCGGCCGAGGGCGACCGTCCGCTGGTACTCAACGTGGCGCAGGATCGCCTGCGGCTTGCAGGGGCAGACCCAGGTCGTGTAGCCGAAGCCTTCGAGGCCTCGTTGCATCGCGGCGCCGGACGCTTGTCGGTGCATGTGCTGGGCGACGACGGCAATGATACGCAGCTGTGGCGCTATTCGAGTGCCCTGTCGTGTGCCGAATGCGCGCTCTCCTACAGCGACCCCAGCCCCAGTCTGTTCTCGTTCAATTCCCCCATCGGTGCGTGCGAAACCTGCCGCGGCTTTGGACGCGTGATCGGTATCGATCTGGGGTTGGTCATTCCCGATGGCACGCGCACGCTGCAGGGCGGTGCAGTCAAGCCCTGGCAAACCGAGAGCTTCAAGGAGTGCCAGGCTGATCTGACGCGCCACGCCAGGCTGCACGGCGTGGCCATGGATATTCCCTGGAAAGACCTGCCCGAAGCGCACCGGCAATGGGTCATCGAGGGCGGTCCGGAATGGACCGGCAACTGGAACAAGCAGTGGTATGGCATCAGGCGCTTTTTCGACTGGCTGGAGTCGAAGGCCTACAAGATGCACATCCGCGTGCTGCTGTCGCGCTACCGTGCCTACACGCCCTGCACCGTATGCAACGGCGCGCGGCTGCGCCCCGACGCCCTGCTCTGGCGGATCGGCTCGCAGGCCGATGCCGATCTGGCCTTCGCCGACGGCAAGGATCGCGGGCGCTATCAGCGCTTCATGCCATCGGGTGTGAACTGGAACGCATCAGTCCTGCAGTCCATGCCCGGGCTGTGTGTGCACGATGTGATGCTGCTGCCGATCGAACGTGTGGCCGCACTCTTCGCACACCTCGAATTGCCCGCCCCGCTCGACGAAGCCACTGCACTGCTCCTGACCGAAGTGCGGGCGCGCCTGCGCTACCTGATGGATGTGGGTCTGTCGTACCTGACCCTCGATCGGCAATCGCGCACGCTCTCCGGTGGCGAGGTTCAGCGCATCAACCTCACCACGGCCCTGGGCACCTCCCTGGTCAACACACTGTTCGTGCTGGACGAGCCCAGCATCGGGCTGCACCCGCGCGACATGAACCGGGTCATTGGCGTCATGAAGCGGCTGCGCGATGCGGGCAATTCGCTGGTAGTGGTCGAGCACGATCCGCAGGTGATGTTCGCAGCCGATCGCATGCTCGACATCGGCCCGGGCCCGGGCGAACGGGGCGGACAGATCGTGTACTGGGGCGAGGCTGACGGACTGAGGCAGGCCGATACGCTCACCGGCGATTACCTCAGCGGACGCCGTACGATTCCTGCCACACAACTCGCTCCGGTGACCGCGTCCACGCCCAAGCTGGTGCTCGAGGGCGCGCGCGAACACAACCTGCGATCGATCAATGTGGACATTCCGCTGGGTCGGCTGGTCTGCCTCACCGGCGTATCGGGCAGCGGCAAGTCGACCCTGATGCAGGATGTCCTGCTGCCTGCCTTGCTCAAGGCGAAGGGCAAACCCAGCGAGGCGCCCGGTCGGCATGATCGGCTGCTGGGCGATGACTGGATCGAAGACGTCGTCTTCGTGGATCAATCGCCGATCGGTAAGACCACGCGTTCCAATCCGGTGAGCTATGTCGGCGCGTTCGATGCCATCCGCAAACGGTTTGCCGGAGCCGATGTCGCGCGCGAGCGCGGCTACACGGCTGGCACTTTCAGCTTCAATTCCGGCGACGGGCGCTGCCCCACCTGCGGCGGCAACGGGTTCGAACATGTGGAGATGCAGTTTCTCTCCGATGTGTATCTGCGCTGCCCCGACTGCGACGGCAAACGCTATCGCCCCGACATTCTCGAAGTGCAGATTCGCGGCAGCAGCGGCACGCGTTCGGTCGCCGAAGTGCTGGAACTCACCGTGCACGAGGCCCTGAGTTTTTTTTCTTCGGACTACGAGATCACCACGCGGCTGCAGCCCCTGGCCGATGTCGGACTCGACTATCTGCGGCTGGGGCAACCCGTGCCCACGCTGTCGGGTGGTGAGGCGCAGCGCCTGAAACTCGCAGGCTTTCTGGCCGAGGCCGCCAGCAAAGGCTTGGACAAAGCCCGCGGCAAACGGGGCACTCTTTTTCTTTTCGATGAACCGACCACCGGGCTGCACTTCGAAGACGTGTCGCGCCTGCTGCGGGCCCTGCGCAAGCTGCTCGCGGCCGGCCACTCGCTTTTGGTGATCGAGCACAACCTCGATGTGATCCGCGCCAGCGACTGGCTGATCGACCTGGGCCCCGATGGTGGTGATGCCGGCGGCGAAGTCGTTGCTACGGGCACCCCCCAGGACATTAGCGATCACCCGACCAGCATCACCGGCCAATCGCTGCGCGAATATGCCGAGCAGCGGACGCAGTGGGCCCATGGCGCCGTGATCGCCAGCGATGCCACCGTCGCGTACTCGGCAGATGCCGACCCCGGAGCGCCACTGCAAACGCTGCTGCGCAAGCGGGCACGTGATGCGATCGTGGTGCATAACGCGCGCGAACACAATCTGAAGAACATTGACGTCGAGGTACCACGCAACCGGTTCACGGTCATCACGGGCGTATCTGGAAGCGGCAAGTCCACCCTCGCATTCGATGTGGTGTTCGGCGAGGGACAGCGGCGCTACCTGGAGTCGCTCAATGCCTATGCACGCCAGTTCGTGCAGCCAGCGTCGCGCCCCGATGTGGACGGCGTCTTTGGCATTCCTCCCACGGTGGCGATCGAGCAGCGCACCAGTCGTGGCGGTCGCAAGAGCACGGTCGCCACACTGACCGAGATCTATCACTTCCTGCGACTGCTGTACGTCAAGATCGGTGTGCAGCATTGCCCCACCTGCGACACCCGCATCGAGCCCCAGTCATTCGATGCGATCGTCGCGCGCCTGCTGCGCGAGCACCGTGACCAGCGCATCGGCCTGCTTGCACCGCTGGTGGTGAGCCGAAAGGGCGTGTACACCGATCTTGCGAAATGGGCATCGGGCAAGGGTTTCACGCACCTGCGTGTGGATGGAGCGTTTCTGCCCACCACGCCCTGGCCGCGCATCGATCGCTACATCGAACACGACATCGACTTGCCGATCGCCGACCTGGTGGTCTCGCCGTACCGTGAGCCGGAGCTGCGAGATGCCCTGCGCAGCGCCCTGGAGTATGGCAAGGGGGTCGTGAAAGTGGCCACCGGGCTGGAAGCACTGGAAGGGGCGATTGCCGGGGGTGACGCCCGCGGCACCGGTGCACCGCTCCACACATCGATTCACTCCACGCGGCGGGCCTGCGGCACCTGCGGCACCAGCTTTGCGGAGCTGGACCCGCGACTGTTTTCATTCAACTCCAAGCATGGCTGGTGCACGGCCTGCCTGGGCGCGGGCCTGGAAACCATCGGGCGCATTCGCACCGATGAACTCACACCGGGCATGGAAGGCGCCACCGATGCCGGCGTGCAATACGGCGACGCGCCCTGCCCGTCCTGCACCGGCCTGCGCCTGAATCCAACCGCGCTGGCTGTGCGGCTGCATGAGCAATCCATTGCGGCTCTGACCGCCATGCCGGTGCAGGACACGCGACAGTGGATCGACGGACTGTCACTCGTTGGGCGCGATGCTGAAATCGCCCGCGATATTTTGAGCGAGATCCGCTCGCGCCTGCAGTTCCTCGCGGATGTCGGCTTGGGCTATCTGTCGCTTGCCCGCGCCGCACCGACCCTGTCGGGTGGCGAGGCGCAACGCATCCGACTGGCTGCACAACTCGGCTCAAACCTTCAGGGCGTTTGCTACGTGCTGGACGAGCCCACGATCGGACTGCATCCGCGCGACAACCGCATCCTGCTCGACACGCTCGAGGCGCTGCGCAATCGCGGCAACACGCTGCTGGTCGTCGAACATGACGAAGACACCATTCGCCGGGCCGATCATGTGATCGACATTGGCCCCGGAGCCGGCAGACTGGGCGGCGAGATTGTGGCAACGGGTCACCACGAAGCGCTGGCGAAACAGCCGCACAGCCTGACCGGCCGGTTCCTGGCCCATCCGCTGCAACATCCGCTGCAGCCTGCTCGACCGGTGAATGCCGAACTCCCGGCGATCGTGGTCCGGGGTGCCAGGTTGCACAATCTGCAAGGGATCGATGCCCGTATCCCGCTGGGTCGACTTACCGTCGTGACCGGGGTTTCCGGCTCAGGCAAGTCCACCTTTGCGCGCGATGTGCTGCTGGCCAATTTGCAGGCTGTGGTGACACTGCGCAACAGCGGCAAGGCCGGTGCGCTGGCCGCAGAGGACCGGCTCGCTGCGCCCACCGGATGCGAGGCCATCGAAGGCACCGAGCCGATCACGCGCGTCCTCGAGGTCGATCAGACGCCGATCGGCAAAACACCACGCTCCTGCCCCGCCACCTACATCGGATTCTGGGATGCGATTCGCAAACTGTTTGCCGATACCACCGAGGCACGGGTGCGGGGCTACGACGCCGCGAGGTTTTCGTTTAACACCGGCGCGGGGCGCTGCCCGGCCTGTGAAGGCCAGGGCGTGCAGACCATCGAGATGAGTTTTCTGCCCGATGTGAAAGTGCTGTGCGATGTCTGCAACGGCCAGCGTTTCAACCGGGAGACCCTGCAGGTCACGATGCGCGGCAAGTCGGTCGGGGAAGTCCTGGCCATGAGCGTGGATGAAGCCGTGGTGTACTTCGAGGCGCATCGCAGCATCGCGCACCCGTTGCGACTGCTTCAGGATGTGGGCCTGGGGTATCTCACGCTGGGCCAGCCCAGCCCCACCTTGTCAGGCGGTGAAGCGCAACGCATCAAGCTGGTCACCGAACTGGCCAAGGCGCGTGAGCCCGGGGCCGGTGTGCGCGGGCGCGGTGGTGATGTGCACACCCTGTACGTTCTGGATGAGCCCACGGTCGGGCTGCATATGGCTGACACCGAAAAGCTGATTCGCGTACTGCACAGGCTGGTGGATGCGGGCAATACGCTGGTCGTGATCGAGCACGATATCGACCTCTGGGCGGAAGCCGACTGGATTCTCGATCTGGGTCCGGAAGGCGGAGACGGCGGCGGGCGTCTGGTGGCCAGCGCACCGCCGCTGGAACTGGCCCTGCGCACCGACAGTCATACCGGGCGCGTGCTCAGCGAATTCCTGGCAGGCCGGGCGGCAGCACGCCCTCCAGCGTAAGCAGATGCGTTTTGCGCGACAGGCCGCCTGCGTAGCCGGTGAGTGACCCATCGCTGCCCAGCACCCGGTGGCAGGGCACGATGATCGATACCGGATTGCGGCCCACAGCCGCGCCCACGGCGCGGACCGCAGCGGGCGATCCGGCCTCCTGCGCAATGCTGCGGTAGGTCGCAGTGTGTCCATGTCCGATACGCAGCAGCGCCGCCCACACTTTCTGCTGAAAGGGCGTGCCTTGAAGCTCAAGCTGCGGAGTCGTCTGCATGCGTTCACCGGCGAAATAGCGTTCAAGCCAGGCGCCCGTTGAACGCGCCACGGGATGCGCATCATCGCGAGGCGCCTGCACCACCGCTGCAGGCTGATGCTTCTGACCGTCGAAATACAGGCCCCGGAGCGCTTCATGATCGAAGTGCAGCAGGATGTCGCCCAAGGGGCTGTGTAACCGGGCATGGTTCATGGCGTTGCTCCATTCCACAGATGAATGACCGCATAGGCGCGCCACGGCCGCCAGATTTCAGCGGCCCGACGGGCCTGCGCGGCGGTCTTGACACCGAGCGCCTTCATGACACCCACGTCGGCCGCAGGAAAGGCGTCCGGCCAGCCCAGTGCACGCATCGCGACGTACTGCGCCGTCCAGTCTCCGATGCCAACAATGGCCATCAGCCGGGTCAGGGTGGCCGGTACATCGACATCCGGCTCCAGTCGGAGCTCACCGTGCGACACCGCGCGGGACAATTCGATCAGGGCACTCGACCGCGCACGCAACAGTCCGACGCTGCGCAAATCGTCCGTACTGCATGCCGCAAGCTGTGCCGCCTGCGGAAACGCATGCGTCAATTCAAGCCAGGGGGTTGCCACGGGCTCACCAAACTGCTGCACCAATCGACCGGCCATGATGCGGGCCTGCTGTACGGTGACCTGCTGGCCCAAGATCGCGCGCACTGCGATCTCGAAGCCATCGAAGGCACCTGGCAAGCGCACCCCTTCGCGCCCGGCTGCCAGGGGACCCAACACCTGGGCCACTTCATCCGGTCGCGCGCCCAGATCGCACACACGCCGTACCCTCGCCAGCACCGCGGGAATCGCTGCAGATAAGGCCGGGTCAACACGCACTTGCAGCAGATGCCCGGCTGCAGCACGGGCGGCCAGACCACTCAGTTCGATCCATCCGCAGACCGGCGCACCCCGCGGCGTCGGAATCCGGACAATGCGGCGATAGACCACCCCCTCGCCTGACGAGCCCGGTGCACGGCGACGCTGCCCCATGCCCATCGCCTCCACACCCTCAATGCAGCGATGCGCCAGGAACGAGGTCAGCGCCGGCCAGTCCAGTGGCGGTCGATAGGCCAGGCGAAACAGGAGGCCCGGCTGATCATCGCCGCCTGACCGGGAGGATGCGGCAACCGCCACGCGCCGCAGCGCTGAAGGCGCCATCCGATAACGCTTTGAAAAACTGTCGTTGAAACGGCGCACGCTGGCGAACCCGGCAGCGTGCGCCACCTCGGTCACGGGTAGTGGCGTATCAGTCAGCAATCGCTTGGCCAGCAGTAATCGCTGGGTCTGCGCATACGCAATCGGTGTCACGCCGAACTGGGCCATGAACACGCGGCGCAAATGGCGATCGGTCACCCCAAGGCGCTGTGCAAGATGCGCCAATCCGCCCTGCTCCAGAGCGCCATCCTCGATCAGTGCAGCGGCGCCCTGAGCGAGGCGGGCCGGCGCATCCACGCTCGCATGACCTGGCGCCAACTCGGGTCTGCAGCGCAGGCAAGGCCGATAGCCTGAGGCTTCGGCACCGGCTGCGGTCGAGTAGAACCGGCAGTGTTCGCGCCTCGGCGTGCGCGCCGGGCAGATCGGCCGGCAATAAATGCCGGTGCTCGACACCCCCACAACAAAGCGGCCATCTGCGCGGACATCGCGTGCACTCAACAGCGGCCAGCACAGCGCGGCGTCCAGGAGCGGCACCGATGGATCCGAGTGTGGCAGCATCTGAGGCATGCCGGCATTATCCGGCCGCCCCACTTCCTTGGCTCGCCATTTTCGGACATGACAGCACACCCAGCGGATCCAGGCCTGACCCCTGCCACCTGTGTGGCCACGCTGCGCCAGCACGCTGATCGCTTCGCTTCCCTGCACCTGCGTGAGCTGATTCATGACGATCCACAGCGCAGCCAGCGGTTGTCCTTGGAGCTTGGCAGCGTCTACGCTGATTTTTCCCGACAGCGCCTCGACTCAAGCGTGCTGGAAGCGCTGCACGCATGGGCACAGGTCTGTGGATTCGACACGGCCCGCCAGAGGCTCTTTGCGGGCGAGATCGTGAACCCCACGGAGGGGCGGGCAGCACTGCATACTGCCTTGCGCGGTGTCGGGGGCTCTGCCGACGTGACTCAGGCAGTACGTGAGCAACGCGCTCTCATGGCTGAACTGGCCAACAACCTGCGCGCAGGCCGTCTGACCGGTTTTTCGGGTGAACCGATCCAGGCGCTGGTCTGCATCGGCATCGGTGGCTCCGATCTGGGACCGCGTCTGGTGTGTGATGCACTGGCACCCGCCACGGGGGTGGATGTGCGTTTCGTAGCGAATGTCGACCCAGAAGACCTGGACCGTGCCCTGGTGGGTCTGAACCCTGCACGCACGGCCTTTGCCATCATCTCCAAGACCTTCACCACGCGGGAAACCCTCGCCAACGCACAGGCAGCCCGCCAATGGCTCACGGCGGGCGGTTGTCCGGCAACCGACTGGCCTGCCCACATGATCGGTGTGACTGCAGTCCCGCAGGCGGCGCTGACCTGGGGCATTCGCGCAGACCGCTTGCTGCAGTTCTGGGACTGGGTCGGCGGACGATACTCGCTGTGGTCGACCGTCGGACTGGGCGTGGCGGTGGCCTGCGGCCCGGCGGTTTTTGATGCACTCCTCGCAGGCGCAGCCGACATGGACCGCCATTTTCGCGACACACCCTTGAATGCGAATCTGCCGGCCCGCATGGGGCTGGTGTCGGTCTGGAACAGAGCATTCCTGAACCTGCCTTCGCAGGCACTCATTCCTTACGCTGAGCGCCTGCGCTTGCTGCCGGCCTGGCTGCAGCAACTGGCCATGGAGAGCAACGGCAAATCGGCTGCTCTGGACGGCCACCGCGCTCTGCTCCCCACCTCACCAATCATCTGGGGCACCTCGGGCACCAATGCCCAGCATTCGTTTTTCCAGCAACTGCATCAGGGCCCGGACTGTGTGCCGGTCGACTTCGTGCTCGTGCGCTCGCCTCGCCCGGGCCTGTCCGGGGTTTCGGACGATCGCCATCGCATCCTGCTGGCCAACGGCATCGCGCAAGCAGCCGCCCTGGCCCTGGGCAAACCGGCTGCGCCGGGCGATCTGCATCGCGACTTCCCGGGCAACCGGCCCAGTACGACGCTGGTGCTGCAGCAACTCGATGCGCACACGCTGGGCGCGCTGCTCGCGTGCCATGAGCACGCCACGTACACCGCGGCCACGGTATTGGGCATCAACCCCTTCGACCAGTTCGGAGTGGAGCTGGGCAAAGTGCTGGCCAGCAACGTGGAGCGCGCACTCGCCGGTCAGGGTACGGCCGCACTCGATACGGTCACCGCGGCGCTGATCACCCAGCTGCGCTGAATCAGCGGGTCACTCACTGATTCGCAGTGGCAACTCGCGCATCCGCGTGCCCGTCGCGGCAAAGACGGCGTTAGCCAAGGCTGGTGCAACCGGCGGCAGCGGCGGCTCGCCCACCCCTTCAGGTGGCTCGCTTGAGGCGATGATCTCGGTCTGAACAGGCGGACATTCCGCCATCTTCAGCACACGGTAGTCGTGAAAGTTGCCTTGCTGCACGCGCCCGTCAGCAATCGTGATGTCGCCATGCAGTGCCGCACTCAGGCCATAAACGATCGCACTGTCAACCTGCTGGGTAATCAGATTCGGATTGACTGCCTGACCACAATCGATGACGCAGACGATGTGATCCACTTGCAGTGCATTCGCAGCATCGATGGACACCTCCACCACCTGCGCCACGATCGACCCGAATGACTGATGCAACGCCACGCCACGGCCGCGTCGCATGCCATCGCGCGGCTCAAGCGGAGTGCCCCATCGGCCCAGGGCCGCTGCGCGCTGCAGCACCTTCAGATGCCGGGGATGGTTGGCGAGCATGGCCGCACGAAACGCGACCGGGTCCTGTCCGGCTGCACTGGCCACCTCGTCGACAAAACATTCCTTGAAAAACGCCTGATGCGAATGCCCTACCGAGCGCCAGAAACCGATGGGCACCGGCAGCTCGACTGCAGCATGCTCGATACGACAGGCTGCAAATTCATAAGGCTGATCAAAGGCCCCTTCGCTCGTGGTCTTGTCGGGACCAGGCACGCTCAAGCCCAGTACACGCTTGGCATAGGCGGGGACAATCGCCTGGCCTGCCGTGCGCAACTGCCAGGCGATGGGTCGGCCCTGCGCATCCAGCCCGGCCTCGAATCGCGCGACACAAGCCGGGCGATAGAAATCATTGGCCATGTCATCTTCGCGCGACCAGATCGTCTTGACCGGCACACCACGCATCGCCTTCGCAATAAAGCTCGCCTGGGCAATGAAGTCGACATCAAGCCTGCGGCCGAAGCCGCCGCCCAGGAAAGGCACATGGACGGTGACCCGCCTGGCTTCCAGACCGGTGACCTGCGCCACCGTTGCACGGGCCAGATCGGGCACCTGGGTGGGCGCCCAGACCGTCGCCTGATCACTCTCCACCTGCACCGTGCAGTTCATCGGCTCCATCGGCGCATGGGCAAGGTAAGGCGCGCGGTACTCGGCCTGCACGCGGCGGGCGGCCTGCTGCATCGCAGCCTCAGCATCGCCCACCGTACGAAATGCGTGTGCACTGCCCGATGCGAGCGCAGCCTGCAGTTGCGTCATGACCGACGCACTGCTCAGGCCGGCGGCGGGACCCGGCTGCCAACGAATCTGTACCTGATCCAGGGCACGGCGCGCCTGCCACCAGGTGTCTGCAATGACCGCGACCGCTCCGCTGCCGCCATGCGACGCAGGCACGCTCAACACAGCCCGAATGCCTGGCAGTTTCTCGGCAGCGGCGGCGTCCATCGACCCGACCTGCCCACCCAGGTCTGGCGCCATGCGCACGGCGGCCACGCGCATACCCGGCAGCTGCGTGTCGATCCCGAACCCGGCCAGACCGTTGGACTTCGCGACACTGTCCAGCCGCGATTGCGGCGTGCCGATCAGCTTGAATGCCGAAGCCGGCTTGAGGGGCGGATCCTGCACGACCGGGAGTCGCCCCGCGGCCTGCGCCAGTTCGCCGAATCCGAGACTGCGCCCGCTCGGCGCATGGCTCACGCGGCCGGATGCGACCGTGATTTGCTCTGGAGACACACCCCATTGCTGCGCCGCTGCGGCCACCAGCATGGCGCGCGCGCTCGCGCCGGCACGCCGCATGGGCAACCAGAGATCCTTCAGGCTGGAGGAGCCCCCGGTCATCATCACACCGACTTCACGCATGACCTTCGCGGTCATCCATCCTGCAAACTGCTTGAGCAGACCGGAGTCATCCGGATGAAAGGGCAGACCATCTACGACGGTAGCCACATTGTTGTAGATCGGATCGATCGGCGCTTCTCCGATGCGCACGTTCGCCCAGTCGGCATCGAGTTCTTCGGCCAGCAGCATCGCCAGCCCCGTGTGTGTGCCCTGCCCCATTTCAGACTTGGGCATCAGCACCGTCACGATGCCCTGACCATCGATGGCCACCCACCCGTTGAAGGGCACCAGCCCGGAAGGCACGGGCGGCGGCGTGTGACCGGTCAGTCGTTGCCGCACCGGCAGCAGCGACCAGCCTACCGCGAGCCCGCTGACTGCAGCCAGGCTGCCCAGAACGATACGTCGTGTCGTACCCACCCGCGGCGTTCCGGCTCAGGGCGCCACGCTGTAGCCTTCCTCGCGGATGGCCTCAGCGATGCGCGGACGCGGCTGCGTGGAGTTGACCGTCACGGTGGCGGCCTTCAGATCGACCTGCACGGCAGCCTGCGCATCGACTTGCTGCACGGCACGCGTGACCGCGCGCACGCAATGTTCACAGGACATCCCTTCCACATGGAACTGCTGCTGCATGGTCGTTTCCTTTGATCCAAGTCCAATCGGGCGTTCACCGCAAGGGTACACTCGACTGCATCATGAGCGATTCCGCTGTCCGTACGTCTGCTGCGGTCTCTGACTACGCTCAGGCCGGCACCATGCTGAGCCTGCCCGTGGAAGGCATGACCTGCGCGTCATGCGTCACGCGGGTCGAGCGCGCCCTGCGCAAGGTGCCCGGGGTGAGTGACGTCTCGGTGAACCTGGCCACTGAAGCAGCCACGGTCAGCGGCACTGGCCTGGCTCGCGAAGCGCTGGTCAAGGCGATCACCGATGCCGGCTACGAAGTGCCGGCTGCACCCGAGCCGACTCAGACCCCTGCACAGCCGCAGGACAGTGCTGCCCCGGCCACCCCACCACCCGACCGCATTGCAGCCCGTCTGGCGCGCGAACGCCTGATGCTCATTGCCGCGATCGCGCTGGCCGCGCCGCTGGTGCTCCCGATGTTGCTCGCGCCCTTTGGCATCCACGCCATGCTGCCCGCCTGGGCGCAATTCGCCCTGGCTACGCCGGTGCAGTTCATTCTCGGCGCGCGCTTTTATCGGGCGGGCTGGAAGGCCCTGAGGGCCGGTACCGGCAACATGGACCTCCTGGTCGCCATCGGCACCAGTGCAGGCTGGGGACTGTCCGTGTGGTTGTGGTCCCGGGCTCATGATGGCCATGCGCCACACCTTTACTTCGAATCGTCAGCTGTGGTCATTGCGCTGGTGCTGCTGGGCAAATACCTTGAATCGCGCGCCAAGCGTCAGACGACCGAAGCCATTCGGGCACTCCAGTCGCTGCGCCCGGACACTGCACGCAGGCTGGTGGGAGGGATCGAGGCCGATGTGTCCCTGAGCGCCGTGGCGGTCGGTGATCGACTGGTCGTGCTCCCCGGCGAGCGCATTCCTGCCGATGGCATCCTGCATGCCGGTCACACGCAGGTCGACGAATCGATGCTCACGGGCGAACCCTTGCCGGTCGAGCGCGGGCCGGGTGATCGCGTCGTGGGCGGCTCCATCAATGGCGCCGCCCGCATTGAACTCAATGTGTCGGCCGTCGGAACCGAAACCGTCCTCGCGCGCATCGTGCGCATGGTCGAGGACGCGCAGGCAGCCAAGGCGCCGATCCAACGCATTGTCGATCGCGTCTCGGCAGTCTTTGTGCCAGTGGTCATCGGCATTGCGGTCCTCACCTTTGCAGGCTGGCTCCTCAGCGGTCATGCGGTGGAACCCGCCATCATCGCCGCCGTGGCCGTGCTGGTAATCGCCTGTCCCTGTGCGCTGGGTCTGGCAACGCCCGCAGCAGTCATGGCCGGCACCGGCGTGGCCGCCCGGCATGGCGTGCTGATCAAGGATGCACAAGCGCTTGAACTGGCGCATCAGGTCAAGATTGTGGCCTTCGATAAAACCGGCACGCTCACCGTCGGTCATCCGGTACTCACCGATGCCCTGGTGGCTGAGGGCGAAACGCGTGCTGACATGCTGGCCGACGCAGCAGCCTTGCAGCAGGGCAGCGAGCATCCGCTGGCGCATGCCACGCTCTCGGAGGCGCGTGCCAGCAACGCCCCGATCCGACAGGCCTTCGAGGTGCGTGCGCTGCCCGGTCGCGGCATCGAAGGTCAGGTCGACCACCGAACCGTCACGATCGGTAGCCCGCGCCTGGCAGCTGAACGCGGGGTCGCAGGTACCGATCCGAGTACCGGCGCGGACCCAGAACTGACACGACGGGCCGAAGCGCTCCAGGCTCTGGGGCGCACCGTCTCGTGGGTGATGGCATCACGCCCCGACGGATCGGTGCGCGCAATCGGGGTGCTCGGCTTTGGCGATGCGCCCAAGCCAGGCGCGCGTGAAGCGGTGCAACGGCTGGCCGAGATGGGCGTGCGCAGCGTGATGCTGACTGGCGATAACCGGCAGGCGGCCCTGGTGATGGCCGAGCAGTTCGGGATCACCGAGGTCATCGCCAATCTGCTGCCCGACGACAAGGCCCATGCCGTGACCACGCTGAAAGCCAACACCACAGGTCGCGTGGCCATGGTGGGCGATGGCATCAATGACGCACCGGCACTGGCTGCGGCCGATGTGAGCATCGCCATGGCCACAGGGACCGATGTTGCCATGCACACCGCGGGCATCACGCTCATGCGCGGCGACCCCGGTCTTGTGCCGGCTGCGCTGGAGATTTCCCGGCGCACGGTGCGCAAGATCCATCAAAACCTGTTCTGGGCGTTTGCCTACAACATCGTCGGGATTCCGCTGGCTGCCCTCGGGCTGCTATCCCCGATGATTGCAGGCGCCGCGATGGCCATGAGCTCGGTGAGCGTCATGACCAACGCCTTGTTGCTGTCACGCTGGGCACCCCAGCCCACGCCGCCCAGTCAGGTCTCCAGCACTTCAGGTTCGGTCGCTGCACAGCCCGTGCAATCCAAGCCTGCCGCCTGACAGCCCGCTGGCCCCTCACTGGGGTACTGCAGTCCATCCCTCTTAAAAAAGGCCTGAAAACGGCCGCGCTTCAGACCGTCCGTCTGATCCAGGGTCACGCGCAACCCGGATCCGCGAGATCATTCTCCGCTCACGCTAACAGAATCGATTCACAGATTGCGTGATCGGAGGTCACCGATGGAATCCGGATTCAGCCACAGTTTTTCAGCGTTCGGCGCAGGCCGCTCCACAAACGTTCCCCCTCCGAATGCAACGGTTGAAGCCGCATTCGAAGGAGACATTTTGGGCCGATTCAAGGCCAGATATGAAGCGCAGCAGGAAGAGGAATATTCGCTGCAGGAGTACCTCGATCTGTGTCGACGCGATCGCAGTGCTTATGCAAGCGCAGCTGAGCGCATGCTCAACGCGATCGGCGAACCGCAATTGCTGGACACACGCGCCGATCCCAGGCTGTCGCGCATCTTTTCCAACAAGGTGATGAAGGTCTATCCCGCCTTCAGGGACTTCTACGGGATGGAAGAGACCATCGAGCAGATCGTCTCGTTCTTCAAACATTCGGCGCAGGCACTGGAAGAGCGCAAGCAGATCCTGTACTTGCTCGGGCCGCCTGGAGGTGGCAAATCGTCTCTGGCCGAAAAGCTCAAGCACCTGATGGAGCAGGCGCCCTTGTATGCACTTAAGGGCTCACCGGTGAACGAGTCACCGCTCGGTCTGTTCTCGCCAACCGAAGACGGCGCCGCGATTGAAGCCAGGTACGGTATTGCGCGCCGATACCTGAACCCGATCATGTCGCCGTGGGCGGTCAAGCGCCTGGCCGAATACGGCGGTGACATCAGCCGCTTTCGCGTGGTGAAGCTCAAGCCGTCCATCCTGCAGCAGATCGCCATCGCCAAGACCGAGCCGGGCGACGAGAATAATCAGGACATTTCGTCTCTGGTGGGCAAGCTCGACATTCGACAGCTTGAACGGTTTTCACAGAATGACACGGACGCCTACAGCTATTCCGGCGGCTTGTGTCTGGCCAACCAGGGCTTGCTGGAATTCGTGGAGATGTTCAAGGCGCCGATCAAGGTCCTGCACCCGCTGCTCACGGCCACTCAGGAAGGCAACTACAAGGGCACCGAGGGATTCGGTGCGATTCCCTTCGATGGCGTCATCCTGGCGCACTCCAATGAAAGCGAATGGCAGGCCTTTCGCAACAACAAGCACAACGAAGCCTTCCTGGATCGCATCTATATCGTGAAGGTGCCCTATTGCCTGCGCGTCTCGGAAGAGGTGCGCATCTACGGCAAGCTGCTGGAATCAAGCTCTTTATCGCAAGCGCCCTGCGCTCCTGGCACGCTGAAAATGATGGCGCAATTTGCCATCCTGACGCGGCTCAAGGAGCCCGAAAACTCCAGCCTGCTCTCCAAGATGCGCATCTACGACGGAGAGAACCTCAAGGACGTCGACCCCAAGGCCAAGTCTTTGCAGGAATACCGGGATTTCGCCGGGGTGGATGAAGGCATGAGCGGCCTGTCGACACGGTTCGCTTACAAGGTGCTCTCCAAGGTCTTCAACTTCGACCACGGGGAAGTCGCCGCCAACCCGGTGCATCTGCTCTACATGCTGGAGCAGCAGATCGAACGCGAACAGTTTGCGCCCGAGACCGAAAAGAAATACCTCGCCTTCATCAAGGAGCATCTTGCCCATCCGTATGCCGAGTTCATCGGCAAGGAAATCCAGACGGCCTATCTGGAGTCGTACTCCGAGTACGGGCAGAACATCTTCGATCGCTACGTCAGCTTCGCCGATCTGTGGATTCAGGATCAGGAATTCAGAGACCCCAACACCGGCGAAATATTTGATCGAACCCAGCTCAACGATGAGCTCGAGAAAATCGAAAAACCTGCAGGCATCGCAAACCCTAAGGACTTCCGCCACGAGATCGTCAACTTCGTCTTGCGTGCACGGGCCAACCATGCGGGCAACAATCCGTCCTGGACCAGCTACGAAAAGTTGCGCAGTGTCATCGAGAAAAAAATGTTTTCGACGACCGAAGACCTGTTGCCGGTGGTGTCCTTCAATGCCAAGGCTTCGGCCGACGAGCAGCGCAAGCACCAGAACTTCGTCGATCGCATGGTCGAAAAGGGCTACACACCCAAGCAGGTGCGCCTGCTGGTCGAGTGGTATCTGCGCGTGCGCAAGTCGTCCTGAGCAGCAGATCAGGCCCATCCAGAGGACCATGCGATGTCCGAGATTATCGACCGCCGCATCAACGGGCGAAGGAAAAGCGCAGGCAATCAGCAGCGCTTTCTGAAGCGCTACAAGGCTCAGGTTCGTGAAGCCGTAGCCCGCGCAGTCGCCCAGCGCACTATTGCCGAGACCGATCAGGGCGGAAACATCACGATCCCCGCCCGCGATCTGAAAGAGCCGAACTTCACCCTGGGCTCCGGCGGTCTGCAGGAACGCGTGTTACCGGGCAATGAGCAGTTCGGCACCGGTGATCGGATCCCGCGGCAGCGCTCCGGATCAGCCGGTGGCGGCGGAGGTGGTGCGGGTGACTCGGGCGAAAGCGAAGACGCATTCACGTTTTCGCTCAGCAGAGAGGCCTACCTTGAGTTCTTCTTCGAGGAGATGGCCCTGCCTGATCTGGTCAAGACCCAGCTTACCCAGATTCCGCAGACTCGCCTGCGCCGCGGCGGCTATCGCAGCGACGGCACCCCCGCCAACCTGTCGATGACGCGCACCATGCGTGAATCACTGGCTCGCCGCATTGCGCTGGGTGCACCACACCGTCAGCAGTTGGCGCAGGTCGAGGAGCAGATCGCGCGCTTAAGTCACCAGACACACATGCCTCTGGTGGCCCACCCGGAGGGCGTCGCCGACGCTGATCGGGCTGACCCCGCGCAGGACAACCTACTGGACCTTGCAGGTCTGCAGGCCGAGCGCACACGGATCCTGGGGCGCATGGCACGCGTGCCCTTCATTGATGAATTCGATCTGCGCTACAACAATCGGGTGCCTCAGCCCCAACCGGTCTCACAGGCCGTCATGTTTTGCCTGATGGACGTTTCGGGCTCCATGGATGCGCATCGTAAGGACCTGGCCAAGCGATTTTTCATCCTGTTGCACCTGTTCCTCATGCGCCACTACGAACGCATCGAGCTGGTCTTCATTCGTCACCACAGCGTGGCAGCGGAAGTGGATGAGGAAGGGTTTTTCCATTCGCGTGAATCAGGCGGCACCGTGGTGTCCAGTGCGCTGGAACTTACACTGGCCATCATGAAGGAACGCTATCCGACCGAGTTGTGGAACAGCTATGTGGCGCAGGCCTCGGATGGCGACAACTGGGACAGCGACTCCCCACGCTGCCAGGCCTTACTGATGCAGGAACTGCTGCCAAGGGTTCAGTACTACTGCTATGTGGAAGTGGATGCCGAACAGCCGCAGGTCTTGTGGGAACACTTCGAATCGGCACGAGCCGTATCCCGCAATCTGGCCATGGGGCGGATTCTGAATCAGGCCGACGTCTATCCCGTACTGCGCGAATTGTTCTTGCGCAAGGAGCTGAAGTCCGCATGAATGCCCTGTCGCATACACGCTTACCGGACGCGAAGACCGATGCACCGACGCGTACCGCGCAGCAGGCACTGCCCGGTGGATCGGAGTGGAACTTCGAGCTGCTGGCTCGCTATGACCGTGAGATCGCGCGCATTGCAGCCGATTTCGGCCTGGACACTTACCCCAATCAGATCGAGGTGATCAGCGCCGAACAGATGATGGATGCCTACGCCTCCCATGGCATGCCAGTGGGTTATACGCACTGGTCCTACGGCAAGCACTATCTCGCGACGGAGCAGACCTACAAACGCGGCCACATGGGATTGGCCTACGAAATCGTCATCAACTCGAATCCGTGCATCGCGTATCTCATGGAGGAAAACACGCTGCCGATGCAAGCGCTGGTGATCGCCCATGCCTGCTACGGCCACAACTCGTTTTTCAAGGGGAACTATCTTTTTCGCACCTGGACCCACGCTGATTCGATCATCGACTATCTGGTCTTCGCCAAGCGGTATGTGGCCGAGTGCGAACAGCGCCACGGCGAGGACGCGGTCGAGCGGATCCTCGATGCCTGCCATGCACTGGCCAATCTGGGGGTCGACCGCTACAAGCGGCCCAGTCGCAGATCATTGGCGCAGGAACAGGCACGCCTGAAAGAGCGCGAGGTCTATCAACAGCAGCAGGTCAACGATCTGTGGCGCACGCTGCCGCGTTCGATGCGCGCAGCAGACGAGGAGCCTGTCCGCAGCTTTCCGCGCGAGCCGCAGGAAAACATCCTGTACTTCATCGAGAAGCACGCACCGCTGCTGGAGCCCTGGCAGCGCGAGCTGGTGCGCATCGTGAGAAAGACCGCCCAGTACTTTTATCCGCAGCGCCAGACGCAGGTGATGAATGAGGGCTGGGCTACCTTCTGGCACTACACCATTCTGCAAACAATGTATGACGAAGGCCTGGTTGGCGAGGCCCTGATGCTGGAGGTCTTGTCTTCGCATGCCAACGTCCTGACGCAACCTGCCTTCAACAGCGAGCGCTTTGCCGGCATCAACCCCTATGCACTGGGGTTCGCCATGTTCCGCGATATCCGGCGTATCTGCGAGTCGCCCACCGACGAGGACCGGCGCTGGTTTCCCGACATTGCGGGGGCAGACTGGCGCAGCACTCTGGATTTTGCGATGCGCAACTTCAAGGATGAGAGCTTCATTGCCCAATATCTCTCACCGAAGCTGATCCGGGACTTTCGTTTGTTTTGCCTGATCGACGATGACACCGACATGAGCCGGCGCATCGGAGCGATTCATGATGACGCCGGCTATCGCGCGGTGCGCGAGACGCTGTCCAGGCAGTATTCGCTGGCCGAGCGCGAACCCAACATTCAGGTTGTGAGCGTGGATCTGGAGGGTGATCGTTCACTGACCCTGCAGCACTTTCAACACAAGCGCCGGCCGCTGTCAGGCGATAGCGAAACTGTCGTTCGACACCTGGCCCAGCTGTGGGGCTTTACCGTGACCTTGCAAACGCTGACCGAGGAGGGCGAGATCATGCCGGTGTGTACCTGCCTGATTGAACGAGGCCCACGTGGGGCAGGTCGGCGAGTCGATTCAGGCGTCTGACGAAGCACCCGGCATGGGCCGGGTGAGTGCGCGGTCAGGCGTCTTCGATCAGAGCGCTCGAAGACGCCGTGGCCAGGAGCACGCCCGACACCGCATCGAACAAGCTGGCATCGAGAAAGGCCACACGGCGACCCATGCGGGTCACTCGGCCTTCGGCCACCACCTTTCCCGGACCCACGCGGCGAAGAAAGCTGACCTTCACCTCCAGGCTGGCCACCCCCACCGGGCGACCTGCATGCAAGCGGGCTGCCTGCGCCATGCTTGAATCCAGCCAGGCGGTCACGAAACCGCCCTGAACAATCTGCCCATTCGAGTGGCAGAACCTGGGCAGCGCATCGAATTCCAGCCGGACGATGCCGGCCTTGCGATCGGCGTCGAGCAGTCGGCTGAACCCCATCGAGGCGAACATGTCGCTCGCCGCATTCAGGGATGCGGCCAGTTCGGCCGCATCCGGATTCAAGACGTCAGCCATTCACCGCTTCACGGGTGCACTTCTTGACGTGGCTGTTACGTGCAGCGCCGTTCAATTTCTTCTCGTCTGCGGACAGCTTGCAGGCCGATGAAGCGTCTCGCTCGCACTTCTTCATAAAGCTGTTCTTGGCCGCGCCAGAAAGCTTCTTGTCCTTGGCGTGCTCTGCACAGCTGCCATGGTCAGCATGAGCCGAAGCGGCAAACAGCACCAGCGCAGCGGCGATCAACACATTTTTCATCGGAACACTCCTGGTCAGGGTCATTTTGAATGGGAGCGAACGGGGTGAAGAGCCCGCGTTCACGGTGCAACACAGCAGTCAAGCGAGACGATGTTACCCGCCCGATCGGGTGATGCCCAGCCCATCACCGGTCCTTGTCGACTTTGAGACGACAGCGTGTCCGTCAGCGGAACAAACGGCGCTGTCGTAGCGTCAGCCGGTGCAAGGCGGCCAGTGCCACGACCGCGCACAACACGAACCACAGTCCACTCCAGACCTCGAATGGCAAACCGAGCAGGGTGGACTGTGCGGCATCTGCACACGTTGCTCCGACACGAAAGAGCGACGGCCAGATCGCATCGAACTGCAAGTCCATCAGGGTCCGGTCGGCCCAGGTAAATGCACAGGAGAGCTGTTTGGCGGCGACAGTGTGCTGATGCCAGGCGGCCACGGCGCCACCGGCTGACAATCCAGCCACCAGCGCAGCGCCCACCGCCGGCGCGGCGCGCGGCAACACGCGCGCCATAAGGATTGCGACGATCGACACCACGGCCACGAGAATGACCGCCATGCGCTGGATCACGCACCAGGCGCAGGGCTCTACACCAAACGCATGCTGGGCAATCAGGGCAACCGCGAGCGCAAGCAGGCTGCCGAGGCCGGTCAGCATCAGCATGCGGCCTGCCCAATGGGCTTGCTGCGCCACCTGAATGGACGGGGAGTACTGCATGGTCATGGCACAGATCATAGCGGTGACCAGGCGAGCCCGGCCTTCTTGCATGGTCAGTCGGCCGATTGAGCCGGATCAATGTCGCTGGGCGGAAGCCGTTCAGGATTCAGCATGAAGCGGGAACCTATCGATGACCGGCTGGCAAGCGGCTTGCTGTGGGAGCCGCTGTCACCGCAGTCTGGCAGCCGTGCCGTGCTGACCGAGAAATACCTGCGGCCGGGAGAATGCACCCCGCATCAGGTGTTTGAGCGCGTCGCCAACGGCCTCGCGCAAAACACCGTGCAAGCCAGGACTTTCCTGGATGCCATGCAGTCGGGTCTGCTGCCCGCCGGGCGCATTGCCGCCGCAGCGGGTACGCATCTTCCTGCAACCCTCGTGAATTGTTTCGTGCAGCCGGTTGGCGATGCATTGAGCGGCTCGCATGAAGGTGTTCCGGGAATCATGCTCGCCTTGGAGCAGGCCGCGACGAGCCTGCGACACGGCGGGGGCGTGGGCTACGATTTTTCCGCGATCCGACCGCAGGGCGCTCGCATTTCGGGCAGTGAGGATCGTGCCGCAGGGCCGGTCGCATTCCTGCGCGTCTTCGACACCCTGTGCGGATCGATCGCTTCACACGGTGGAAGACGGGGCGCGCAAATGGGCGTGTTGCGCTGCGACCATCCCGATATTGAATCGTTCATACAGGCCAAGCGGGTGTCTGGCGTGCTCTCTCGGTTCACTCTGAGCGTTGCGGTGACCGATGAACTGATGCGTGCCGTCGCGAACGACACCAGTTTTGATCTGATCCATCAGGCAGCCCCGGGGGGCGGACTGCCCGCAGCGCCGCAGCGCTCAGACGGGCTCTGGATCTGGCGAACGATGCGAGCACGCACCCTATGGGAGAGCATCGCACGGGCCGCACACGCCGTCGGTGAGCCGGGCGTGCTCTTCATCGACACCATCAATCGCCTCGACAACCTGTCGTATCGGGAAACGATTGCCGCCACCAATCCGTGCGGTGAACAGCCCTTACCCCCATGGGGCGCGTGTGCGCTGGGCTCGGTCGACCTGGGCCGCCTGGTAGACCACCCCTTCACCCCGCACGCAGCGATCAATTGGACTGCATTGCGCAGGCTGACCCGTGCTGGCGTGGAGATGCTTGATCGGGTCATCGATGTGACCCGTTGGCCGCTGACCGAACAGGCAGCGTCTGCACGGCAGACCCGACGCATCGGCTTGGGGTTCCTCGGGCTGGCCGATGCACTCACGATGCTGGGCCAACGCTATGACAGCGCGGCGGCGCGCGCCACCGCCAGCAGCATCGCCCGATTCATGTGTCACACAGCGTATGAGCGCTCCATGGAACTTGCTCGGACGCTGGGGACCTTTCCTGCTTTTGATGCGACGCGTTTTCTTGCGCCACCGCGCTTTGCCTCGACCTTACCCGAAGCCTTGAAAGCACGGATTGCAAAGACGGGCCTGCGCAACTCGCATCTGATGTCCATTGCACCGACCGCATCCATCGCCCTGGCCTTTGCCGACAATGCCTCCAGCGGCATCGAGCCTGCCTTTGCCGCGGACTTCATACGAATGCATACTCAACTCGAACGCGCGCCGGAGTCGATCCGCCTGACGAACCGTGCCGTGCGCCTGTGGCGCACCCTGCCTGCCGGGATGCGGACGTCTGAGAATCCACCGGCCTTCATGGGTGCGGCAGCGGTGTCACCCCAGGCGCAGCTGGCAATGGTGCAGGCCGTCGCCCCCTGGGTGGATGCGAGCATTTCCAAGACGATTCACCTGCCGGAACAGGCTTCAGTGAGCGACACCGGTGCGCTGCTCACTCAGGCCTGGAGCGCGGGCGTTAAAGGACTGAGCCTCTTTCGCTCGACAGCCGCACGCGCCGCCGTGCTGATTGACACAAGCCTGAGCAGTCCGGGGTGCACGCGATGGGATCGCCCGGGCCACGTGTAGACTCCTCTCCGGTCAATGGACCTGCTCCACTCGGTGTCACGGCCTGTTCCGTGGCGTTTGCCCGCCCTCATTCTGTGCCCGCCTCAAGCTCTGCCACTTCCGCGCCGGATTTGCGCACCGTCGAGCTAGCCAATGGCTTGACGGTGGCAAGCGTGCGGCTGAGCGGATTTCGAACCGCGGCGGTCGGCGCGTTTGTACGAGTGGGTTCTCGCGATGAACCGCCGTCGCTCAACGGGATCTCGCACTTCTTTGAGCACATGGCGTTCAAGGGCACACACCGCCGTGACGCGCGCAGACTCTCGCTCGACATCGAGCGGGTGGGCGCCTCCATGAACGCCTATACCGCCAAGGACCACACCGCATATCACACCGTGCTGCTGCCCGAGCACATGCCCGTGGCACTGGATGTCCTGGCCGATGTGATTCGACACTCCACCTTTCCGGTCGACGAGATCGAGCGCGAACGGCAGGTGATCCTGCAGGAGTTAGGCGATTCAGTCGATGATCCGGACGCGGTCACGCAAGACGAATTCGATTTGAAGGCCTTCCCCAAGCAGGCGTTTGGTCGACCGATCCTGGGTACGGCGCGCTTTGTTCGCAGCGTGGGTCGGGACGATCTGCTCGAGCATTTGCGCGCGCATTACACCGCCGACCGGATCGTGGTCGTCGGTGTCGGACATCTGGAGCACGAGGCCTTCGCGGAACAGGTCGCTCGCCAATTCGGTGATCTGCCTCGTGGTGTCGGATTGGTGCGCGAACCCGCCCGCTATGTGGGCGGGTTCAGGCACATCGACGACGATTATGAGCAGACCTCGGTCGCCCTGGGCTGGCCGGTGCCAGGCCGGGCTGACCCGTCATGGCCGGTGTTTGAACTGCTGGGCGAGTTGCTGGGCGGCGGCATGTCCTCGCCGCTCTTTCAGGCTGTGCGAGAAGCCCGTGGGCTGGCTTATCAGGTGGACGCATGGACCGAGGGGCATGATGATTGCGGGATCCTCCAGGTCAATGCCGGCGTAGCGCCCAAGAACCTCAAGGTGTTCTTCGAGGTCGTCTGTGACGAACTGCTGGCCCTCAGCCGCAGCGTGCAGGCCGACGATCTGGAGCGCACCCGCAATCAGCAGGCCACGCACCTGGCGCGCAGCCTCGAGCGACCGATGGACCTGGCCGAGTCCGTGGCCCGCGACCTGCTCTTGCATGGGCGCGTGCTCACACCCGATGAACGCATTGCCACAACGCTTGCCATCAGTGCAGGCGATTTGAGCGCTGCGGCCCGCACGCTGTTGGCCAGCCCACCCACCCTGGTCCTGGTGGGCCGCGGCGGGCGCGGTGATCATCACGCCGCCATCCGCCGCCGCCTGAGTTAATTGGTTAATTGGGGTCGGATCACTATTTCATAGTGTCATGGCGACCGCGTAGACCTTCTGAACAATCTGCCAGCGTCCATCGATATGAATCAGACTGAGGTAATCGGTGAAGTGACGCGGCGGGATCTGGCACTTGACCTTGACGAAGGCCGTCGTGGGACTCGAGTGATCCAGCAGCAGGATGCCGTCGTCGCGCGCCAATTGTTGCGACTTCGGCGACGGGCGCTCGCGAACAACCTTCAGCCATGCGTCGCGAGACAGCACCTGCAGCGCGCCATCCTGCTCCCAGGTCAGCGCGCTCGTCGGATGAAACACATGAGCCAGCTTGTCGGCATCACCCTCGTACAAACCGTCGAAATAGGTCTGCATCGTTTGTTCAACGCCAGCACGATCAAAGTGCGATTTTTTGTTCATGGACTCACCTGTTTGCCTGCGGGGAATGAGCGCCATGGTGCCACGACTGCCCGGGAGGGCGGTCATTGACGTGCACGATCCGGTTAGACTCAAAACGGTCCCGCGTTTTTCGGCCGCGCGGCATGCACTCAGCCCGGCATAGCGTGAGCTGCGTCATGGTGCGCAACCGTCGCAGCATTCATTCCTTTCAACGATGATCATCGCCACTGCAGGACATGTCGACCACGGCAAGACCAGCCTGGTGCGCGCACTCACGGGCGTCGATACCGATCGGCTGGATGAGGAGAAGCGTCGCGGCCTGACCATCGACATCGGCTTCGCCTATGCCGACCTTGGCGGCCCTGTCCCCACAGGTTTCGTCGATGTGCCAGGACATGAGCGCTTCGTGCGCAACATGCTGGCCGGTATCAATGCCATTGACCTCGCCCTGCTGGTCATCGCAGCGGACGATGGGCCGATGCCGCAAACGCGTGAGCATCTGGCCATCCTGGATGTGCTGGGTGCGACATCGCTGTGCATCGTACTGACCAAAATCGACCGCGCCTCTCCACAGCAGCGCGACCTGTCGCGTGCGGCGATCTCATCCCTGCTGGCGCCCACGCGGTTTGCCGATGCACCGGTGTTTGAAGTCGATACCCCCGCGGGGATCGGACTGCAGACTCTGCGCATGCACCTCGCCGAGCGGTCCGACAAATGGGTGGCACGCGAGGCCACCGGTGGGTTTCGCATGGCGATCGACCGCGCATTCACGGTGCCGGGTGCAGGCCTGGTCGTCACCGGCGCGGTGCTCAGCGGGGTGGCGAACACTGGCGATCAATTGATCGTGTCGCCCCTCGGCCGTGCCGCGCGCGTCCGCCAGATCCATGCCCAGGGCTTGCCCGCCGAGCACGCCCGGGCGGGACAGCGGTGCGCCATCAACCTAGCCGGTCCGGACCTCGATCGCTCGCTGATCGGCCGCGGTCACTGGCTGGTCACACCCTTTGCGCATGCGCCGACTCAGCGCATCGATGTCACTGTGAATGCGCTGGCCGATATCGACAAGCCGATCCGTACTGGCATCCACGTCCAGATTCATGCGGGTGCAGCCCATGTGTCAGCACAACTGCATCTGATGCAGCAGCGCGAACTCACCGCCGGCGCCAGCGCATTCGGGCAACTGGTCCTGGAGCAAGCCTTGCCACTGCTGTGGGGAGATCGACTGGTCATCAGGGATCCGGCAGCCAGGGCGACGCTGGGCGGTGCAATCGTGATCGACCCGCAGGCCCCTGCGCGCGGTCGCAGCAGTGCGTTGCGCCAAACGCGACTGGAACAACTGCGCCTCCAGGATCCCGAGCAGGCACTGTGTGCTTTGCTCGAGGCGTCACCATTGGGCATTGAGCTCGATGCCTTCGAACGCAACCGAAACCTGACGGCCATCGCTGCAGTACAGCTTCGTGCAGCCTCGCAAGTACACCTGGCCGTACCGAGCGGCAGCGCCGATCGCGAGGACATCGGTCGGCCAGCGCCGGGCATTGGACTGTCACCCGCGCATTGGACGCAATGGCAGGCCATCCTGATCGATGTGCTGAGCCAGTCGCACCTGGACCATCCCGAGCACATTGGACTCAAACCGTCGGAACTGGCCCGATCAAGCGGGCAGACCTATCTAGCCCGATTCGAAACAGAGCGGGATGCAGGCGTGCGCCGTGTGGATGCCATCGCTCAAGCAGCCCTGCGGGCCGTGATGGCGAAGGGGCAGATCGTGCGGGACGGTATCCATGTACGACGCCCGGAGCATCGCCCAGTATTGTTGCCCGAGCATCAGGCGCTGCTTGAACGCGTGCAGGCGGCGCTGGCTCAAGCGGGCCTGCGCGCTCCGATTGTGGGAGAGCTCGCAACCGCACTGGGTATGGAACGCGCAACTCTGCTGAATTTTTTGCGCGAGATGGCGACGCTCGGGCACCTGCTGCCGGTTGCCCCGAATCGGTTTTACCTGCCGGGCACCCTGGATGAACTCGCTGCCATCGCGCAAAAGCTGGCAGGCACTTCGACAGATGGCAGCTTCGACGCCGCGGCCTATCGTGACGCCTCGGGCATCGGCAGAAATCTGACGATCGAAGTACTGGAATTTCTGGACCGTGCCGGAGTCACCCGGTTCGCAGGCAACCGACGCATGATGCGGACCTGAGCCCGCATCGCGTCCGTTTGACCGTCAGTTGGTCTTCATGCCAATTGCTTCAAAGTTCTTTTTCTCGTCGACCCAAAGCCGCGCGGCAAGTTTCTGATAGTCATCACCGCTCATATAAGCATCTTCCAGGTCATGGAGTTCCAGAAGCTTCTTGTAGGCCGGATCGGCCAGGGCGACTTTCATGGCATCGTGCCAGGCACGCACCGCTTTCGGATCCATGCCCTTCGGGCCGACCAGACCGATGGGGCTGATCGACACGATGTCATAGCCCGACTCGCGCGCCGTAGGCACATTGGGCAACCGTGGGATGCGTTTGTCCTGGAAGGTCATGACCACACGACCCTTACCTTGCTTCTCGATCTGCGCCCAGCCCCCGTCGATCACTGCATTGATATGCCCACCTACAAAGGCGCTCAGTACCTCAGCGCCGCCCTTGAAGGGCACAAAGGTGAGGTCAGTCCCAGACTTTTGACCAAGCATGTGGGTGGCAATGTGGCCGGTACTGCCGGAACCGCTGGCACCGATGCTGACCTTGCCGGGATTGGCCTTGGCCCAACTAATGAATTCCGGCACGGACTTGATGCCCAGGCTCTCGGCGAGCACCAGCGAAAACGTGTAGCCGGAAAAATTCATGATGAAGGTCAGATCCTTCATCGTGTCGTAGGGCACTTTCTGCAGATGCGGTATCCGAAAGATCGTTGCAGGCGCAATCGCTACGGTGTGACCATCAGTGGCCGACGATTGCGCCATGGCTGCAGTCGCCAGCGTGCCGGCTGCGCCTGCGCGGTTCTCGACCACCACCTGCTGACCCAATTGTTTCGCCAGCGGTACGGCCAGTGCACGCGCCACCGCGTCGGTGGCCGCACCTGGGGGGAAGGGCACCAGCAGCGTGACGGGCTTGGACGGGAAAGGCTGCCCCTGCGCCAGGGTCGCAGCAGGCAGCACTGCGGCTGATGCCGCCAGGAGTGCTCCGGCACCAAGGAGTGCACGGCGCGCGCGCGAGCGCGACGACACCAGGGCGGGCAAGCAAACAGTCGACGAAAACAAGAACATGAATGGTCTCCAGCGTATGGTTTGACAGCGGCCTGCAGGCAGGTCACACGACCTTGTCGCGCAACACTTGAGCCGTCGGCACTGTCTTGATGAATGACTCGCGTTGCGAGTGGCGCTCATAGTAGCGCGCCAGATCCGGATGCCTGGTCGACCAGTCGATGTCGGGGGCTCGCACCTTCAGCCAGCCCAGGGGCGCTGCTACCGAAATATCGGCCAGCGTGAAGCGGTCATCCACCGCAAATGGGCGGGTGCCGATGTCGCGCGCGAGCGCTTCCAGACCTCGATCAACCTTTCGCAGTTGCCGGGCCATCCAGGGTTCACTGCGATGAGCGGGCGCTCGCAAGCGCTCAAAAAAGAGCAGCAGCGCAGCGTCGCAAATGCCGTCGGCGAGCACCATGTATTGCCGCGCTTCAAGATAGGCATCGCGATCGGACGGCATGAGCGCGGGTTGCGGATGCATCCGCTCAATCCACTCCAGGATGTAGGCTGATTCGTAGAGGGCACGGCCATCGTCCAGGATCAGTACTGGCAGCTTTTCCAGAGGGTTGTAGGCAGGTACCGTGGTGTCATCATTCCAGGGCACTTCCGTGACGAGCTCGAACGGCACGCCTTTCTCGAGCAACTGAATCCGTACTTTGCGGGCATAGGGGCTGGGGGTGGCACTGATGAGTTTCACTGTTCAACTCCGTGGGGCCTGGGGGATCGACAAACGGATCGGCAGAAAATACCCTGAGACGGGCTGCAACCCTGCGGCACGCATTCCGTTCCTCACCCTCCTGGATCCCTCATGAACCGTGATGCCTTTGAAAATGGACTGAAAACCCGCCGCGCCGTCCTGGGTGCCGAGTATGTCGACGCCTCGATTGCGAGCGCTGACGACTTCAATATGCCCATGCAGGAACTGGTGACGGAGTACTGCTGGAACGAAATCTGGAATCGGCCAGGCCTGGATCGAAAGACCCGCAGCCTGCTGAACCTGGCGATGCTGACCGCACTCAACCGCCCGCACGAGCTCAAGCTGCATGTCCGTGGCGCGCTCAACAACGGGGTCACCCCTGCGGAAATCCGCGAAGTGTTCCTGCAAACAGCGATCTATTGTGGCGTGCCTGCCGCCATCGACAGCTTTCGCAATGCGAAGGAAGTCTTCAAGGAAACGGGCACCAAGCCGTGAGCGGGTCAGTCGCCTTCATCGGTCTGGGCAAGATGGGCCAGCCGATGGTCCGTCGATTGCTGGGCGCTGGTCATCGTGTCACGGGCCAGGACCTGAGCGCCGCGGCTGTTGCAGCATTGAAGGAGGAGCCAGGCTTTCAGAGCACAGCCAGCGCCATCGATGCTGCGAAAGGGGCTCCGGTCATCATCCTGATGCTGCCCGACAGCCCTGCGGTCGACACCCTGTTGTGGGACGCTGGTTTGGCTGCGTCCCTGCAACCTGGGCAACTGGTGCTGGACATGGGTTCGTCCGACCCTGTGCGTTCTCGCGACAATGCTGCGCGCCTGGTTCAATCAGGCATTGCCTTTGTGGATGCCCCGGTGTCGGGTGGCGTCAAGCGTGCGGTCGATGGCAGTCTCGCGATCATGATGGGCGGTGAGGCCGAGGCCGTCGAACGTGTACGCCCCCTGTTACAGGCCATGGGCAAGACTATCGTCCATGTGGGTGCGGCGGGTGCAGGCCATGCGGTCAAGGCCCTGAACAATTATGTGTCGGCCAGTGGCCTTCTGGCCGTCTGCGAGGCCCTGACCGCTGCCGAAGCCTTCGGGATCGACCCTCACAAAGTCAATCAGGTTTTCAATGCATCGACTGGCCGCAACAATACGACCGATGTGAAGGTCGAAACCTTCATGCTATCGGGTGCGTTCAATTCAGGCTTTGCATTGGCCCTGATGCGCAAGGATCTGCAGACCGCCCAGGCGTTCATCGACCGGATGGGCACCGAGGACAAATTTGCTCAGGCCTGCCTGAGCGCCTGGAAGCAGGCCGAAGAAGGGCTTGACCCCGGGGCTGATCACACTGCGATGTACCGCTTCATCCGCGGGCGCTGAGCGGGCGCTGCATGCACGCCGGCGCTGCGGTCATTCACACACAAGAGACGAAAGGAGACACGCCATGAAAGGCATGGTTTTCAAAGGCAATCGGCAAATTGAACTGATGGAGTTTCCGGACCCCACGCCCGGGCCTGGCGAGGTCGTCCTTGAGATCAAGGCCTCGGGCATGTGTGGCAGCGACCTCAAGTTTTATCGGGCCGCCGACGCAACAGCCGCACTCGGGCTGGGCGCCATCAGTGGCCCACTGATCGCAGGTCATGAGCCTTGCGGTGTGGTGGCAGC
>DGIT01000142.1:0-3812 GCA_002386465.1 Burkholderiales bacterium UBA4615 | reverse complement strand
GGCTGCGGCGCATGCGATCACTGCTCCACAGGCTGGATGCAGCTGTGCGTTGAAGGCGTCGCAGAAGTCTATGGCGCCACCGGACACGGCGCGCATGCGCGCTACATGAAATGCCCCGCGCGCACGCTCGTGCCCTTGCCTGATGAACTGAGCTTTGCCGCCGGCGCTGCGATTTCCTGTGGAACCGGTACGGCGTGGGGCGCACTTCAGCGCTTGGCACTCACAGCTGATCAGACGATTGCGGTATTCGGTCAGGGGCCAGTCGGTCTGTCGGCCACCCTGTTGGCCGCGCAGATGGGCGCGCGCGTCATTGCGCTGGATGTGAACGATGCCCGGCTCGAGCGGGCGCGTGAATTCGGGGCTCAGGCGCTGATCAATCCCACGAAGACACCCGATGTAGTACAGGCCATCCGGGACCTCACCCATGGGCGCGGTGCCCACGCCTCACTCGACGCATCCTCATCGCCCAATGCACGTGCCCAGGCGGTTCGGTGTGTGCGCACCTGGGGCAAAGCCTGCTTTGTGGGTGAAGGCGATTCCGTGACCCTGGACGTGAGCCCTGACCTGCTGCGCCGGCAGGTGACGCTCATCGGTTCCTGGACATTTTCTACTGTCGGCCAGGGCGCCTGCGCGGAATATTGTGCTGACCGAGGTATTGATCTGGACCGACTGTTCACGCATCGCTGGACGCTGGATCAGGCCGTGGAAGCCTATACGCTGTTTGACCGTCAGTCTGATGGCAAGGGCGTGATCGTCCCGTCCTGATGATGATCGACACACCCCTCTGATCGTTGAACGGAGTCTTCAAACGCATGTCTGCCATCGCGCCATCCTCTTTCGCTTCCACTCAGACCTCCGGAGCTAGCGGCCCGGGCGTTGCCGCCGCTTTCAGTCGCACGGAAGGCTCGGTCACCGCGCCGTCCTCAACACCGCCCGTGGGTACGCCTGAAGCTGCAGTGGCGGCCACACGCTGGCTCGCCGCCCTGGATGAGGCACTCACGCGCACTGATGCAGCGGGCACTGCGGCGCTGTTCACCGCATCCGGACATTGGCGTGATCTGGTCGCATTGAGCGGCACCATTTCCACGGTCAGTGGGCACGCGCCGATCGCCCAGGCGCTGGGCGCCTGTCTGGCACGCAGCCGCCCCACCGGGGTGCGGCTGGCGGCAGGACGGACGCCACCGCGCTGGGTCGCGCGCGCCGGTCAGGATGTCCTGGAAGCCTTGTTCGAATTTCAAACCTCAGCAGGGGTGGCGTCCGGTGTGCTGCGCGGCGTGGCCGACCCCACAGGCCCGGGCGGCCTGCGTGCCTGGATCGTGGTCACCGCATTGCAGGCGCTGCATGGCGATGACCGACGTGGACTGAGCCGCGACCAGGCGCTGGACAGCAGCCGTGAATTCGGTGTCGAGAACTGGCTCGATCGGCGGGTGCGGGCACGGCAATACCTCGACCATGATCCGCAGGTGCTGGTGATTGGCGCGGGACAAGCCGGGCTGTCCATCGCAGCGCGCCTGAGCGCAGACGGAGTGGATACGCTGGTCATCGACCGGGAAACGCGCGTTGGTGACAACTGGCGCAACCGCTATCACTCGCTCACCCTGCATAACGAAGTGCATGTGAACCACCTGCCCTTCATGCCCTTTCCGCCGACCTGGCCCACCTTTATCCCGAAAGACAAACTGGCCAACTGGTTCGAGTCCTATGCAGAGAGCCTGGAGCTGAACTGCTGGACCCGCACTGAACTGACCTCCGGACGCTGGGACGAAGCCTCGCAGCGCTGGACGGTTGAACTGACACGCGAAGACGGCAGTGTGCGCAGCATGCGGCCACGCCACCTGGTCTTCGCCTGCGGGGTGAGTGCCATTCCCAAGGCGCCGCAAGCGCCCGGGCTGGAAACCTTCCAAGGCACCGTGCTGCATTCGGGCGACTACACCGACGGTCGGGCATGGCGCGGCAAGCAAGCCTTAGTGCTGGGCACAGGGAACAGTGCGCATGACGTGGCGCAGGATCTGCAAGCGCACGGCGTGCAGGTCTCGATGATCCAGCGCAGTCCCACGCATGTGGTGAGTCTGCGTCAGGCGCAGCGAGTGTATGCGCTCTACACTGAGGGCATGCCGATCGATGACAGCGACCTGCTCGCCACCGCGATGCCTTATCCGGTGCTGATCGATGCCTACAAGATCTTCACGGAGCTTTCCAGGCAAGTGGATCAGCCTCTGCTTGACCGCCTGGCAGCGCGTGGATTTCGCCTGACGGCTGGGGAGGACAACACCGGCTTTCAGATGATGTATCTGCGTCGAGGTGGCGGCTATTACTTCAACGTCGGATGCTCAGACCTGATCGCAAACGGCCAGGTCGGTCTCATCGACCATGCGCAGATCGATCGTTTCGTTGAGCACGGGGTGCGCATGAAGGATGGCAGGGTTTTACCGGCCGATCTGGTGGTGGCGGCCACCGGATATCACAACCCGCAGGAAGTCGTGCGTCGTGCACTCGGCGACGCAGTGGCCGAACGGGTCGGCGAAGTCTGGGGGGTCGATCACGACGGCGAAGTGCGCAACATGTGGCGACCCACCGGACAACCTGGCCTGTGGTTTACCGCAGGCAGTCTGGCGCAATGCCGGATCTACTCGCGCTACCTCGCGCTGCAGATCCGGATGGCAGAACAAGCCAGCTGAGGTTCAGGACAGGGCCGGGATCAGATCTTTCCGGCCCGACCAGTCCCACGCGAAGCCTGTGCGCGACACACCCAATAACATGCCATGCAGGCTTTTCGGGTGCACCCACATGTTGTCGCGCTCGGATGCGATATCGTCGCCGCGCGGGGTCAATGAGGCGCCGGCGGCCAGCATGTGCTGCTTGAGGCCTTCGAAATCGTGCGTCTCGAGGTAGCACATATACAGCGCATCACCGCCGCGCCGCTCGACGAACCGCCGCATGGCACTCGGCTTTCCGGCAAATGTCTGCGATAGCTCGATGCGATCAAGGCGTGCAGGCGGATCGAAGAGCGTAAGCGTGCCCTCGTAACCGAAGCGCGCGCTGTTGATCGGACAAAAACGCGAAGCATCCAGACCGAACAGATCGGTGTAACGGGCGCTCACCACTTTCCAGTCGGTGTTCAGCGCATTGGTCGCCTCGTAGAAGAACGACACCCGCCCCAGCCTGGGACGCTGCGCGAATCGTGAGATGACCATTGGAAATCCGAACGTACTCGTGCCAGGCAGATACAGCTGATCGGCCTCTCGGGTAAACGCCACGCCACGGTTGCGCAGACGCTCATCGAGTGCATCGAGTTGCGCCGTAGCATATCCGGCAGCAAAAAGCCCCTCACCCCAACGGTCCAGATGGGCCTGCACAGGGCCTGGCCCGCGCGGCTGCAACAGCTCGACCTCGCTCTCGCCCACACGCATGACGGTGCGCGCGGCATTCAGATGCTCGATGGTCGATTCACGATCGGTCTGCGCGCCCAGTGCCTTGGCAAACGTTTCGGCGGCGCGGGTGCGATCTTGCACAGCCAGTTGCATACGGTCGACTCGATTGAGCATGGACGATCTCCTAAGGCAGGTTGGAAAGGGCAGACCCGCAAAGGGTCAGGGCTGCATTGTGCGCGCGAGACCACCGGGCGCAGTTTCAGGTTTTGCGTCTGAGCCTCTCAGTGCAGAGCCCAACCGAACACAACTGAGCGCCAGGCAGGTGCTGTCAACCAGTTGGCGGATGCCGTCGACCCATGCCCCACTGCACACCCTGCGCCCCGCCCTTGAGAAACTCAATCAGCTCACCTCCACCATGTCGAAGTCAGCCTTGGCCACGCC
>DGIT01000053.1:15477-17325 GCA_002386465.1 Burkholderiales bacterium UBA4615 | reverse complement strand
GGCCCAGCGCGATCCCGAAGTACAGCGCCCCGTCTGCCGAAAACCCGTTGAACCAAAAGCGGTCGTAGGTATTGCGGTCATTCGAGACCGGGTGCGCAATCGGCTCCGGGGTCTGGTGCAGCGGATAGTCGTCGAAGCGGCTCAGCATGCGGGCTCAGGCGAACATGATGACGTTGCGCGCCACACCGCCGCGCGCCAGCGCAGCAAAGCCCTCATTGATTTGTTCGATCTTGATGCGTGAGGAAATCAGGCCATCCAGGTGCAGGCGGCCCTGCCGGTAGAACTCGATGAGCTGGGGCATGTCGACCCGGAAGTGATTTGAGCCCATCGAGGAACCCTGCATGCGACGTTCGCGCAAAAAGTCGGGGCCATGGAGCTCGATCTTCACGCCCATCGGGATCATGCCCACGATGGTTGCCGTGCCGCCCGGGCGCAGCATGGCAAAACACATTTCAGCGGTCTGCTTCAGGCCCACGCACTCGAACGAGTTTTCTACGCCACCAGCGGTCATCTCCATGATCTGCTTGACCGCATCGTCACCGGCCAGCACGCCTTCGGTCGCGCCCATCTTCTTGGCAAGCTCGAGCTTGCTTGGGTCCTTGTCGACGGCAATGATCCGACCGGCTCCAGCGATGGCCGCGCCATTGACAGCCGCCAGGCCGATGCCGCCACAGCCCACCACCGCGACCGTGCTGCCGGGGCGCACCTTGGCGGTATGCACCACGGCGCCGTAACCAGTCATGACCCCGCAGCCGATCAATGCGGCCAGATCCATGGGCATCTCTTTGGTCACCTTCACCAGTGCGTGCTCGTGGACGAGCATCTGCTCGGCAAACGACGACAGATTCAGATACTGGTTCAGGTGCTTGCCTTTCCAGCTCAGCCGCTTGGCCACGCCCGGGGGCAGCTTCACATCGGTGCCTTCGCAGATCGACATGCGCCCGGTCAGGCAGCAGGCGCAGTGGCCGCAAAAGACCGACAGGCACGTGATCACATGATCACCGGGCTTCACATAGGTGACATCGCGCCCGACGGCCTCCACCACACCTGAGGACTCGTGACCGAGCACGGCGGGTGCAGGCCAGGGCCACTTGCCTTCCATGAAATGCAGATCGCTGTGGCACAGGCCCGCAGCCGATGTGCGAATGAGCACCTCACGCGGGCCGGGCTTTTCGATCTGGACATCCTCAATGGTGAGGGGCTGGTTTGCGCCGTGATAAACAGCTGCTTTCATCTGACAGTCCTAAGTTCTAAAAACGGTTCAAAAGAAAAGGAGGTGACCACGAGGGGGCGTGCGCAAGCCCTGCGCACGCGGCAGTGTCAGCCTGGAATGCGCACCGGCAGATGCGTGAACCCGTGCACGAAATTCGAGAAAGTGCGGACCGGCTCGCCTGCCAGCTCGATCACCGGGAAACGCGGCAACATTTCTTCCCAGAGGATCTTGAGCTGCAACTCTGCCAGACGGTTGCCGACGCAGCGGTGGATCCCAAAGCCGAAGGAAATATGCTGGCGCGGACGCGCGCGATCGATGATGAAACGATCCGCCTGCTCGATGGCAGCCTCATCGCGGTTGCCCGACAGGTACCACATCACGACCTTGTCGCCCTTGCGGATGGACTTGCCACCGAGCGTGTAGTCCGAAACAGCGGTCCGGCGCATATGTGCCAGCGGCGTGGTCCAGCGGATGATCTCGGGGACCATGTTCGGAATGAGGCCCGGGTTGGCGCGCAGCTTGGCAAATTCCGCCGGGTTGGACAGCAGCCCATGCAGGCCACCGGACATCGAATTGCGCGTGGTGTCATTGCCGCCGATGATCAGCAGCATGGTGTTGCCCAGAAATTCGACCGG
>DGIT01000053.1:8000-15388 GCA_002386465.1 Burkholderiales bacterium UBA4615 | reverse complement strand
CGCTCATTCCAGAGGCGCGTGAAGTACTCCAGGCACTTGGCGAGCTCGGCACTGCGCTTTTCTTCCGTGTCGATCGGTCCACCCGACTTCAGGTCCACAGTGGCCACGTCCGACCAGTAGGTCAGCAGGCGGCGGTCTTCAAAAGGAAAATCGAAGAGCGTGGCCAGCATCCGGGTGGTGAGCTCGATCGAGACTTTCTCCACCCAGTTGAAGGTTTCGTTGCGCGGCAGACTGTCCAGCACGCTGCAGGTGCGCTCGCGAATGACCGCTTCCATATCGGCCAGATTGCCTGGCGCCACGATCGGGCTGACGGTCTTGCGCTGATCGTCATGCAAGGGCGGATCCATGGAGATGAATGACGGCCGCCGGTGTTCCTTGGGCGTATCCCGGATCGTGATGCCACCCGACCAGATATCCGAGGAAAACACCCCATGGTTGACCTCAACTTCCATGATGTCCTTGTACCGGGTCACCGACCAGTACGGGCCATATTCGCTGTCTGCGCAGTAGTGCACCGGGTCCTCACGCCGCAAGCGTGCGAACAGCGCCCCGACCGTGTCGTCGCGAAAGAGCGCGGGCTGGCTGACGTCGATGGCATTGAGCGGCACAGCCTGCGCGCCCGCTTGGGGTGCACGATCCTGGGTCAGGGTCGACATGAGACGGTCTCCTTGTATGAGCGCCCGGCTGCATGCAAACCGAATCGCGTGTGTGGGCCCTTGCGAACTGGGGTTCGAAGGGATCGGGTGATCGTAGTGATCGGGTGCCCTGTTGGTCAAGTCAGCGGGTCAAGCCAATCGGTCAAACCAGGGCGACATTTCACGGACCTGCGCACGGGGGTGATCGACCCTTTGTCTGCCCGATCAGCCTCACCCCTGCGTGCTAGGATGAACCACGCTTGCCCGCACCTGTTCCATGCATAGGAACGCTCAGGAGACACCCGTGGCCTTTGAAACCGATTCGCTGGGATTTTCCCCGGACTGGGATGTGCCGGTTCGCTACATCGACCGCACACATGCCTGGTACGACGCCCTCGGCACGAACAATCACTACCGCTATGCATCCTTTC
Organism: Burkholderiales bacterium UBA4615; assembly: GCA_002386465.1. Classification (GTDB taxonomy): domain Bacteria; phylum Pseudomonadota; class Gammaproteobacteria; order Burkholderiales; family Burkholderiaceae_E; genus UBA4615. The sequence goes on along the minus strand of DGIT01000053.1, from coordinate 14,322 downwards.
AGGATGTCCCGTTCACCGCGCTAAGCAAGCCGCTGTCGCAATGCCGGGTGGCGCTGCTGACCACTGCAGCACCCTTCGATCCGAGCAAGGGTCAGCAGGATTGCAAGGCACCCTACAACGCTGCGGCCAAGTTCTACAAAGCCTATTCGGGCGACACCTCGGTCGACCATGATCTGCGCGTCTCGCATGTGGGCATCGATCGCCGTCAGCTCACGGATGATGCCAACTGCTGGTTCCCTCTGCCGGCACTGCGGCGCGCGGCGGCTGCAGGCCTGATCGGATCGGTTGCACCACGCTTTCATGGCGTGCCCACCAATCGCAGTCAGCGCCATACGCTTGAAGTCGATTGCCCGGATATCCTGGCGCGCTGTCGCGAAGACGGTGTCGATGTTGCAGTCCTGGTGGCCAACTGTCCGATCTGCCATCAATCCATTTCATTGACCGCACGCTATCTTGAAGCTGCGGGCATTCCGACGGTGGTCATGGGGTGCGCCAAGGACATCGTCGAGACCTGCGGTGTGCCGCGCTTTCTCTTCAGCGACATGCCGCTTGGCAACGCGGCTGCGCGCCCCTACGACCCGGCCTCACAAGACAGCACCCTCGCGCTGGCCCTGCGGGTGCTTGAGTCGGCCATCGCATCACGCACCACAGTGCAAAATCCGCTGCGCTGGAACGGCGAAGCGCAGTGGAAGCACCATGTGCTCAATGCAGCCGCACTGACACCGGAAGACATCGAGCGGCGCAAGGCGGAACAGCTGGCCATCAAGCGCACCGCTCACGCGATCCGCGACTCAGCCATTGCCGAGAAGGTCTGAGTCATGAACCCGAATGGCAAGATGTTCGAGGGGGTGCGCATCCTCGACTTCACGCATTACCTGGCAGGCCCCTTTTGCACGCTGCAACTGGCGCTGCAAGGTGCCGATGTCATCAAGATTGAGCCTCCGGGCGGCGAGGCCTCACGACAGGGCGGCGCCTTGGCCACCGAGTGGTCACAGCGCAAGATGGGGCCTTCGTGGATGGCCTCGAACGCCAATAAGCGCAGCCTGGTCCTCGACCTGGCGAGGCCCGAGGCAGTAGAGATCGTGAACCGCCTGGCTCAGGATGCCGATGTGGTCTGCGAAAACTTTCGCCCCGGCGTGATGGAAAAGCTGGGGATCGGCTGGCCGCAGCTGCGCAAGATCAACCCGCGCCTGATTTATTGCGCCATCTCGGGCTTTGGCACGACCGGGCCGGAACGGCGCACACCGAGCTTTGACGGCAAGATCCAGGCGATCTCCGGGCTGATGTCGATCACGGGCGAGCCCAGCACCGGCCCGATGCGCGCAGGCTTTCCGCTGGCCGACATCACCACAGGCATCACGGGCGCTTTTGCGCTGGCCGGCGCGCTCTTTCAGCGCACCCATACCGGTCAGGGCCAGCTCGTGGATGTGGCCATGCTCGATTCCATGCTCAATTTCCTTGGCCACCCGGTAGCGGATTACATGATCTCGGGTCATGTCTCTCCGCAGGCCGGCAATCTGTCGATCACCCGCAAACCCACGGCTTCGCGCTTTCAGTGCGGAGAGGGCTTTATCGTGCTGGCAGCGCTCACTGATGCGCAGTACGAGCGGCTGATGAAAACCATCGGACGCAGCGATGTACTGGCCGACCCCCGCTTTGCAGACTGGGCAGGCCGTATCGCGCATGGCGAGGAGATCCACGAGATTGTCGAGTCCGCCATGCGCGACGGCGACCCCGATGCCTGGGAAAAGCGCCTGATCGAAGCCGATGTGCCCTGCGGGCGCGTGCGAAACATTGCGGAAATTGTCGAACACCCGCAGCTGGCCCACCGGGGCCTGTTGCAGCAGGCCCAGACACCCTGGGGCCCGGTCACGCTTGCAGGCTCCGGGTTCAAGCTAGAGCACGGCAACGGCGGCATCGACAAGCCGATCGCCCGACCGGGCGAAAACACCAAGGAAATCCTGGCCTCCATCGGTTATGACGCTGCCCGGGTCAGTGCACTGTGCGCCGCCGGCGTGACCGAATCACCCACCTGAAAACCGCGCCGGGTCTGCCCCATGCCATGCGAACAGACACCCCTCGCATTGCCGGGCACCCGAGTAGCCGTTTGCCCATGAGGAGCTGACACGTGAGCCTGCCGGCCTACGATTGGATCGCGCACCATGCCCGCAACAGTCCCGGGGCGATCGCTGCGCACGACCTGGGCGAAGCGCGCAAGCTCACCTATCTGCAACTGGATGCGCGTATCGCCCGGCTGGCAAGCTGGCTGCGCAGTCAAGGCGTCGCCCGAGGCGATCGTGCGGCGATCCTGGCCCAGAACTGCACTGATTTCTTTGAGCTGCAGTTTGCCTGCGGCCGGTTGGGTGCGGTGTTCGTGCCGCTGAACTGGCGACTGACGGTGCCAGAGCTGCGGTTCATTGTTGGCGATGCTGCGCCCAAGGTCCTGATCCACGACCCGGAGTTCAGCGAGACGGCTATTGCGCTCACGGCGACCGTAGCCGGGCTGACGCTGCTCGAGCGTCGCGGCCCGCACAGCCCGTATGAGGTCGCGCTGGGTGCGGCACCCCCACTGCCCAGTGAGGCCTGCGCACGCATCAGCCATGATGATGTCTCCACCATCATGTACACCTCGGGCACGACGGGCCGCCCCAAGGGCGCCATGATTACCCACGGCATGACCTTCTGGAACGTGGTGAATCTGGGCGGGCCTGCCGAGATCAGCTACGCGAGCGTCTTCCTGTGCGTGCTCCCGCTCTTTCATACCGGCGGGCTGAACTGCTACTCCAACCCGGTGTTTCATGCGGGCGGCACCGTGATCGTGCCGCGCGTCTTTGAGCCGGGCGAAGCGCTCGCCCTGATCCACGACCCGCAAGTGGGGCTGACCCATTTCTTTGGCGTGCCTGCGCACTACCAGTTCATGTGCCAGCACGAGCGGTTTGCGCGCGCCGATCTGTCCCGCATCAAGGTGGCCGGTGTCGGTGGTGCGCCCATGCCGGTGCCGCTGCTTGAAATATGGCTGGCCCGGGGCGTGGCGCTGAACCAGGGCTATGGCATGACCGAAACCAGCCCGGCTGTGCTGGTGCTTGATCGCCGCGATGCCGCGCGCAAGATCGGCTCGGCTGGCCAGAGGGTGCTGCATACCGAGGTCCGCATCGTCGACGAGACCGGCCTGGATGTGCCGGTTGGCGAGATGGGTGAGCTCTGGGTGCGCGGCCCGAACATCACGCCTGGTTACTGGAACCGACCGGATGCCAACATCAGCTCATTCACCGACGGCTGGCTGCACACCGGTGATGCCGCCCGTGTAGATGAAGAGGGGTTTTATTACATCGTCGACCGGACCAAGGACATGTACATCTCGGGCGGCGAGAACGTGTATCCGGCTGAAGTCGAGAGCGTGCTGTATCAGCTGCCTGAACTGGCCGAAGCCGCCATTATCGGCGTAGCCGACGAGCGCTGGGGCGAAGTGGGCAAGGCCATCGTGGTGCTCAAGCCAGGCTGCAGCCTGAGCGCCGAACAGATCATCGATCACTGCCGCGACAATCTCGCCCGCTTCAAGCTGCCGCGCAGTGTCCAGTTCGTCGAGGCATTGCCGCGCAATGCCACCGGAAAAGTCCACAAGCCCACGCTGCGCCAGCAGTACGGCAAAGCCTGATCAAAGGAGTCACCCATGAACACTCACCAGACCGTGATCCGTAGTGCCACCGTCATCGACGGCACCGGCGCCGAGCGTCGTGTGGCCGATGTCGCGATCGACAACGGCCGCATCAGCGAGGTCGGGCGCATCACTGCGCGCGGCCATCGCGAAGTGCAGGCCGATGGACTGTTGCTGGCTCCGGGGTTCGTGGACATCCATACGCACTACGACGGCCAGGCGGCCTGGGACAAGCACCTCGCACCCTCCAGCTGGCATGGCGTGACCACCGCCGTGATGGGCAATTGCGGTGTGGGCTTTGCGCCAGTGCTGCCAAAGAACCAGCAGCGGCTGATCGAGCTGATGGAAGGGGTCGAAGACATCCCAGGGACTGCTCTGCACGAAGGGCTGCCGTGGACATGGGAGTCGTTTCCGCAGTTTCTGGATTTTCTTGAGACGTTGCCGCGCGATATCGACCTGGGCACACAGGTGCCGCATGCGGCCATGCGCGTGCATGCGATGGGCGAGCGCGCCGTTGCACGCGAACCTGCCAGCGCAGACGAGATCGCCTTCATGGCGCAGATCGCCGGAGAAGCCATCCGCGCAGGCGCGCTCGGTTTTTCTTCGTCGCGGCACATTAACCACAAGAGCATCCGTGGCGAGCCCGTGCCCACACTGCGGGCCGAGACCGAAGAACTGCTTGCCATTGCACGCGCAGTCGGCCGTGAAGGCGGGGTGCTGCAGTTCGTGAGCGACCAGCTGCACAAGGAAGAGGAACTCGACCTGCTCGAGCGTCTGGGACGCGAGTCCGGCGCGCCGGTGTCGGTGTCGGTCGCTCAATTCGATGGTCGCCCCGACATGTGGAAGGACACGCTTGCCCGCTGCGAGGAAGCCAGCCGACGTGGCGTGACGATGCGCGGGCAGGTCGCTGCGCGGGCGGTCGGATTGCTGCTGGGCCTGGACCTGACGCTCAACCCGTTCCTTTACAGCCCGGCCTACAAGGCTATCAAGGATCTGCCGCTCCCTGAGCGGGTGGCACGCATGCGCGACCCCCTGGTGCGCCGCGCGATCATCGACGGCAATCAGGTCGACAAGAAAGGCCTGCTGGGCAGCCGCATGATCGATACCTTCGATGTCATGTTCCAGTTGGGTGATCCGCCGAACTACGAACCGCACCCGTCAAGCTCGGCTGCGGCCTGTGCACAGCGCGAAGGCCGCTCGCCACTGGAAGTGGTCTATGACTGGCTGCTCGAGCGCGACGGTCATGCGCAGATCTACACGCCTTCGCTGAACTGGAGCGGCAAGAATCTTGATGTCGTACGCGAGATGCTGCTCAACCCGTTCGCCGTACCAGGCCTGTCGGACGGCGGCGCGCACGTGGGCAGCATCTGCGACGTGAGCTTTCCCACCACGCTGCTGCAATGGTGGGGCCGCGATCGGCCGCACGGTCGCATCCCACTCGAGACGCTGATCGAGCGTCAGTGCCGTGCCACGGCCCGCGCCGTCGGCCTGAACGATCGGGGGGTGATCGTCCCGGGCGCCAAGGCTGACCTGAACCTGATCGACTTCGACAATCTGCGGCTGCGCGCACCGGAAGTGATGCGCGACCTGCCCGCAGGCGGGCGACGCCTGATGCAGCGTGCGGAAGGGTACCGGCACACCTTCGTGAGCGGCACCGAGATCATGTGCAACGGCGAAGCCACTGGCGCGCTACCCGGCAAGCTGGTGCGCGGCGCGCAAGTGCTTGCGACAGCCGCTGCGCGCTGAAGTATGTCGCGCAGCATTCGCAGCCATCAGCATGCCAGCATCGTCCGGGTCGGGCATGCACTTGTACTTTCGATGGGTCTCGCGCTTATTCAGACTGCCCACGCGCAGTCAAGCCGCGACCTCGACACGGCGATCAAAACTTCGCCCGAAGGACGTCAAGGCGCACGAGGCGGCTGCAGCTTCAGGGTGGCGCAGTCAGACCAGTGGCGACGCGCGGATATCGATGGCGACGGACAAGAGGACATCATCGCGCCCTATGTGACCGAAAGCTGCGGTGGCGGCAATTACTGGGGCCTGTCAGTCGGGATCTTTCAGCGGGCCGGCAACGGCGTTAAGTTGATCGGGTCCGGTCATGTCGAAGGCACCATTGAAAAGATCGCGGTCAACGGAGCCCGTATCGTCGTTCAGACACTTGGTTATGGGCCGGACGATGCCCGCTGCTGCCCCACAAAAAAATCTTCTGAAGCCTTTCTGTGGAGCAACGGTGCTTTACGTCCGGTGACACCAGGGCGACGCTGAGACGAGGGCTGAGGCCCCGGTTGTGCGCTGAAGCAGTTCTGGATCCAGGTCAGTCCAGAGAGGGCACACCGATGTTTCGCGGCGCGGTGCGACACGCGGATCATCGTTCGGGTTGATGCAGGACAAGTCCATGGGCTGACGGTGCAGTCAGGATTGGGGCTTCGGCACCATCCGTACTGCTCAGCTTGCCCCCATGCCTGCCCCCGAACCCGACTTATCCGCAGCCGCCATCTTCCGTGCGCGCGGACTGAGCAAGGTCTACCCCAGCGGTGAACTCGAGGTCGTGGCCCTGCGCCAGGTCGACCTGGACATTGCGCGCGGCGAGTTCGTGGTGCTGCTCGGGCCGTCGGGCAGTGGCAAATCGACCCTGCTCAATATCCTCGGCGGACTGGATGTGCCCTC
>DGIT01000053.1:2764-7949 GCA_002386465.1 Burkholderiales bacterium UBA4615 | reverse complement strand
CTGACGGCGTACCGCCGCGAGCATGTCGGCTTCGTCTTTCAGTTCTACAACCTGATCCCCAGCCTGACCGTGCGCGAGAACGTCGCCCTGGTCACCGACATTGCCGAGCATCCGATGTCGGCTGATGAGGCGATCGAACGTGTGGGATTGTCGAACCGTCAGGATCACTTTCCGTCGCAGCTCTCCGGTGGCGAGCAGCAGCGCGTGGCGATCGCACGGGCGATCGTGAAGCGCCCGGATGTGCTGCTGTGCGACGAACCCACGGGTGCGCTGGACTATCCGACTGGGCGCAAGGTGCTGGAGGCCATTGCCGATGCCAATGCCACGCTGGGCACGACTGCGATCGTGATCACACATAACGCGGCGATCGCAGGCATGGCAGACCGTGTCATTCACATGGCTGGCGGCCAGATCGCGCGCATCGAGCGCAATGCCCAGCGTTGCACACCCGCAGAGCTGGTCTGGTGAAAGCGCTCGACATCAAGATGCTGCGCGACCTGCGCCGCATGTGGAGTCAAGCCCTGACGGTGGCGCTGGTGGTGGCCAGCGGTGTGGCAGGGGTCATCACGTTCCTTTCGGCGGTGGAATCCCTCGAGACCGCGCGGGCCAGTTTCTATACCGAGGCCCGGTTCGCCGACGTGTTCGCGGATCTGGTCAGAGCGCCCGACAGCGTGGTCGCATCACTCAACATGCTGGCGGGCGTGGCACAGGTGCAGACCACCATTGAGCACACGGTGCGCATCGATCTGGAGGGTACAACCGAACCTGCCGTCGGCCGGCTCATCGGACTGGACCAGCGCGCGCCCCCGGCACTGAATATCGTCAGCGTTCGGCTGGGCCGGATGCCGGATGGCGCGATGGGTGAGCGCAGTGCGCCCACCGGCACCGAAATTGAAGCACTGGTCTCGGAGGGTTTTGCTCAGGCGCATGGCCTGACACCGGGCTCGACGATCGGCGCGCTCATCGAGGGGCGGCGCCGCACGCTGCGCATCACCGGTACAGCCGTATCCCCCGAATACGTGTTTGCCGGACTGCATGGGGCACCCGACCCTAAGGGTTTCGGCGCCTTTTGGGTCGACAAGGCGACGCTGGCAGCCGCCCTGGATATGCGTGGGGCATTCAATCGGGTCGCGATCCGCCAGGCACCGCAAGCCAGCATCCAGGCCGTGATGAGCGAACTCGAAGCGCATCTGCAGCCCTGGGGCGGACGCCCGCCTTATGCGCGTGCCGATCAGATCTCAGAGGTCATGCTCAGCAACGAGATTCGTGAACAGCGCGTACTGGGCACGATCTTGCCGGGGATTTTCGCCGCGGTGGCTGCTTTCCTGCTCAACGTGGTGATCTCGCGGCTGGTGTCTACGCAACGCGGTCAGATCGCAGCGCTCAAGGCGCTGGGCTACGGCAACAGCGCGATCGCCGGGCACTATCTGAAGCTCGTTGGCCTGATCGCAGCCCTGGGACTGCTGATCGGACTGATTGCTGGTAACGATCTGGGCCGGCGTTTTGCGGGGCTGTTTGCTGACTTCTTTCACTTTCCCAACTTCGAGCACCGTCTGTCCTGGCAACTGATCGCGATCGCTGCGGCGGCGACTGCACTCACCGCAGTCATGGGCACCTTGCACGCGATTCGCGCCACGGTGCGTCTGCCCCCCGCCGTGGCGATGCAGGCCCAGGCGCCTTCAGCGGGGCGCCGCTCGCATCTGGAAGGACTAGGCCGGTTGGTGCGACACCCCGCCGGGGCGATGATCGTTCGCAACATGGTGCGCCGTCCGTGGCGAACCGGTTTGTCGATCGTGGGCATGGCGGCGGCCATGGCTATCGTGATCCTGGGCAATTTTGTTCGCGATGCCATCGAGGAAATCGAGCGGTCGGCCTTCAGCCTTGCGCTGCGTGGCGATCTGATCGTCTCAATGATCCAAACGGTCCAGGACGACGCCCGGCAGGCTCTGGCCCGCCTGCCAGGGGTCATTGCGGTGGAGTCAGGGCGTGATGCCGCCGTGCGCCTGCGCCATGGTCATCTCGAGGAGCGTGCGCGGATACAGGGCGGCGAAGTCACAGGCCACTTGCGCCGGGTCATGGATGTGGACGGTCGCGAAGCGGCGATACCGATTGAAGGCCTGATGCTGACCGATCGGCTTGCTGCCAAGCTCGGGGCACGCCCTGGCGATGTCATCGAAGTCCAGGTCCTTGAAGGGCGCATGCCGATTCGCCAGATCGCCGTGTGCTGCACCGTGCGCGACATGATGGGACTCAATGCCTACATGGAGCGTGGTGCGCTCAATCGACTGATTGGCGAGGGTGACCTCAGTTCGCAGTACACGCTGGCGCTGGAACAGGGGACTGAAGCACAGACACTGCAAGCCACCCGCAGTTTGCCGCGCGTGGCAGGCACCTTCAGCAAAGCCACATTGCGCTCGAACATGCAACAGATCAGCGGGCGAAACGTGCGCATCATGAGCGCGGTGATGACTGCATTTGCTGCGGTGATTGCCGTGGGCATCGTCTATAACGCCATGCGCATTGCCCTGGCCGAACGCAGCTGGGAACTGGCCAGTCTGCGTGTACTGGGCTTTCGGCGTGCTGAAGTGTCGGGGTTGCTACTGGGCGAAATGGCGATCAGCGTGCTGCTTGCCCTGCCGCTGGGCATGGCAATGGGCTGGATGCTCGTGCATGGCGTGGCGCAACTGCTGGCATCCGACCAGTTCCTGTTTCCGGTGGTGATCTTGCCTCGCACCTATGCCCTGGCCGCTATGAGTGTCGGGCTTGCCGCACTGGCAACCAGTGCGGTGGTGCGCCGGCACATTGATCACCTCGACCTGGTGGCCGTTCTCAAGACACGCGAATGAACACAGATCCGCACCTCAACCCGCACCCACCCTCGAACACGCTGCCTCGCGCACGCAAGCGCGCAGTCCTGCTCACCATGCTCGCGACGCTGGCGGCGGTCGCTGCGTTGATCTGGGCATTTTCTCCACGCCCGGTGGAAGTGGAGAAGGGCAGCGCGGTGCGTGAGCGCTTCGAGCTCGCCATTGAGGAGGATGGCCGCACACGCTTGCGCAACCGGTTCACGGTGTCTGCACCGGTGACTGGCCTCCTGAGTCGGATTGCCTTGCGCGAGGGTGACGCCGTCCAGACCGGCGACCCACTGGCCGAGTTGACGCCGGCACCGCCCTCGCTGCTCGATGAGCGCGCGCTGCGCGGCCAGCAGGCGCGCGTTGAGTCCGCTCAGGCAGGGTTGCAGCGCGCCGGCGCGCGGGTCGCCCGCACGCGGGTGGCTGTGGAACAGGCACGCAGCGACCTGTGGCGCACCGAGCAGTTGGCGACTAAGGGCTTCATCGCTGCAACGCGTCTGGAACAGGAGCGCCTGGCCGAACAGGCTGCGCTGCGTGAGCTTGAGGCCTCGCTCGCAGACCAGGACATTGCACAGCATGATCTTGAACAGGCGCGCTACGCGCTGACCTCAGCGCGCGATATGCGCCCCGGATCACCGTCAGCAACCGGTACGCCTTTGCCCGTGCGCTCCCCCGCCAGCGGCCGCGTGCTGCGTCTGCTTCAGACCAGCGAAGGCAATGTGGCCGCCGGAGCGCCGTTGCTGGAGATCGGCGACATCACGCAACTGGAGATCGTCGCTGAGTTGCTCACCACACAAGCCCTGCGGGCGCGCATCGGAGATCGCGTGATCATTTCAGGCTGGGGTGGATCGGGGCTGCTCGAAGGGCGCCTGAAGTCGATCGAGCCAGCCGCCTTCACGAAGGTCTCGGCCCTGGGGGTTGAAGAGCAGCGGGTGAACGCAATCATCTCGATCGTCAGTCCGCCAGCGGCCTGGCAAGCCCTGGGCGACGGTTATCGGGTCAGTGTGCGCATCCTGACCGAAGTGCTGGAAGACGCATTGTGTGTACCGGTCAGTGCGGTCTTTCCGCTGTCAGCTCAGCACGCCAGCCACGGCACTTCAACGCAAGTGCTGGCCGATCGACCCATGGCCGTCTTCGTGCTGGCTGACGGCCGCGCCCGGCTGCGGCCGGTGCGACTGAGCGCCCGAAACGGGCAGCAGGCGCATCTGAGCGACGGGCTCACTGCCGGGGAGTCCGTCGTGGTCTATCCGCCACCCACCCTGCGTGATGGCATGCGCGTTAGCCTGCGCGGTGGCTGAGTCCGCCCCCACGCGAAGCGTACAGACGATTGCGCAGCCATTGCAGGCACGCGATCGCAACAAGACAGAGCAGCGCTGCGGCCCCTGCAGCAATGGCCTGCGCCATGGTCGGCAACTCGAAACGGAAAGCTTCACGCAATGGGGGCACGGTCAGGGCGGCTGCTAGCAGCAATCCGGTCAAGGCCGCAATGCGCCATAAGGCCGCATTGGATCGCGTCAGCGCAGTCAGCACCGAGGCACGCAAGGCGCGGTGGGTCAGCACCAGCACCCCATTGCACAGCACGAGCGCAGCGAAGGCGGATGCGCGTGCCTGCGACGCAGCCGCACCTGCGCTGAGCAATCCGGCAAACAGGGCCATCACGATCAGCAGTACCACCGCCCCACACAGCACGGCCCAACCGATCAATTCAGTGCCCAGCAGGGCCGCGTGGGGATCGCGCGGCGCCCGATCCATCAGATCAGGCTCCTCCGCTTCAGCCTCGAAAACGATCGAGGCAACCGGATCGATGATCAGCTCCAGAAACGCCACGTGGATGGGGGAAAAAAGTAATGGCAAACCGAACAGCAGCGGCACGAGCGACAGGCCTGCGATGGGTACATGGACCGCAAAGGTAAAGCCGATCGCTTTGCGCAGGTTGTCATCGATACGCCGTCCCAGTCGCACCGCCTGCACGATTGAACCGAAGTCGTCGTCGAGCAGCACGATGTCCGAGGCCTCGCGCGCCACGTCGGTTCCGCGACCGCCCATCGCGATCCCGATATGCGCTGCTTTCAGCGAGGGGGCGTCATTCACTCCATCCCCGGTCATGGCCACAATATGGCCACCCGCTCGCAGCGCCTGCACGATCCGCAGCTTCTGTTCGGGCATCACCCGGGCAAAGACGCTGGCATGGGCAACTTTAGCCTGCAGCATCGCATCGTCCATCTGCCGGATATTGTCACCCGTGACCACGTCGCCATCTGTATCGATGCCGGCCTGCGCAGCGATAGCCTTCGCGGTGGCCGGATAGTCGCCGGTAATCATGGCCACGCGTA
>DGIT01000053.1:0-2694 GCA_002386465.1 Burkholderiales bacterium UBA4615 | reverse complement strand
CAGACCCACCAGACCCATGAAGCGAAAGGCGAACCCTGTCTGTGTGGGCGGGCACGACGCGGGTGCACCACCGGGGGGTCCCTCGGCACAGGCCACGGCCAGCACGCGCATGCCACGTCGGGCAAGCGCGTCGACCGCCGCGCGAGTCGCCTCGGCCTGCGCTGCATCCAGCTTGCACAGACCGATGATGGCCTCGGGGGCGCCCTTTGCTGCCACCACGCTCTGCGCGCGATCGGACCATCGCCAGACATGTGTCATGGCCAACAACTCGCGACTCAACCCNNCCCATAGGCATGGGTGAGTTCGCCCGACTGCGCCGTCTGCAGCACCTGGGGCGCATGTTGGGCGGCCAGATCATGAAAGGCGCGCTCCATCGGATCCACCGGCTGGGGCTGACTGGCCAGCACGCCGGTCTCCAGCAGCAACGTCAGGGCTGCATCATCCAGGCATTGTCCGACGGCCCACTCGCTGGCGACAGCGTTCTGCCCCCCTTCGGGCACCGCCAGCGCCACGACTCGCATGCGATTGACCGTCAGCGTGCCAGTCTTGTCTGTACACAGGATCGTGGCCGACCCCAGCGTTTCGATCGCAGCAGCGCGTCGGGTCAGCACCCGCTGGCGCGACAGACGCCAGGAACCCATCGCCATGAAGACCGTGAGGATCAGCGGCAACTCTTCGGGCAGCAAGGCCATGGCCAGCGTGATGCCGGCCAGCAGACCACCCAGCCAGTCGCCCCGGGTGAACCAGTACAGCAGCGCAGCAGCGCCGCTCAGCGCAAGCCCTCCCAGGGAAAGTGCTCTGACCAGCGCCCGTACGCGGCGCTGCAGCGGTGTGATCTCGGTCTCGATGCCCGACAGCGACCGCCCCACCCGACCGATCTCGCTGTGCATGCCCACGGCGGTCACCTCGGCCACACCTTGCCCGCCCACCACCAGCGTGCCGCCGAATACGCACGGCAGTCCGTCGCCACCAGGACGCATCGCTGTCGACTGCGACCGGTCAGCGATACCCGATGCATCGGCGCTCAGTGTCGACAACGTGGCCGGGTCAGGAGCCAGCTTGGTGACCGGTACCGATTCACCGGTCAGCAAGGACTCATCAATCCGACAGTCGCTCGCCGTAATCAGCAGCGCATCGGCCGGTACACGGTCACCTTCGATCAGGACAAGAAGATCGCCGATCACCACCTCACGCCCGGGAATGCGCTGACGTTCGCCGTCGCGAATGACCAGGGCGCGCGGACTGGAGAGGTCGCGAAGCGACTCCAGGACCCGCTCGGCACGCCGCTCCTGCAGCACCGTGATCGATGCAGTGATCGCCACAAAGCTGAGCAGCATCAGTGCTTCGGTCCGATCACCGAGCACCACATAGACCGCGCCGGCCGCAATCAGCAGCTGCAGCATCGGCTCGCGCAGCACCTCCCAGACGATGCGCCAGACGGTTCGACGCACCGGCGCCTCGAGCTCGTTGAAACCGTCACGCTTCAGACGTGCGGCGGCCTCTTGTGCATCCAGACCGCGAAGCGCCTGAACCATGCGCGCGCCTTCAGTCGCGCATCACGAACGCGGGGGGCTCGAACGCGCGATGAGCGGGCGCATGCCCGTCAAACCGCTCGACCTGCACCAGGCAGGATTGCGCCGAGCAGCCTTGCGACAGCGAGGACGCCCCGGCATCGCGCGTAAGCGTGTTCGGGTTGCCGTGCAGCTCCAGCGCCTGCGGATTGCCCGGTTCCAGCGGATCCCACCAGGCACCGGTCGAGAGCTTGACCACCCCTGGTGTGAGCGCATCAGAGATGCGCACACCAGCCAGACAGGCGCCCCGATCATTGAAGACCCGCACCAGATCGCCGTCACGCAGACCACGCGCCTGCGCGTCAGCAGGCGACAGCAGGATCGGCTCGCGACCGGCTACCTTGTTGGCCAGGCTGTACGCGGAATGATCCAGCTGGCTGTGCAATTTCGTGAAAGGCTGATCCGACAGCATGTGCAAGGGAAACCGCTGCGCCAGCGCACTGCCCAGCCATTCATGCGGTTCGAGCCAACAGGGGTGGCCGGGGCAGTCTGCATAGCCCCACCCGTGGATGCGCTCGGAGAAGAGCTCGATGCGTCCGCTCGGCGTGCCCAGCGGTTGTGCTGCCGGATCGGCGCGAAAGGCCTCGAACGAAACGACCGGGCGATCGTTTTCAGGCATGCGTACACCACCGGCCTGCCAGAACGTGGCGAAGTCAGGCAGTTGCACCCCCTGCGCGGCACACCGTTCGCGCGACCCGGCGTACAGCCACTCAAGCCACTCACGCGCCGTGCGTCCTTCCGTGAATGCAGCCTCGCAACCCATGCGTCGCGCCACCTCCGAAAAAATGGCGTAGTCGTCGCGGGCCTCACCAGGCGGATCACTGACCTTGTGCATGGCAATCATCAACGGATCGCGCGTGGCATGTCCGATGTCTTCACGCTCGAGCGTACTGGTGGCCGGCAAGACGATGTCGGCCATCTTGGCGTGCGCATTCCAGAACTGTTCGTGAACCACGATGGTCTCGGGCCGTTGCCAGGCGCGCGCTAACCGATGCAGATCCTGGTGATGGTGAAAAGGATTGCCGCCCGCCCAGTAGACGAAGCGGATGTCCTGGTAGACATGACGTTTGCCGCAATAGTCGAAACTCGCACCGGGTGACAACAGCATGTCGGTCACGCGCGC
>DGIT01000150.1 GCA_002386465.1 Burkholderiales bacterium UBA4615 | reverse complement strand
ATGGCCGGCCGCAGCCACAATGCATTGGGTGTGAGCGCTGAAGGCGCAGGACGAGATTGCGGCGCAGGCTGACCTGCTACGGCATTGCGCGCGCATTTCACATACAATCGCCGTTTTACGGCTTGAACGCTGTCTGCTGACCCTATGCACATTGCAATTCTCGAAGACGACGCCTTTCAACGCCAGTTCCTCACCATGCTGGTTGAGACAGGCGGTCACAAGGCCTCCGGCTTTGAAACAGGGTCCGCGCTGCTGTCGTCGCTGAGTAATCAGAGCTATGACCTGCTGCTGCTTGACTGGATGATGCCCGAGCTCTCCGGCGAGCAGGTTCTGGCCGCAGTGCGTGAGCGGGTAGGCCTGGATCTGCCTGTCATCGTTGTCACCGCCCGTGACGCGGAATCCGATGTGGTCCATGCGTTGCGTCAAGGCGCAGACGATTTCATCGTCAAGCCGCCTAAGGCCCTCGAGCTGCTCGCCCGCATGGATGCCCTGACCCGCCGGGCTCGCAGCAGCCGTGCGGCCACCATCAAGGTCGGCCCTTACGAGATCGATCCCGAGCGTCGCTCGGTGTCGGTGGATGGCAAGCCTGTCGCGTTGACTCAAAAAGAGTTCGACCTGGCGGTTTACCTTTTTCAGAATTCGGGACGATTGCTCTCCCGCGTCAAGCTGCTTGAGCAGGTCTGGGGCGTCTCCGCCGATCTCGATACCCGTACGGTCGATACCCATGTGAGCCGGGTCAGACGCAAACTCCAGCTTGATGAATCCACCGGCTGGAAGCTCCTGCCGGTCTATGGCTTCGGCTACCGCCTGGATCCGATCAAGCCCGAGTAATCGGCCCGTTGCCATGGCGGCCCAGCCTCTGAAATGCCTTGTTCTCGGTGGCGACGGTGTGGGCCCCGAGGTCATTGCCCAGGCCGTCCGGGTCCTCGACTGGTTTCGTGATGTCCGCGGTCTGCCTATCGCACTGACAGAGCATCCCTATGGGCTCAGCGCCTGGCAGACGCAAGGGCACATCCTGCCTGCGCACACGCTGCAGGCCGTCCACGATTCAGACGCGATCCTCTTCGGTGCAATTGGCGGCAATTACGACGGCGTCCCAATGCAGGTGCGCCGCGAAGGCAGTGTGCTGCGGCTGCGCCGTGAGTTGGGCCTCTTTGCAAACCTGCGGCCTGTGCGTCATTGGCCAGCTCTGGATGGGGCGGCACCGCTTCGCCGGGAAGTGGCAGGCGGGGCAGACATTGCGCTGGTGCGCGAGAACACCGGCGGCTTGTATTTCGGCACCCCCCGAGGTACCGAGACGCTGCCAGACGGCAGAAAGTCAGCCTTCAACACCCAGCGTTATGCCACCGACGAAATCGAACGCGTTGCGCGATTCGCCTTCGAGTTAGCTCGTACGCGGCGCAATCGTCTGTGCTCGGTCGATAAATCGAACGTGCTGGAGACCGGTGTGCTTTGGCGCGAAACCGTCACCGCCCTGCATCAGCGTGAGTTCGCTGACGTGGCCCTCACGCACATGCTGGTCGACAACTGTGCGCTGCAACTGGTGCGTGCGCCGACGCAGTTCGACGTCATCGTGACCGACAACATGTTCGGCGACATCCTGTCTGACGGCGCGGGCGCGGTGTCGGTTTCGCTGGGCATGTTGCCTTCAGCCGCGCTGGGCGCGCTGCGCGCTGACGGCAGGCCAGCTGCGCTTTATGAGCCCGTGCACGGCAGTGCGCCGGACATTGAAGGGCAAGGCATTGCGAATCCGATCGGGGCGATCCTGAGTGCCGCACTCATGCTGGGTCATTCGGCCCAACTCGCTGCTGAGGCGCAGTTACTCGAGCGTGCCGTGGAAGCGGCGCTGGATGCCGGGGCTCGCACCGCCGACATCGCAGCCCCCGGCGAGACGCCCATCGGGTCGGTCGCCATGGGCGATGCCATCCTGAGCGCACTCGCGGCGCTCAATAGCCGCGCCTGACACGCTCGCCTGCCACCTCGGGCAGGCGGTTCAAGCGCCGGTATAACGCGGCGGGCGCTTTTCCAGGAATGAGTTCACGCCCTCGGCGAAGTCGCCCGAGGCGGCCGCCAGCGCGAACTGATCGAAGTCGGCATGGCTCACCGCACGGTCCAGGGCAAAGGCGGCAGCATTGACCGCCTGCTTGATCATCCTGATCTGGACCGGTGGCAAGCTGGCGGCCCGTTGCGCCAACGCCATCGCGGCCTCGAAGCTGCCTCCGGGCGGGCACGACTCATCGACCAGACCCCACTCAAGGGCCTGTGCGCCGCGAATTTTTTCAGCCAGGATGACCGCGCGTTTCGCCCGGGCGGGGCCTACCAGGCGTGTAATGCGCGGCACAGCCCCCCAGGACAGGTTCATGCCTCGTTCTATTTCCGGCACATAGAACGTGGCGGCGTCAGAGGCCACTCGCAGGTCACAGGCGGCCACCAGGGCCGCGCCACCACCGATGCACCAGCCCTCGATCGCTGCGATCGTGAGCGGCTCCAGTTCCTCCCAGGCCCGGCACATGCGTCCGCCGGTTTGCATGGCGAGGCGTCGCTCGGCCAGGCGTGCTTCCCGCGAACGTTTGAGCTCCTCGTCCCGCAGGTCGGCCCCCATGCTGAACACCTCAGGGGTGCCGGTGAGGATGACGGCCGAGACATCCGGGTCGTCATCAAAGCTGCGGGCTGCACGGGTCAGCTCGCGGCACACCTGCATCGACAGGGCGTTGCGCCCGTCGCGACGGTCGAGCCTCACGATGGCAATCCGGCCTTGCCGTTCGATACTGACAGATTCGCTGTTCATGGTGGCGTGAGTCAAAAAAGGGCTGCGATCAGTGAAGTTGTTTTGAGGCGGCGCTTGAGCCGATCAACCGATCAGCGCTTGGGTGATCCGGTGGCGGTGATTTCGACGCGCCGGTTGGGCGCCAGGCATCGGATCAGGGCATCGCGGTTGCCAGCTTCGCCCTTGGCACGGCAGTCAGCCTCAGTCACCTTGAGCTGTGATTTTCCGGCACCAGAGGCCGCGATCACTGCGGCCGGCACGCCCAGCGTTGTCATGTGCGCCTTGACGGATTCAGCACGCGCAGCCGACAGCTTCAGGTTGTAGGCCTCGCTGCCCAGCGGATCGGTGTGACCAACAATGCGCACGCTGCTCAGCTCGCCCATGCCCGACTGTCGCAACCCGCTGATGGTTTGTTCGATGCGGCTGCGCCCGGTGTCAGACAGATCCGCCCGGTCAAAGCCGAACATGCCGTCCGCAGAGATATCGACCGTGCGCGTGACCGGCGTGGCCACCGCTGGCGGCGGTGCGACCGTCAGGGGTGCAGGGGGCGTGACCACCGCCGGTGGGGAGATCGGCATCGGTGCGGGCGCGATGACGGCGGTGCGCGAGGGAGCGCTCAACTCCGGCACAGGACCAAGCGGTATCTGCAGGCCGAACGTCACGATCCATTCGCTGAAGTTGTCGTCGCGGCCACGGTTGACTTTGTCGCGGTTGTCATCAAACCGATAGCGCCCGTCGATCACCAGCCTGCCCCAACGCGAAAAGGCCCAGGTTGCGCCGATGCCGCCATGGGCCATCAGGCTGGTGCCGCTCTTGACCCGGTTCTTGTCGTTGATCAGGCCGACGCCGGCCACCGCATAGGGCTGGATGGCGTTCCATCGATCGGAGCCAGCTCGACCCATGAAGAACCACTGGGCGTCCACGCTGGCCGTCCAGTTGCGGTAGTTCCCGGGGCCGTCGGTCTCACCGTTGAGTTTCTCGTACAGACCGCGCAGTTCCAGGTTCCAGTTCGGGCTGATCGGTTTGCCCACCGCAAATCCATAGGGCACTCCGTTGTCCGCCTGGCGTGCCGAATCGGTCCAGACATAGCCGACCAGCGCAGAGAGGTACCAGCGGTCGTCGTACCAGTTGCTGGCGTTCATATGGCCGCTGTTGGAACCGAAGCCGCCAGTGACCGCGTTCGAAGGCGAGGTGGTTGCGGTTTGAGCCTGCACACCTGTGACCGACCCCAGCCCGGCGCAGGCCAGGACGAGTGCGAGCGTGGCGCGGCGCGAGCGGGAAGGCATTTCTGAAGGCGCAGGCTGGCGCATGAAAGGGCGCAGGGGCATTGGAGGCTCCGAAGAAGAAGGATGCGAAGCCCTGCATTGTGCGCGTGCGTGATACGCCGCGCCACCGGGCGCAGGGGTGGCGTACGAAAAAGCGGCATGCAGGCAGGGGAGCGCTGACCGTAAAAAAAACGGCCCCGAAGGGCCGTTCTGATCAGGCCTCGCACCGGAGTGCCTGGCCTGGGTGTTGCGCGACAAACCAATCAGGGACGGGTACCTGTGCCCGTGACGCTCAGTTCCACGCGACGGTCCGGGGCCAGGCAGGCCACCAACTGGCTCTGGTTCTTTGCGCCCTTGGCACGGCAATCGGCCTCGGTGATCTTGGGCTGTGATTCACCAGCGCCGGATGCCGAGATCACACCTGCCGGGATACCCAGTGTCGTCAGGAACGACTTCACCGAGTTGGCACGTGCTTCGGACAGACGCTGGTTGTA
>DGIT01000012.1 GCA_002386465.1 Burkholderiales bacterium UBA4615 | reverse complement strand
AAGTTCCACGGAGCCTTTCTTGCAACTCTCCCCCTCCATCTTCAAAGCCTACGACATCCGGGGCATCGTCGACGGTGATCCCTCCAAGGTCACCCTCACTGACGCCGCCGCCCAAGGTGTGGGCGCGGCGCTCGGCCTGATCGCCAAGGCCCAGAACATCCCGGCCATCGTGGTCGGTCGCGACGGTCGCTTGTCCGGTCCGCGCCTGATCGACGCGCTCACCAAGGGCATCAACTCTGCGGGTATTGAGGCGATCGACATCGGCATGGTGCCAACCCCGGTCGTCTACTACGCCACCGTGCTCACCGGCACCGGCTCGGGCGTGGCGGTCACGGGTAGCCACAACCCGCCCGAGTACAACGGCCTGAAGATGATGATGGGCGGCAAGACGCTCTATGGCGACGACATCACGGGGCTGTACAAGGCGATCGTTGATCCGGCCTTTGCAGGCCGGCTTGATGCCAACGCGCCGCGTCGCGTTACGAAGCGCGATGTCACGGCCGAATACCTCGCCAAGATCCTGGGCGATGTGAAGCTCTCGCGGCCCATGAAGATCGCGATTGATTGCGGTAACGGCGTGGCGGGCGCACTGGCCCCGCAACTCTTCAAGTCGCTGGGTTGCGAGGTGACCGAGCTCTTCACCGAGGTCGACGGCAACTTCCCCAATCACCATCCCGATCCGGCCCACCCCGAAAACCTGCAGGACCTGATTCGCTGCCTGAAGGAAACCGATGCCGAGATCGGCCTGGCCTTCGATGGCGACGGCGACCGCCTGGGCGTGGTCACCAAGAGTGGGCAAATCATCTGGCCCGACCGCCAGCTCATGCTCTATGCGCAGGACGTGCTGGCGCATCGGCCCGGCGGCCAGATCATCTACGACGTGAAGTGCACCCGCAATCTGGCCACATGGGTACGCAAGCACGGCGGCACGCCGCTCATGTGGAAGACCGGGCACTCGCTCATCAAGGCCAAGCTCAAGGAAACCGGCGCACCGTTGGCCGGCGAGATGAGCGGGCACGTGTTCTTCAACGATCGCTGGTACGGCTTTGACGATGGCCTGTACACCGGCGCGCGCCTGCTCGAAATTCTGTCGCGCTCGGCCAACCCCAGCGCGGTGCTGGAAGCCCTGCCCGACGCCAGCGCTACGCCCGAGCTGCATATCCACACCGCCGAGGGCGAGAACTTCAAGCTGATTGATGCGCTTCAGCGCAACGCCAAGTTCGAGGGTTCCGACGAAGTCATCACCATCGATGGCGTGCGCGTGGAATACCCCGACGGCTTCGGCCTGGCTCGCGCATCGAACACCACGCCGGTGGTGGTCACGCGTTTTGAGGCTGATAATCCGCAGGCGCTGGCTCGGATTCAGGCCGCGTTCAAGGCGGCCATCAGTGCAGTAGCGCCAGGGGCGAAGGTGCCGTTTTGAGGATGGACTAGGACACCCAGTCTTCCATTCTCAATCCACTGATTCGCGAGAATTCCTGCTGGTTGTGAGTGACCAGCGTGGCATCCATTGCCAGCGCATGTGCCGCAATCCAGAGGTCATTGCCGCCGATGGGCGTGCCGCGCTCCTTGAGCAAGGCCGCTTGTTGAGCATAGTGGTGGCAGATGCCGGAATCGGTGGGGTATTTCACGGAGATTTCGCGCGCCAACAGGTTGAGCTGACGCAAGACTTCCGGCTTGCGCATGCTCCGCTCAGCACCCTTGAGCAGTTCGGCCCAGCTGACAAAAGACATGCACAACTCGTCGTCCGACGACAACTGATCAACGCGTGCGGCGACCGCTGCAGGTCGACGTTTGATCAAGTAGATCAAAGTATCGGTATCCAGGAGGAATTTCACAGCGGCTCGCGGTCCTGGATAGGCAGCGGAGTTGCGCGGTCGTCTTGCAATGCTTCGATGAAGTCGTCGTCGAACTGTTCGAGTGCCTTGAGCAATGCGGTTCCGCGCCTCACCGTGATCGGTCGCAGGATCAGTTCCCCCCGCTTATTGCGAGAAATGATGACCCGATCAGTGCTTAGTCGAAACTCAGCAGGAATGCGCACGGCTTGACTGTTGCCGTTGTTGAAGACTCGGGTTGTTTGTTCAGACATGGGACAGGCGCATCAATTGATGTGTGTACATTAATTTGTGCACACTATGCCCTTTTGGGTGGTAGTGCAAGGGCCTGTATCGCAAGACCGGAGACCCGCCACCCTCCGACTGTAAACTCGTCCTTCAATTCTTTACGCAATCCCATCGTGCACTCTCCCGAAGCACTGGACGACCAGAGCCCTGATCCAGAGCATGACCCCGGCTCGGTCAGTTCGTGGCAACGGGAGTACGCAGCCTTAATCGCCGCCTACAACGCCACGATCAAGGAAGAAGAGCTGCCGCTGGAAGCTTGGCGAACTTTCTGAGGCGGGTGGTAGCACTTTCAATGCGTCTGCTCTACTCCCTCGCCTGGCTGCTCGCCACCCCGTTTGCCATGGCGTATCTGCTGTGGCGCTCGATCCGTCAGCCGGCCTACCGTGTCCACTGGGGTGAGCGCTTCGGATGGCATCCGCGCAGGGCAGGTTCGGAGCCGCTCATCTGGCTACACGCAGTTTCGGTGGGCGAAACGCGCGCCGCACAGCCTCTGGTCAAGGCCTTGGCCGCGAAGTACCCGCAGGCGCACGTGCTGATCACCTGCATGACGCCCACCGGGCGCGAGACCGCGCATGAGCTCTTTTCCAAGTCCTTAGGCGACCGTTTCCATCAGGCCTATCTCCCATACGACCAGGCTGGCGCGCAGCGGCGTTTTCTGCACGCCTGGAGACCAACCGTGGGCCTGCTGATGGAAACCGAGCTCTGGCCAAACCTCATGGCTGCGGCGACTCAGGCCGATGTACCAGTGGCGCTGGTGAGTGCGCGCCTGTCGCAGAAGTCTCTTGAACGTGGGCTGCGTCAGCGTGCCCTGATTATTCCTGCGGCGCAGCGGCTGGCTTGCGTGCTGGCGCAGTCTGAAGCCGATGCGACCCGCATTGCGCAACTGCTGGGTAGGCCTGTCAATGCCATCACCGGCAACCTGAAATTCGACAACGCGCCGGATGAGGTCTTGCTTGAGCGCGGGAGAGGTTGGCGCGCGCGGTTAGAGCGACCAGTGATATTGGCGGCCAGCACCCGCGAAGGAGAGGAAGCGTTACTGATACAGGCTTGGCAGGGTGCAGGCGCGCATGACGCCACGACCGCTGGCGGCACTCACAGCCCAGGGCATTCAACCTCACCCTTGCTCGTCATCGTCCCTCGCCATCCACAGCGCTTCGACACCGTGGTGCGCGACGCTGAAGCAACCGGCCTGCGTGTCGCACGCCGCGCCGTACTTGATGATCCTGCTTTCGATGCTCACACCATCGACCTCCTCATCGGCGATTCAATGGGCGAGATGGATGCCTGGTACGCGCTGGCTGACGTGGCGATCATGGGCGGGTCGCTGCTGCCATTCGGCTCTCAAAACCTCATCGAACCCTGTGCGGCCGGCTGCCCGGTGATTCTGGGCCCGAGCACTTATAACTTTGCCGAAGCCGCGCAGCAGGCGCTGGCTGCCGGTGCGGTGCGTCAGGTACCGGATGCAGCCCAGGCCGTGACTGCTGCGCTGCAGTTACTGGGCGATGAACCCGCGCGGGTCGCCATGGCGCAGGCCGGGCAGGGCTTCACCTCGAATCACCGTGGCGCCACACTTCGCACGCTTGAGGCGCTGGGGCCGATGCTGGAGCGCTTGGACAGTCGCGCGAGCTGAACCTAACCGTCTCAGCGAGTCGGCGCCCGCGGCACACCCGATCGACCGCCGCGGCTTCCGTCTACACCCGGAGTCGCCCCTGTCCCGACAGCTGGCGAACCCACCGCTGACGAGGCAGCCCCAGCCCCCGCACCCCCTGACGCAGCAGGCGCTCCCGACGCCGGCCCAGTCACCGCACCCGGCGCAGGCGCCCGCGGAAACGTTGACCCGCTGGTGGTCACGCCCACCGCTGGCGCGCGCGGTGCCTCAAGCAGTGCGTTCACCTTGGCCACTTCTTCTTCGGTCAGCTCGCCCGCGGTATTGCGCAGTCGCAGGCCATTGAGCAGCACGTCATAACGCGCCTTGGCCAGATCGCGCTGTGTGGAAAAGAGCTGCTGCGCCGCATTGAGGACATCGATGTTGATCCGCACGCCCACCTGATAACCCAACTGGTTTGACTCCAGCGCCAGTTGGCTTGAGCGTTCGGCCGCAGTCAGGGCACGCACCTGCTCGATGCCGCTGCGCACGCCGAGGAAACCCTGTCGTGCCGACTGTTCGGCCACGCGACGGGCATTCTCCAGGTCGAATTCCGATTTGCCCTGCAGCGCAATCGCCTCACGCACCTTGGCATCGATGGAGCCACCGGAGTAGAGCGGCAGGGCCAGCTGCAGGCCGAGCTGCGCGAATTGCGTGCGCACGCCAATCAGGTTGGCTGCGGTCTGGCCGCCCGTGCCGCGACCGGTATTGGCCTGACCGACGAGATCCAGCGTGGGCATATGGCCGGCACGCTGCTTCATGATTTCCCGGTCGGCCACTTCCTTGGCCACTTCGGCCTGTCGCACAAGGAAATTGCCTTGCCGGGCGATGGCCGCCCACTCTCCCTCGCGGGCCGCTGCAGGCGTGCTGATGTCGAGGTCGCGACGCAGCGTGTCGAGCGCATCGACCGGTCGCCCGATCAACTGGGCCAGTAAGGCGCGCTTCACCTCGAGGTCATTGCGAATCGAGACCTCCTGAGCGCGGGTGAGGTCGAGCCTGGACTGCGCTTCCTGCTGGTCGGTGATCGTTGCGGTGCCGACTTCGAAATTGCGTCGCGCGGACTCGAACTGCTCGGCAAAAGCGCGGCCCTGTGCCTGCACCACCGCCAGGCTGTCTTGCGCGGCCAGCACATCGAAATAAGCGGTGGATACGCGCAGGATCAGATCCTGCTGCGCCTGCATCAGCTGCATCTCGGCGATTTCAACTGACAGTTCGCTCTGCTTCCAGGTTTCGCGGTTGGCAGGCCGATAGACAGGCAAATTGGCCGCCAACCCCAGCGATTGCGCGTCGTACGCACGCTGCGAGGTGATGCTGTTGTTCACCGCGTTGAAGTTGGCGCCCGCCGTGGCATTGACGGTGGGCAGCAAACCGGCACGAGCCTG
>DGIT01000003.1:7589-34571 GCA_002386465.1 Burkholderiales bacterium UBA4615 | reverse complement strand
GCGGGTTTGGTATGTGTCCGTCGGCCAAGCTCATCTCTGCCAAATTCCTGGGTACGAACGGCGGCACCACGGCCAATGCCATTGCCGCGGTCAACTACCTCACCATGCTCAAGAAAAAGCAAGGATTGAAGATCGTTGCCACCAACAACTCCTGGGGCGGTGGCGGATTCTCGTCGGCGCTTCGCGATGCGATTAATACATCCGGCGCCGAAGGCATTTTGTTTGTGGTCGCAGCCGGCAACAGCAATGTGAATATTGATGCCACCCCAAGCTATCCGGCGAGCTACAGGCTTCCGAACATGATCTCGGTGGCCGCCATCAATTCAGCCGGCGCACGCGCGAGCTTTTCAAACTACGGCGCAACCACGGTGGATATTGCTGCACCCGGTACCAATATTTTGTCGACGGTACCCACCTCGGGTGGCAACGCTAGTTATGCGTATTACGCCGGCACTTCGATGGCCACGCCGCACGTGGCCGGCGCCGCGGCCCTCTTTGCCTCGAAGTGTCCCAGCGCGACGGGTGCTCAGATCAAGACGGCCATCCTTGCGGCAGCCAAGGTGAATTCGAATTTGAATGGGCTGGTCGTTGGCAGCAGGCAACTCGATGTGTCGAACTTTGCGACGCTGACTTGTCCAACGACGCCTTGAGAGCCCTGATCACCGGCAAACGGACAGGATGGTGGGCGGTAAATGAGTCCATCGTCCGCCGATCACCGGTGCGACCGAACCTCGGGCTGACTGTGCGTTAGGGACGTGGTCTACCCACCCTGTCACGTTTGGTCGTCCATGCGAGAACGATCAACGGAGGACCGATGCCGACCGGCGGTCTGCATCACCACCTGAGCGGCGGTTTCAATCCACTTGCGACCACTTGTCGCGCGACACAAAGTCTGAGCGCTTCGGACACAAGCCGCTCGCGGCTACGGCTACGCTAGACGTTATCGACCTCTTTCAAACGTCTTAGCACCATGATTACCATCCCTGTCAGCGCCCGCCGAGTCGGGCTTTTTGCTGCGATCTGTGCCGCACTGGGCAGCTTGTCTGCGTGTGGCGGCTCGGGAGCCGAAGAGTCTCCGGCCGCACAAAGCGGCGTTCAGGAGACTGCCGTGAATCTGGCCCTGGACGACGCGCAAGCCCTTTCTGCCGAGGAAAAGGCCGCTGCGCGTGCTGCGAGCGAACGGCTGCTGGTGGTCTTCAAGGACTCCGTGAGTGACCCGGGCGTCGAAGCCAGCCGACTGAGCGCCGGGCGATCGGCCAAGGTGGATTTCATCTACAGCCAGGCACTCAAGGGGTTTGCAGTCACCCTGCCCCTGGGCGCCGTCGATGCCTTCATCGAAGCGATGGAACGCTCGCCGCAGGTCAACTATGTGGAGCAGGTACAGGAAGTGCGTGCCACGGCGGTCACGCAAAGCGGGGCCAGCTGGGGGTTGGATCGGACGGACCAGCGCGACTTGCCTTTGACCGGCACCTATACCTACGAGGCGAGCGGTGTGGGCGTCACCGCCTATGTGGTGGACACAGGCATTCTTCCCACGCATGTTGAGGTGTCGGGACGCGTGGGGGCAGGCGCCACCGCGATCAGCGATGGTCAGGGCAGTCTCGATTGCAATGGTCACGGCACGCATGTGGCCGGCACCCTCGCAGGCACGACCTGGGGCATTGCGAAAAGCGCAGCACTGGTTTCGGTACGCGTACTGGATTGCACAGGCTTAGGCACCACTAGCGGCGTGATCGCCGGACTGGACTGGATCACCGCTAACGCACGCAAACCCGCCGTCATCAACCTGTCGCTCTCGGGTGGCGCATCAAGCGCTCTGGACGCGGCGGTAGCCAAGGCGGTCGCGGCCGGCATCACCGTGGTGACCGCCGCCGGAAACGATAGTGCCGACGCCTGCAATGCGTCGCCGGCCCGTGAGCCTTCTGCGCTGACCGTAGGGGCCAGCGGGAGTACGGACGCGCGGGCGCCGTATTCAAACTATGGAACCTGCCTTGACCTGTATGCGCCAGGATCCGCCATTACCTCGGCTTGGATCGACTCGAAAGTGTCCACGCGCACCATCAGTGGCACCTCGATGGCCTCACCGCATGTGGCCGGCGTGGCCGCACTAATGCTGCAAACTTCGCCAGCTGCAACGCCTGCATCGATTCAGCAAGCGATCCGCAACGCAGCCAGTATCGGCAAGGTGAGCGATGCTGGCGCGGGCTCGCCGAATCTTCTGCTGTTTGCTGCACTACCCGACGGCAATCAACCTGCGCCGCAGCCGACGCCTGTCACCGAAGTCTCGGTCGGCGCGCTGACAGGCTCGTCCGTGGCGGTGCGCAACAGCTGGCAGGCCAGGGTGCAGATCGCGCTGAAGACCGCCGTGGGAGGCGCCGTTGTGACGGGCAGCTTCAGCGCCGGCGGATCGGCGCTCAGCTGCACCACCGACGCCTTCGGCAAATGCACCATCACCAGTGGCAGCCTGTCCGGCAAAACGGCTCAGACGGTCTTTACCGCCAACAGCATCAAGGGGACAAACCTGACCTACAACGCGGCTGCCAACGCAGTCAGCACGGTCACTGTGCTCAGGCCCTGATCACCTCGACCCCCCCCATCCAGGGCTGCAGGGCCTTGGGGATGCGGATGGAGCCATCAGGCTGCTGGTGGTTTTCGAGGACCCCCACCAGGGTGCGGCCGACTGCAAGACCTGAGCCATTCAACGTGTGCACCAGCTCGGTCTTGCCCTGGGCATTGCGAAACCGTGCCTGCATGCGCCGCGCCTGAAATGCCTCGCAGTTCGAGCATGACGAGATTTCACGGTAGGCGCCCTGCGCCGGCAACCAGACCTCCAGATCGTAGGTCTTGGCCGCACCGAACCCCATGTCGCCTGTGCACAGCGCCATCACGCGATAAGGCAACTCAAGCCGCTGCAGAATTTTTTCTGCATGCCCCACCATCTGCTCGAGTGCTTCGTACGAAGCCTCGGGCTGCACGATCTGCACCATCTCGACCTTGTCGAACTGATGCTGGCGGATCATGCCGCGGGTATCCCGGCCATGCGAGCCGGCTTCCGAGCGAAAACACGGCGTATGCGCGGTCAGGCGCATCGGCAGGGCATCGCCCGGCAGGATCTCGCCGCGCACGAGGTTGGTAAGCGGCACTTCAGAGGTCGGAATCAGATACAGCGGGCCAGCCTGCGAACCATCGCTAGCGTCCTCTGCGGGGTCGGCATCCTGCCCGCCCTTTTTCGCTGCGAACAAGTCCTGCTCGAACTTGGGCAACTGCCCGGTGCCGCGCAGGGTTTCAGCGTTGACGATGTAGGGCGTATAGCACTCGGTGTAGCCATGCTCGCTGGTGTGCACGTCCAGCATGAACTGGGAGAGCGCACGGTGCAGCCGCGCAATCGGCCCTTTCATGACCGAAAAACGTGCGCCTGCGAGCTTGGCACCCGCTGCAAAATCGAGCCCAAGGGGTTCGCCCAGATCGACATGGTCGCGGGCCTCAAAGCCTAGCGCCTGAGGCTCCAGGCCCTGCGGCGACCAGCGGCGCACTTCCTTGTTGTCGGCTTCCGAGGCGCCTTGCGGCACTGATTCATGGGGCAGGTTCGGCACGCTGAGCATGAACGCGGTCTGCTGCGCCAGGACACGTTCGGTGCGCGCATCGCCCGCCTTCAGCTCATCAGCCAGTTCGGACACTTCCTGCATGACCGCCGAGGCGTCTTCGCCGCGAGACTTGAGCTGACCGATGGATTTGGACAGTGCATTGCGCCGCGCCTGCAAGGCTTCGGTGCGGGTCTGCACCGCCTTGCGTTCGGCCTCCAGGGCTGCAAAGGCCTCAGTGTCCAGTGGATAGCCTCTGGCTGCCAGCCGCGATGCGACGCCGTCGAGGTCCTTGCGAAGTGTCTGAATATCGAGCATGGGCAGCATTCTAGCGGCCCCGCCTGGCCTCCTCGTCCAGGCTGCGCAGCCAATCCAGCTTGTCGGCGATTTTCGACTCCAGTCCACGCGGCACCGGCTGATACCACTGCGGCTCATCCATGCCATCGGGCATGTAGCGCTCGTTGGCCGCATAGGCATGGGGCTCGTCGTGTGCGTAGCGATACTCGCGCCCGTAACCCAGCGATTTCATCAGACGCGTGGGCGCATTGCGCAAATGCACCGGCACAGGCTGCGACGCGCCCTGCTTCACGAATGCGCGCGCGGCGTTATAGGCGTCATAGCCGGCCGAGGACTTGGCAGCGCTCGCGAGGTACAGGGTCGCCTGCGCCAGCGCCAATTCACCCTCCGGTGAGCCCAGCCGCTCGTAGACTTCGGCTGCATCCAGTGCGAGGCGCAAGGCTCTGGGATCGGCCAGCCCAACATCCTCGATCGCCATGCGCACCAAGCGTCGGGCCAGGTAGTGGGGATCTGCGCCACCGTCGAGCATGCGCACCAGCCAATAGAGCGCGGCGTTGGGGTGAGAGCCTCGCACGGTCTTGTGCAGCGCTGAAATCAGGTCGTAAAACGCGTCGCCGCCCTTGTCGAAATGACGGACCCGCTCGGCCAGCACACGCGACACGGTCTGCGCATCCAGCAGAATGGGTTCAGCGTCGGCAGGCTGCTGGTCGAATACGCCGGCTGCGGTGGCAGCCTGCTCGAGGTGGTTGAGCAGTCGGCGTCCGTCGCCATCGGCCGATTCGATCAGCAGTTGCGCGGCAGCGGCTTCAACGGACAAGCCACCCAGATGCTGCGCACAGGCCCGGTCGATCAGTTGATGCAGGTCCTGCGGCTCCAGCCGGCGCAACACATAGACTGCGGCTCGGGACAGCAACGCGTTGTTGACTTCAAAGGACGGATTTTCGGTGGTCGCGCCCACGAATGCGAACAGTCCCGATTCGACATGCGGGAGGAAGGCATCCTGCTGGGCCTTGTTGAAGCGGTGCACCTCGTCGACGAACACGATCGTGCCGCGCGCGCCTGCCTGAAGGTTGAGGCGAGCCTGCTCCACGGCCTCCCGGATGTCCTTGACGCCCGCGAGCACGGCCGAGAGCGCGATGAAACGGCAATCAAAGGCCTGCGCCAGCAATCGGGCCAGCGTGGTCTTGCCCACGCCTGGCGGCCCCCACAGGAGCATGGAGTGCGGTCGGGCGGCATCAATGGCCGAACGCAGCGGCATGCCAGGCCCCAGCAGATGCTGCTGGCCGACCACCTCGTCGATGCGCGCCGGACGCATCGCCTCGGCCAGCGGTGTGCCCGCACGCAGCATGAGCGGCGCGACCGCTACTGGACGATATCGACGCCCTTGGGCGCCGTGAAACGAAACTGGGTGGCGTCGAGTGAAGGGTTGCGCTCGATGGCCTTGAAGGTGAACCGATTCACCTGCCCAAACGCATCGCGCACATCCATGGCTGCAGGCAGACCGCCCTTGAAGCCGATGCGAATGCGATCGAAGCCCGACTCCTTGTTGCGCGGCACAGCCTCAAGCCATTCCAGTCCGTCGACCGTGCCGCCATCAGTCACGGTGAAGTTGGCCTCCAGATCGTTGGAGCCGAAGAGAATGGCCGCGGGCGTGGCGCTGATGGCCTCGGTCACTTTGCGAACCGTCACCTGGCGCAGGTCCTTGTCATAAAAATGAACGCGCTCGCCATCGGTCACGACCAGTTGCTCATAAGGCCGCGCGACCTCCCAGCGAAACTTTCCGGGTCGTGCGAAGGCAAATGTGCCGCTTGATGACTGGCCGCTTCGACCACTGCCCAGCATCTGCTGCTGCGTGAATTCACCTCGCGCAGAACGCGTGGATGAAACGAATTCGCGCAACTGCTCGAGGGCGGAAGCATTGGCGGCCTGCGGCATGCCGCTCAGGACAACGACCAGCGCGACCACCACCGCGCGCAGTGCTCGTTCAAGGCAGGGCCAGGCCAGGGGCAAAGCGCCGCAGCGCGAAAAAGCGATTGTCATGATGCGCATGTTACCTGTGTGAGGACTGAGCCTTGACACTCGGCTGCGGCGCAGCGCTCAGTCGTCGTCGCGACGCGGCACGATGATGTCGCGGTTGCCATTGGTGGCCATCGCAGAGACCACCCCCGACTTCTCCATTTGCTCGAGCAGACGCGCAGCCCGGTTGTAGCCGATGCGCAGGTGCCGCTGAACCAGCGAGATGGAAGCACGCTTGTGCTGCAGGACGATTGCGACCGCCTGATCGTAGAGGGCATCGGATTCGCCATCGACACCGGCCTCCTGAAGCGTGGCCTGCAGACCGCCGAACCCCACTGCACTGCCCGGGTCCACCGATTCAGCATCGACCGCACCATCCAGAATGCCCTCGACATAATCGGGTTCGCCGCCTCGGGCCTTCCAGTGGGCCACGACACGATGCACCTCGTCATCGTCCACGAAGGCACCATGCACACGCACCGGTATTCCTGTGCCGGGCGGCATGTAGAGCATGTCGCCCTGCCCCAGCAACGCCTCAGCACCCATCTGATCCAGGATGGTCCGGGAGTCGATGCGCGACGACACCTGAAAGGCGATGCGCGTCGGAATATTGGCCTTGATCAGGCCCGTGATCACGTCCACCGAGGGGCGCTGTGTGGCCAGAATCAGATGAATGCCTGCTGCCCTCGCCTTCTGTGCGAGACGCGCAATCAG
The DNA here is from genome assembly GCA_002386465.1 of Burkholderiales bacterium UBA4615. Classification (GTDB taxonomy): domain Bacteria; phylum Pseudomonadota; class Gammaproteobacteria; order Burkholderiales; family Burkholderiaceae_E; genus UBA4615. The sequence continues at coordinate 27,963 of DGIT01000003.1, read as the reverse complement.
CTCCTCGATCTTCTTGCCGACGACCATCATCAGGTCGGCGAGCTCGTCGATCACCACCACGATGACCGGTAACTTGCCCAGCGGCTCGGGCGCATCGGGCGTGATCGAGAACGGGTTGTAGATGAACTCGCCTTTCTTCGTAGCCTCGGCGATCTTGGTGTTGTAACCCGACAGGTTGCGCACCCCCAGCTTGCTCATAAGACGGTAGCGGCGCTCCATCTCGGCCACACACCAGTTGAGCGCATGGCCGGCCTGACGCATGTCGGTGACTACCGGCGCAAGCAGATGCGGAATGCCCTCGTAGGTGCTGAGCTCGAGCATCTTCGGATCGATCAGGATCATCCTGACTTCCGTGGGCTCGGCCTTGTAAAGCAACGACAAGAGCATCGCATTGATGCCCACCGATTTGCCTGAGCCGGTCGTGCCCGCCACAAGCAGGTGCGGCATTTTGGCCAGATCAGCCACGGTCGGGCGCCCGGCAATGTCATGCCCTAGCACCAGGGTGACCGGCGAGGCGGAATCGGCGTACACCTGAGAGCCCAGCACTTCCGACAGGCGCACCGGCTGGCGCCGCGGGTTGGGCAGCTCAAGGCCCATCAGACTCTTGCCCGGGATGGTCTCGACGACCCGGATGGACGTGAGCGACAAGGCACGCGCCAGATCCTTGGCCAGATTGACGATGACCGAGCCCTTGACGCCGGTGGCCGGCTCGATCTCGTAGCGCGTGATGACCGGCCCCGGGTAAGCGGCCACCACGTTGACCGTCACACCGAAATCGGACAGTTTCTTTTCGATGAGCCGAGAGGTGTATTCGAGCGTCTCCGGCGCTACCGTGTCGCGTACTTCGGGTGGTGGATCGAGCAGGGACAACGGGGGCAGTTCGGTATCGGCCGGCAGATCGGTGAAGAGCGGCTTTTGCCGCTCACGCTGGGCCCGCTCGGAGGGTTGCGCGGGCGCCACTGGCGGCTCGATGCGCACAGGCTCCGGGTCGTCGGTGAGGATGCGCCGCTTGACCTCGACGGTCTCTTTGCGCACCGAAGCCGCGCGCTCGCCTTCGCGCCGATCATGACGGGCCTCCAGCGTGTTGACCACCCACAGCACGGTGCCTTCTAGCGTGGCGCCGACCTTCTCGAAGATGGTCAACCAGGACGCGCCAGTTGCCAGGGAAAAACCGATGGCGCTCAGCATCAGCATCAGCAGAGTGCCGCCTACCGAGCCCAGATGCTCAAGCAAGGGCACCGCCAGGCCGTGGCCGACCACACCGCCCGGGGCAAAGGGCAAACGGCCCGACAGGCCAGGCATCCGCGAGGCTTCGAGCATCATGCAGCCGGCAAACAGCAGCGCAAAACCCAGCCAGCGGTCCCAGCCGAACCTTGGTGCGTCCAGCGCGGCTGCGCGATCTGCCACCGAGCTCGGGTGCAACTGCCGATATCCGGACACCACACGAAACATCAGAAAGACTGCCCACAACCAGGCAGTCATGCCAAACAGGTACAGCAGCAGATCGGCAAACCATGCTCCAAGACGCCCACCCAGGTTTTGAATGGAGCGCCCGCCAACGGCATGAGACCAGCCTGGGTCTGCGGGGTGGTAGCTCAGCAGGATGAGCGCGAGAAATACCGCAATACAACACTGGACCAGCCAGCGGCTCTCACGCAGCAAGACGATCAGTCGCTCCGGCAGCAAGGACCCTGCCGACGCAGTGGCGCCTGCTACCCCGACCGATCCGTCCCGACCCAGCGCCGGGCCCGCCCTGAGCACGCGCGCCATCAGTTTGTTACTGCAGGTAGTTGCTGAGCTTTTCGCGCAACACGAGGTGCCCGGACTCGCCCGCCACGATATAGCCCTCGACTTCCAGGCCCTTCATGACCCGCGACACCATCTCACGCGAAGCGCCGATCATCTTGGCGATTTCCTGGCGGGGCAGCTTACCCTTGACCACACGTTCGCCATCGATTTCCTCGGAGAAGTCGAGCAGAACGCGTGCCACACGGCCATAAACGTCCAGAAGCGCCAGCGTCTCGATCTTACGATCGGCTTCACGCAGGCGCTTGACCAGACCCTTCATGATCTTGAGCGCGATCGGCGGATTTTCCTCGAGGGTGGCCAGGAAGGTTTCCTTGTTGATGGCCATGAATTCGCAGGACTCCATGGTGATTACACTGGCCGAGCGCGGCGCGTCATCGATCAGGCTCATCTCACCCACGCATTCGCCCGACCCCAGCACGGCCAGAATGACCTCCTTGCCCTCGGAGTCGGAACGCTGCACCTTAGCCCTCCCGACCAGCAGGATGTACAGGGCGCTGGACGGCTCGCCTTCTGCAACCACCATGCGACCTCTTGCGAACGAACGGCGCACACTTCCCGCGGCGACCTTCTCGAGCTGACGCTCACCAAGACCGGAAAAGAGCGGTACCCGCTTCAAAAATGCCTTGTTGGCTTCAAGCGACATGGCTAACTCCAAATGAGGGGTTGTGGCCGTCGAGAGCGTGCACTCGAACCTCATCCGGGAGGGGCACGGCACGATCAACGGATGTCAACTTGTATGATTTTGCACGAAGCGCTGGCGTTTTCAAAGGATTTGCATGAACTGCCGCCAGCAACTGTTTGTTTTTACAGCACATCACTCCTCCAGAGGCAACCATGAGCGACGCCAGGCACTGCCGGCTCCTGATTCTCGGTTCCGGCCCAGCCGGTTATACAGCAGCCATTTACGCGGCCCGGGCCAACCTGAAGCCGGTCCTGATCACCGGTCTGGCGCAGGGCGGCCAGTTGATGACCACGACTGACGTCGACAACTGGCCAGCCGATGCCAGCGGCGTTCAGGGCCCGGACCTGATGCAGCGCTTTCAGCAGCATGCCGAGCGCTTCGACACCGAAATGGTCTTTGACCAGATTCATACAGTGGACCTGAGCCGGCGGCCGTTTCAACTTCAGGGCGACTCAGGCCGCTATACTTGTGATGCGCTGATCATCGCCACGGGCGCATCGGCCAAGTATCTGGGCCTGCCTTCGGAATCCGCCTTCATGGGCAAAGGGGTCTCGGGGTGCGCCACCTGCGACGGCTTTTTCTATCGCAACCAGGAAGTGGCGGTCGTGGGCGGCGGCAACACAGCCGTGGAAGAAGCGCTGTATCTGTCGAACATTGCCAGCAAGGTCACCATGGTGCACCGGCGCGACCGCTTCAAGGCCGAAGCAATCATGATCGACAAGCTGATGGCCAAGGTGCAGGCGGGCAAGGTCGAGGTGCGCTGGAACAGCGTACTGGACGAGGTGCTGGGCGACGGCAGCGGCGTCACGGGTATGCGCGTGCGCAATGTTCAGACAGGCACCACCGAGGACAAGACCTTGCATGGCGTCTTCATCGCCATTGGTCACGAGCCCAATACCGGGCTGTTTGCGGGGCAGATCGACATGGCCAACGGTTACATCGTCACCCGCAGCGGACTGCAGGGTCTGGCCACCATGACGAGCGTGGAAGGCGTCTTCGCTTCCGGCGACGTCCAGGACCATGTCTACCGTCAGGCCATTACCAGCGCGGGCACTGGCTGCATGGCGGCACTCGATGCGCAGCGCTGGCTCGAGAGCCAGGAGCAGGCGGGCTGACCCGCCAGGCCTGAACCTGGTCTTCATACCGACCTGAGGCGCATCATGGGCAAGGCACGTTCGACGGGGGCTTCCTTCGCCAGCCTGGCCGACCTCAAGTCGGTGCGCGATGCGCTGCAATCGCAGGCCCGCGAACAGGCGCTGCGAGAGGCGCGTGAGCGCGCCGAGCGTGAGCAGCGCGAACGTGAGCGCAATGTCTTTCGATCTGCCATGTCTGACGCGGTGCCGCTGTCGCCTTCCGGGCGGATCGAGCCGGCGGCTGGGGCGGTTCCGCCTCTGGCGAGACAGTTCGAGCAGGATGAATCGAGCGCGCTGGCCGAGTCGATCAGTGACGAAATCGACATCGAGCGATTGCTCGATACCGACGGCGATCTGTCGTTCCGGCGGCCGGGCGTCGGCGCTGACGTGGTCCGTCGGCTGCGCCGCGGCCATTGGGTCCTGCAGGGGCAGATCGACCTGCACGGCTTGCGGGTCGACGAGGCCCGCGAAACACTGATGACCTACCTCGCTACCTGCGTGAAGCGCGAGCAGCGATGCATCCGCGTCATCCATGGCAAGGGGCTCGGTTCCGTGAATCGCGAGCCCGTGCTCAAGGGCAAGGTGCTGAAGTGGCTGACTCAGCGCGATGAAATTATCGCGTTCTGTCAGGCCGGGCCTTCAGATGGAGGCAGCGGCGCACTCATGGTCCTGCTGCGCCCTCCCCGCTCTGCAGCCAGCCGCCGCTGACCGCGCCTCGACAGACCTCACTTTCAGGACGACGCGATGGAAACCCTTGCACAGCATTTGCCCGAACTGGCCTTGGCGGGCGCGCTCTCGTGGGGTGCCGGACTGCGCCTGTACCTGGTCGTCATGGCTCTGGGACTGGCTGGCTACTTTGGCTGGCTGCCGCTGCCCGAACATCTGAACCTGGTGGCCAGCCCGCTGGTGATCGGGGCCGCCGGTTTCATGGCCGCTGTCGAGATGTTTGCCGACAAGCTCCCCTGGCTCGACAGCGTCTGGGATGGGCTGCAGACCTTCGTCAGGATTCCGGCGGGTGCAGCGCTGGCCGCAGGCGTTTTTGGTGATTCAGGTGCCGGCATGGCGCTTGCCGCAGCGCTGCTGGGAGGATCCGTGACGGCCGCCACGCACTTTTCCAAGGCCGGCGCGCGTGCCGCAGCCAATACCTCGCCGGAACCGTTCTCTAACCTGGCGCTTTCGCTGGGCGAGGACGCCTTGGTGCTTGGGGGCGGGTGGCTGGCCGTGCAGTACCCCGCGATCTTCCTGGCCCTGTTGGCGATCTTTCTGCTGACGGCCGTCTTGCTGATTCGCTGGGTGATTCGGGGTGCGCGCCGATTGTTCGGCGGCTCGGCCCCATCACCCGGTCGTTGAACAGACATCTGAGCTTCGACCCGCGCTGGCAGGCCGCTGCGTCAGACCGCTTCGCGCCCGGTTTCGCCCGTGCGGATGCGAATCACCTGCTCGACCGCCGTCACGAATATCTTGCCGTCACCGATGCGCCCGGTGCGTGCAGCCTTGACGATGGCGTCTAGCGCCCCATCGAGCGCCTCATCGCTCACGACAACCTCGACCTTCACCTTGGGCAGGAAGTCGACGACATATTCCGCACCCCGATAGAGCTCGGTATGCCCTTTCTGGCGCCCGAAACCCTTCACCTCGGTGACCGTGAGTCCGGTGACGCCGACTTCAGCGAGCGATTCGCGCACCTCGTCGAGTTTGAAGGGCTTGATGATGGCGGTGATCCGTTTCATGGCGGCCTCGATAGTGAAGGTGAAGCGCCTGCGCTCGCAGGCACGGGGTGTAGGGCAGCGACGATCAGTCGCGAAATTTTGAGGTGATGGGGTAGCGCCAGTCGCGCCCAAAGGCACGATGGGTGACGCGAATGCCCACCGGCGACTGCCTGCGCTTGTATTCGCTGATACGCATCAGTCGCACCACTTTTTCGACTGCCGCACGCGGGTAGCCTGCCGCAACAATATCGTCGATGCGACAGTCCTGCTCCATGTACAAGCTGACAATCCCGTCGAGCTCGTCGTAAGGTGGCAGGGAATCCTGGTCTTTCTGGTCGGGGCGCAGCTCGGCACTGGGCGCACGCGTGATGATCCGCTCCGGGATCACCTCGGACAGGGTATTGCGGTAGTGGCACAAGCGATAAACCAGAGTCTTGGCGATGTCCTTGATGACTGCAAAACCGCCAGCCAGATCGCCATACAACGTGGAATAGCCCACGGCCATCTCGGACTTGTTGCCGGTGGTGAGCACGATCGAGCCGAATTTGTTGGACAAGGCCATCAGCAGGGTGCCGCGAATACGGGCCTGCAGGTTTTCCTCGGTGGTGTCGGTCGGCAAGCCTTTGAACTCGCCGGAGAGCGTGGTCAGGAAAGCGTCAAAGCAGGGGGCGATCGGTATCTCGTCATAGCGCACGCCCAGGCGTGCGGCCATGTCGCGGGCGTCGACCCAGGAAATTTCGGCGGTGTAGGGCGAAGGCATCATGACCGCCCTCACCTTGTCGGCGCCCAGCGCATCGACTGCAATGGCCAGTGTTAGGGCTGAATCGACACCACCCGATAAGCCGATGATGGCTCCAGGAAAACCGTTCTTGCCGAGATAGTCGCGCACGCCCAGGACCAGAGCGGAATAGGTCTGCGCCTCGAGGGAACGCGTGGGCTCGATGCGCCCGGACAGCCGTCCGCTTGAATCGATGTCGACGAACAACAGGTCTTCTTCAAAATCGCGCGCCTGAGCCGCCAGGCTGCCATCGGCGTTGAGCGCCAGTGACATGCCGTCGAACACCAGCTCGTCCTGCCCGCCAACCAGACTCGACAGCACCACGGCCATGCCTTGCGCACAGACGTTTTCTCTGAGCACATCCAGGCGCAGATGCTGCTTGTCCAGGTGATAGGGCGAGGCATTTGGTGCAAGCAGCACCTGGGCGCCGGCCTGCCGCGCTGCGCCGGGAGCGCGATCAAACCAGAAGTCTTCGCAGATCACCACGCCGAAGCGCGTTCCCTGAACATCGAAGACCAGGGTTTGCGAGCCGGCTTCGAAGTAGCGGCGTTCATCGAAGACGCCGTAATTGGGCAACTCGCGCTTGTGGTATTCGCCAACCAGACGGCCTTCGCAGAGCACAGAAGCTGTGTTGAAGCGGCGATCGTCACTGGAAACCGGATGGCCCACGACGACATGCAAACCCGGCCACTGGCGCGACTGCTCGAGCAGCCCGTCGAGTGCTGCGCGGGTCCTGTCATAGAATGCCCCGCGCAGCAGCAGGTCTTCGGGCGGGTAGCCGGTCAGCGAGAGTTCAGGCGTGACCAGCACCCGAGCACCGGAGGCACAGGCACGGCGGGCGGCATCAGCGATGCGACGGGCATTGCCGTCGAAATCACCGATGATCTGATTGAGTTGGGCACTAGCAACCCGGGTAGGCATGAGCACTTCCGAAGGAACGGCGCGGGTCTTGAATTATCGCACGCGACTCATCGATGACATCCGCGAAGTGCCTGCCGATGCGTGGGATGGCCTGGTTCGGGCCTCGCACGGACAGGGCGGGCCCTTCATGCGCCATGCCTTTCTGGCGGCTCTGCACGCCGCTGGCTGCGTCGGCGGGCGCAGCGGATGGCTGCCGCACTTCGTGGCGCTTGAAGATGCAGCCGGTCATCTGGTGGCCGCCGCCCCGCTGTACCTGAAGGAGCATTCGTACGGCGAATATGTCTTCGATTGGGCATGGGCTGACGCCTACCAGCGCCATGGCCTGGCGTATTACCCCAAGGCGCTCGTGGCGATTCCCTTCACGCCCGTGCCGGGCCCCCGTCTGCTGGCAGTGAACGATCATGCGCGTGCAGCGCTGGTGGGGGCGCTGCTCAAGCGCGCCGAGGCGCTGAATCTGTCCGGGCTGCATGTGCTCTTTCCGGATGGTCCAGAGGTGGCCACTCTTGAGCAGGCTGGTCTGATGCGTCGCACGGGCGTGCAGTTTCACTGGACCAATCCGGGATGGCCTGATTTCGAGGCTTTTCTGGCTGCCCTGACCCAGCCCAAGCGCAAAAAGATCCGTGCGGAACGGCGCAAAGTGCAGGAAGCCGGCGTGCAGGTGCACATGCTGACCGGCGAGCAGATCACGGCAGATGACTGGGCGTTTTTTTCCCGCTGCTACCGGACGACCTATGCACAGCACCATTCCACGCCTTATCTGAACCGCGCGTTCTTTGTGGAACTGGGGCGTACCATGCCCGATGGCGTGCTGATGGCGCGTGCGCAGCGCGGCGACGAGCCGGTGGCCGCGGCGCTTCTCATGCGCGATGAGCAGGCCATCTATGGACGCTACTGGGGCGCAGTGGAGCATGTGCCCTGCCTGCACTTCGAGGCCAGTTACTACGCGCCGATCGAATGGGCGATTGCACACGGGATCCGCCGATTCGAGGGTGGCGCTCAGGGCGAGCACAAGATGTCTCGCGGATTTTTACCGGTGCAAACCGTGTCGTATCACCAGTTGGCGCACCCGGCTTTTGCAGACGCTGTGCAGCAGTTTTTGCAGCGTGAGGCCGGCGGGATCGACGCCTATCTGGATGAGCTGAACGAGCGCTCGCCAATCCGGTCCTGATCGTGGGGCGCGTCAGCCTAAGGGCCTCCTTAGGCTCGGAAAACGATTGACCTTAGAAATTAGGCTTTTTCGGGGCGGCTGAATATCGAGCCAGGCCATCCTGAATTTCAGCCTGTGCCTCCTTGACGCCGCCCCAGCCCAGCACCTTGACCCACTTGCCCTCTTCGAGGTCCTTGTAGTGCTCAAAGAAGTGCTGGATCTGCATGAGCCGCTCAGGCTGCAGGTCTTCAGGTTTTTCCCAGTGTTTGTATATTGGCAGCACCTTGGTGATCGGCACTGCAATCAACTTGGCATCGCCGCCTGCCTCATCCTGCATCTGCAGCACACCCAGCGCGCGGCAGCGGATCACTGCGCCCACGGCGATCGGATACGGCGTGATCACCAGCACATCGACCGGATCGCCATCGTCGGCGATGGTGTGCGGGATGTAGCCGTAATTACAGGGGTAGTGCATGGCCGTCATCATGAAACGGTCCACGAACAGTGCGCCGGTTTCCTTGTCGACTTCGTATTTGATGGGGTCCGCATTCATCGGGATTTCGATGATCACGTTGAAGTCATCGGGCACGCTGCGCCCGGAGTCGACTCGATCGAGGTTCATGGCGGGAGGGCTTGAATCAGGAGGAACGCTGATTGTAGCCGGTGGGGCTGACGCAGCGATTGCCGGCGGGAATGACCTGATAATCGAGGACTGCCGCGCTGCAGAATGACGCTTTACCGCGTGTCACGCGCAGCCTTGCGCCTCCTGAAGCCCAACACACGGATCGAGGATCGTCTTTCATGACAGCCACCCATGAGCGCCACGGCCATTTCATCGACAATCAGACCGTCCCGTCGCAGGCCGGCGCGAGACTGCCTGTCACGGACCCATCGCGCGGTACCGAATGCGCGCAGATTGCGCGCGGCACGAGCGCCGACATCGATCGGGCGATTGGCAGCGCACGCGCAGCATTCCAGGGGCGTTGGGGCGGGCTGGCGGCCATGGAGCGCGGCCGGGTGCTGCAGCGCTGGTCGCAGGCCGTTCTGGCGCATCAGGAAGAACTCGCGCAAATCGAGGCCATGGACACCGGCAAACCGATCAGCCAGGCGCGAGCCGATGCAGTGGCTCTGGCGCGGTATTTCGAGTTTTATGCCGGAGCCGCCGACAAACTGCATGGTCAGACGATTCCGTACCAGTCGGGCTATACCGTCATGACCCTGCGTGAACCGCATGGGGTAACCGGTCACATCATTCCCTGGAACTACCCGATGCAGATCTTCGGGCGTTCAGTAGGCGCTGCACTGGCCGCCGGCAATGCATGCGTGGTCAAACCTGCTGAAGACGCCTGCCTGTCGCTGCTGCGCGTTGCGGCTCTGGGGGCTGCAGCCGGCCTGCCTGCAGGTGCACTGAACATCGTGACCGGTCTGGGCGCAGAGGCGGGCCAGGCGCTGGCCGAGCATCCCGGGATCGATCACCTCTCGTTTACCGGGTCACCTGAAACCGGCCGCCGGGTGGCGGTCGCAGGCGCTGCGCATCATTGTCCGGTCACGCTCGAACTGGGCGGCAAATCGCCGCAGATTGTGTTCGCCGATGCCGATATCGATGCAGCGCTCCCGGCCCTGGTGAGTGGGATCATCCAGAACGCCGGTCAGACCTGCTCGGCCGGCAGCCGCGTGCTGATCGAGCGGCCCCTGTACGAACCGCTGATGGAGCGCCTGTCCATCGCATTCGGTGCGCTGCGCGCGGGGCCGGCCAGTCTCGATCTGGAACTGGGGCCCCTGGTGAATCGCAAGCAGCAGCAGCGCGTCTGGGATTTTCTGTCCGATGCCCAGGCCAGCGACATCGTCATGGCGGCGCAAGGCGAGATTGTCGATGAGGCTCCTGCAGACGGCTTTTATCAGGCTCCGGTCCTGCTGCGCGATGTCCCGGCTTCGCATCGACTCTGGCGCGAGGAAATATTCGGTCCGGTGCTGGCCGCGCGCGCGTTTGATGATGAAGACGAGGCCGTGGCACTGGCGAACGGGACCGACTTCGGCCTGGTGGCCGGCGTCTGGACACGCGACGGTTCACGTCAGTTCAGGTTGGCGCATCGCCTGCAGGCGGGCCAGGTGTTCATCAACAATTACGGCGCCGGAGGCGGCGTGGAGCTGCCCTTTGGTGGCGTCAAGCACAGCGGCCACGGCAGGGAAAAAGGGTTCGAGGCGCTGTACGGATTCAGCCGACTGAAGACCGTCGCGATCCGACACGGGTAAGGCAGCCGAACATGGACTGCTACAGGGATCCAGATCGAACTGAACGACCTTGGATGCCTGCTGCCTTGGCAGACCGCGTTCAGACGGCGAGTCGGGCTGCGTCCCTGAATTGGGCGCTGGCCTCGGAAGCACGGCCCAATCGTTCGTAGAGCTCACCCAGCGCCAGGTGCGCACGCACCGAAGGCTCGCGCCGAAGCGCCTGCTGCAGATAATCCTCAGCCTTGCCCCACAGCTTTTCTGCAGCACACACTTCGCCCAGGGCCATCAGAACGCCCACCCCGTCACCATGACGGGTGCGCCAGCCTTCGAGCCGATCCAGTCTGTCACGAACCCCAAGGCCATCGAGCCGACCGTAAAGGGCGACCATTGCATCGTCCATGCCTGCGTCGAGCGTTTGCTCGGCGATACGACGCGCGTCGTCCTGTGCGCCGCAATCGGCAAAGGCGCGAGCGAATTGCAACGCCACCGCACCACTGGCCCGCTCGTCAGCGCGTAACCCTTTCCATAACGCGCGCACGGCTGCCTGATCGCCCTCCGATCGGGTCAGCAATGCGGAGAGGGCTCTGGCGCGCAATTGGGCTGTGGCCACAGGATGCAGGGCATCGCGCTTTTCCACCAAGCGCAGCGTGCGCAGCACGTCATCCCAGCGCTCGGCTTGCTCGTAAGCACGTAAGGCGGTGCGCAAGGACACCACATGGCGGGCGCCCCGCGACCTGATCTGCTCCAGCAGGTCGATCGCCTCACTCGTGCGACGATCGTCCACTGCCACTTCCGCCTGAGACATCAGTACCGCCTGCGCTGCGCCCGGATCCTGGGCCGCCTCCTTGAACCACTGGTCGCGTCGATCGCGCTCCTGCATGCGATGGGCTGCACGTGCGGCTACCAATGCGGCAGGCCCGGCGGTGGCCGCCGTGGACAGCGCACCGCGCGCAAAGCGCTCCGAGCGCCCCAGTCGGCCTTCAAAAAAAGCGAGGACAGCTTCACGCAGAGAGGCGGCCGACTGCTCCTGCTGTCGGCGCTGACGGTATTCCTTCACGCGCTGCGGCAGGCCAAGTGCGCGGGCCGTGCCCACCAGCAGCAGATGCATCAGGGTGAACCCGGCGGCAAGAAGGGCCAGGACAAGATTGACCGACAGGTCGATCCGATAGGGCGGCCAGAGCACCACCACATTGCCCTGGTTGAAGCGCATCAACAGCGCCAGACCAACGGCTGCCGCAAAAGCCACCAGCAGCCACACTACCCAGCGCATATCGGCTTACCTGACGTCGCGGACCGCGCGGGCGGCCCGGATCGCAGCGGTCGTCTCGGCCAGAGACGGCATCTGAAGCGTCAGCGTGGCGGACTCGAGCTGGCGCAGCGAAGCCAGCGTTGAAGAGACCGGCTTGCTGTCGACATCGAACCAGCGCTCCAGGGCTGTGCGCGCACGCGCCACATCCGCACGAAACAAGGACTCGTTGCGCGCCAGCAGATTGAGGCGCGCATTGAGCAGGAGCAGCTTGAGATTTTCGCGGGCAAAGAAGCGCTGATCGGGAGACAGCAGCAGCGCTTCTGGTCGGTCAAGCCGCTGCACGCGGACCAACTGGCGCATCTCGGCAACGAAGCCTTCCCAGCCCTGCAAACCGGTACGCGCAACGCGCCCAGGCAAGCCCAGCAGCCCGCCGCGCTCGGGCTCCGCAGATTCCGCCGCCACTTTCGGCTGGCGGCCTGCGTCGGCCACCAGTGGCAATTGCTCTGCACCGGCAATCAGGCCATCCAGCCGATTGACTGCCGCTGCGAAGTCGGTCACCGGCATGGCCTTCAGCCGATCAATGTCGCGTGCAATGTAGCGACGCAAGCCGATGGCTGCGGGCTGATTCGAGCGCGACAGCACCTGTTCGGCATCCTGCAGCGCAAGCAGTGCACTTGGCACATTGCCACCGAGTTGAAGCTGCTGGGCGGCGATCATGACCGAGTTTTCAACATCGGCCAGCATGGCGTCGCCACGACTGAGCGCCATCTGTTCGTAGAGCTGACGCAGTTGCGACTGTTGCCCGAGCGAATCGGCCAGCTTGGCTTCCATCACCGCAGCTTTGCCCTGGGTGTCGCGCAAGGAATCGGACATGACGCGGGTTTGCTGCTCGAGCTGCTGCTCCCGGGCTTCCACCGCCTGGATACGTTTGGCGAGGTCGCGCTCGACCCGCGCCACCCTGCCCTGGGCATATAAGGCCACCGCAGCCAGACCGACCAGCCCAGCCAGCAATCCGGCCCATCCGAGCAAGCCCGTCGAACGCACGGACGGCATCGCGGCTGAGCCCAAACGCGCGGCCTGCGCCGCGCCTGCTGCAGAGGTCGCAGCAGGCGGCTGCACGACCTCAGCAGCGGGATTCGACGACGATTGGGGAGCGGTGTCGGGGGGAGTCATGGCAGCCATCAGGAACTCGCTGATTCTAGCGCGCGCAACAGCCCGCCCAGACCTGGCGGGTGCTCAATCACACGCGACCAGCCCTGCTCGGACAATCGGGCAGCAATACGCCAGTGCTGAGTTAGCACCGCTTGGGACAGGGTCCATGCCTCATAGGGTTGCCCTGCCACCGCATCGGCCAGCGCACGCCCGGCTTCGCCCGAGGCGATCGAGAAGACGATGGACTCACCAGATCGCTGGCACCGCGCCAGCCACAAGGCTGCATCGTCAGTGAGGCTGCAGGCTTGCACTTGATACACCTCACAAGCCCGTAGTGCCGCACCGCGGGCGCGCAGCGTATCGAGCCAGGCTTGCCGGCCATCATGACGGCGCAGCACGGCCACCGCTACCCCCTCCAACTGTTGTAATGCCGGGCAGGCCAGGAGCGCGTCAGCGTCATACACTGGGCCTGGCGGCTCGAGCAGCGGGGCCTCTCGCAATCCGGTAACAGAGGGGATCCAGGCCTGCAAGGCTTCTCGCGAGCCCGGACCAATCAAGCCGATGCCGCAGGAGACCGGCCATGGCCAGGCGCAATCAGCCCAGCGCTGCATCACAACATCAATGGCCCCGGGACTGGGAAACAAGACCCATTGGCATTCAGCCAGCTCGCGGCGCAGCGCTGCCCAGTCCACACCCGGTATCGGCTCGATGACGCTCATGGGCCAGTGCAGCACGGCATATCCGGCGTGCGACAGGGCACCTCTCAGACCAGCAACCCGGAGCGCGGGTTGCGTCAGAACAACCGACCCACGCAACGCAGCCTTCACGTCGGACCTGACGGCCGGATCAGCCGGCGGCCCTGCGCCGTTCAGCGCAAACCGACCGCAGCCTGCTCGCCTAGAGACTCGGCCAAGGCGTAGTCGAGCGCTGAGGTAGGCGAATCCTGCGGACCTTTTTGCGGGACACTCACTTGGACCGCGCCGGCAGTGCGCACACTGGTACGTCGGATCGTGCCCTCTGAGGCGAGCAAGGCGTCGAGCTGCAGATGTCCATCCGGCTGGATCACGGCATGGGCCGCCAGCGGAATACGGCAACTGCCGCCCAGCGCACGGGATACCGAACGCTCGGCGGTGACTTCCAACCAGGTGCGGCGATCGGCCAGAGGGGCCAGCCAGGCACGCAACTCGGGACGGTTGGCAAGGATTTCGATGCCCAGGGCGCCCTGCCCCGGGGCCGGCAGGCTTCCTGACGCCGGCATGATCTGCCGGATGCGCTGCGCCAGCCCCAGCCTTTTCAGCCCGGCTGCCGCCAGCACGATGGCGTCGTACTCACCACGGTCGAGCTTGCCCAAGCGGGTATCGAGGTTGCCACGCAGCGGGATGATGGTCAGATCGGGGCGGCGCTCGGAAATTTGCGCTGCGCGGCGCAAACTCGATGTGCCCACCCTCGCACCCTGGGGCAGCGCATCCAAGTCGGCAAACTGATTGGACACGAAGGCATCGCGAGGGTCTTCACGGGGCATGACAGCCGCCAGCTCAAAGCCGTCCGGCAGGCTCATCGGAACATCCTTGAGCGAATGCACTGCGAGATCGGCACGCCCATCCAGCAGCGCCACCTCGAGTTCCTTGGTGAACAGACCCTTGCCGCCGATTTCGTTCAAAGAGCGATCGAGCACCTGATCGCCCATGGTGGTCATGCCCAGCAACTCAACCGCACACTTCGGGTACAGGGCACGCAGCCGATCCTGTACGTGATGCGCCTGCCACAAGGCCAGACGGCTTTCACGCGTGGCGATGATCAGACGCGAGGGCGCGGCACCACCGCCTTTGACAAGAGATTCACTCACAACCGTCAGCCTGCCAGTCCCTTGACGATCGACCATTGCCGCCGACTGACCGGCAACCGCTCGGTCACATCGCGCAGTACCACCTGCCAATAGGGATCGCCGGCCTCGCCTTCGCCATCGGGGGTGACCCGCTCAAAGCCCGCCACGCCATTGCGAGCGACCAGAGCATTGCGATGGATGCGCACGAAACGATCGCTGAATTCCTCTTCGAGCGACGTGAGCGATTCTTCGATCAGGTACTCGCGCTCACGCGTGCGCACCGTGATGTACTTCAATTCTGCCTTGAGATAGAGCACGGTCTCGAGTGGCACCAGGATGACGCGCCCGCGCTCATGCACCGACAGATGACGCCGACGGGTATTGGTCGCCTTGGCAAGCTGGTCGATCGCATCCAGGTGCTCCGCTGGCAGCAGGGTATGAGCGCGCTTGAGTGCACCGAGCAGACGCTGCGCACGGACCGGCTTGAGCAGGTAATCGAGAGCATTGACCTCGAAAGCCTCGACTGCGAATTCGTCAAAGGCGGTCACGAAGATCACCAGCGGCATTGGCTTGGGATCGTCGTGGTCGGCTTCAGCAGCGCGTGCCGACACATGGCGCGCCAGTTCGATGCCGGTCATGCCGGGCATCTGAACGTCCATCAGGACGATCTGCGGATGCTGCGTGTCGATCTGGGCGAGCGCCTCAGGCGCATTGGCCGCCTCACCGACGATGCGGTGCGGAAACTCGGTGGCCAGGTCGGCCAGCACCTCACGCAGGCGTGACCGGGCGGGGGCTTCGTCGTCAACGATCAGGATCGAAGTGGCGTCGGACATCGCGTCGTCGTCTCTCTTTTCGGTAGGGAAATTCGATCTCGAGCCTGAAAGTCCCGCCTTCAGCCCGGGTCTTCAGTTCGGCTTCCATATCGTACAGCAGCATCAGTCGCTCCCGGACGTTGGACAGACCCATCTGGTTGCCCGCGCGCGTGGGCAAAGCATCGGGGATGGGATTGATGATTTCGACCCGCACGCGATCGCCAGTGCGCACGGCGGCGATTTCGATCGTGCCGGTGCTGCTGCTGGGCTCAATGCCGTGGTGCACAGCGTTTTCAATCAGAGGCTGCAGCAACAGGGAAGGCAGCAGCGCATCGCCCGGCATATCGTCGAGATGCCAGGCCACTTTGAGTCGATCACCCAGCCTGAGCTGCTCGATCGCCAGGTATTCCTTGCAGGTGATGACCTCATCGTCCAGAGCGACCAGGTCGCGCGCATCGCGCATGAAGACCCGAAACAGATCGGCGAGATTTTCGAGTGTCGCCTCGGCGCGCCGCGGATCGCTTCGCATGAGGCCGAGCACCGCATTCAGACTGTTGAACAGAAAGTGCGGACGGATACGGGCCTGCAGTGCCTGCAGTCGCGCCTCGGAAAACGAAGGCGAGTAGGCGCGCGCACGCAGCCGAAAATATTCTATGACCGCACCTGCTGCAGCCGCCGCAAGCAACACACGGGCGGTCACCCACCACACATCGGCCCCGGATGCGAGCGCGCCCGGCACCATGCGCGACACCAGCAGAACGACGAGCGCGACCGCTGAGGGCACACCAATGGCGACGCACCATTGCATGCGCAGCGCGGTACCGTTCGCCCATTTGCGTGCGAGGCACAGCGCGGCGAGCGAGCCAAGTACGATGGGTTCAAGCAGCAGCGCCGTGGCCAACAGGCGCCACAGGGCGTCGCGCAAACTATCGGACCCTACCAACACAATCGGCAGCGCACCCAAGTTCACCAGCGCGAGCGTTCGCAGCGCAATGCCAACATTGCAGGTGTCGGGAATAAGCGGTGCAGCAGCGCCTTCAGACTGACGACGCGCCCGCGCAGCCGCCCCTGCAGCCACTCCGGCCGCTGCACCTGCCTCGGCCCCCGCACCGGCACGCGAACCCGAGGCAGTAGGATGCGGGGCAGTTGATGACGGCGCCGACTGCGCAGGGGCACTGACGCCGGACGCAGGCCCCGGACCCGTATACTCTGCGGTTTTTTCGTCGTTTGGCGGCATGAGCGACCCATTATGACAGATCAGTTCGCCAAGAAATCCGAGGCGTGGTCGGCACGCTTTTCAGAGCCAGTTGCCGACTTGGTAAAGCGCTACACCGCATCGGTCGACTTCGACAAGCGCCTGGCGAGCTTTGACATTGCGGGCTCCTTGGCGCACGCCGACATGCTCCATGCGGTCGGGTTGCTGAGCGCGTCTGATCTGCAGGCGATCCAGGGCGGCATGCAGCAGATTCAGACCGAAATCGATCAGGGACGTTTCAACTGGTCGCTCGATCTGGAAGATGTGCATCTGAACATCGAAAAGCGGTTGACCGACCTGGTGGGCGACGCGGGCAAGCGGCTGCACACCGCACGTTCACGCAACGATCAGGTGGCCACGGATATCCGACTGTGGCTGCGCGAACAAATCGATCTGCTGGCAGGGCTGCTTGCCGATCTGCAACGCGCACTGATTGATCTCGCCGAAGAACACGCGGACACTATCATGCCTGGCTTTACGCACCTGCAGGTGGCCCAACCCGTCACCTTCGGTCATCACCTGATGGCCTATGTCGAGATGTTCGCGCGCGACACCGAGCGTCTCTTGGATTGTCGACGCAGGGTGAACCGATTGCCGCTGGGCGCTGCGGCCCTGGCAGGAACGAGTTATCCGATCGATCGTGAGCGCGTAGCGCGCACCTTGGGCTTTGACGGGGTCTGTCGCAATTCGCTCGATGCAGTCTCGGATCGTGATTTTGCAATCGAGTTCTGTGCAGCTGCAGCCCTGTGCATGACCCACATCTCGCGCCTGTCCGAAGAACTGGTCATCTGGATGAGCCCGCGTATGGGCTTTATCGATCTGGCCGACCGCTTCTGCACGGGCAGTTCGATCATGCCGCAAAAGAAAAACCCCGATGTTCCTGAACTGGCCCGTGGCAAGACCGGTCGGGTCAATGGTCATCTGATTGCCCTGCTCACCCTCATGAAAGGCCAGCCCCTGGCCTACAACAAGGACAATCAGGAAGACAAGGAACCCCTGTTCGACGCTGCCGATACCTTGCGCGACACCCTGCGGATCTTCGCGGATCTGGTGGGTGGTATCCAGGTGCGCAGCGAACGTATGCGTCAGGCAGCAGCAGAAGGATTCTCAACGGCGACCGATCTTGCCGATCACCTGGTGCGCAAGGGGCTGACTTTTCGGGATGCTCACGAGGCAGTAGCCCATGCGGTACGGATCGCTTCAGATTCCAACCGATCGCTCGAGCAGCTCACCCTGGACGAGCTGCAGGCTCTCTCGCCTGTGCTGGGTGAAGACGCCTACCAGAGCCTGACGCTCGAAGGCTCAGTTCAGTCACGACGGCATGTGGGTGGGACCGCACCCGAGCAGGTTCGGCAGGCGATCAAGGACGCCCGGGCGCGGCTGAGCTGACGAACATCCACGAGTCCCTCGTGAGCGCCGAGAACCTTTCACAGCCCACCCAAGCCAACCCACCGGTCGTCGTCATCACAGGGGCAGCGTCAGGCCCTGGATCGTCGAGCGGGCCGCCGCAGCGATCCTGCAGGCACTGGACCGGCACCAGACCCGGCTGTCGATGGGCGCGGACGCAAAGATCGGTGATCTGCACTACCACATCGCACCCTCGCAGTCCTCAGCCTGGTTTGCTGCGCTGGCCCGCACAAGGCTGAACACCTGATCCCTTGGGGGCACAGCGCCTGACCCCGTGAAAGGCCTCGCGCGGGGCCGGAAAATGGGTTTGATTGCCGGCCGGCCTGGCATTGCCTATCATCCGTCGTTTGTTTCGATCCGTTCGGTTCTAAAGACCCCCCTTTCATCTGTCCCGATAAAACACCACGGAGATCCCATGCAGCGTCGTTCCTTCATCCAAAAAGCCACGGTGGGTGCCACTGCAACCGTCGCCTTGGCTGCCCCAGCCATCATCAGTGCACAGCCTCAGATTCGCTGGCGTATCGCCTCGAGCTTTCCCAAGAGTCTTGACACCATTTACGGTGCGGCCGAAGTGGTCGCCAAACGTGTAACCGCCATCACCGGCGGGCGCTTTCAGGTCACGGTGCATGCGGCAGGCGAACTGGTTCCACCGCTGCAGGTCCTTGACGCCGTGCAAAACGGTACAGTCGAGGCCGGCCACACCGCCATGTACTACTACTTCGGCAAAAACCCGGCCTGGGCCTTTGGCACGGCGGTGCCGTTCGGGCTGAACGCGCGTCAGTTCAATGCCTGGTGGTATGAGGGCGGTGGCGCACGCGTCTACAACGAATTCGCAGCAAAAGTGGGGGTCACGGCCTTCCTGTGCGGTAACACCGGTGTTCAGATGGGCGGTTGGTTTCGCAAGGAAATCAAGACCGTCGAAGATCTCAAAGGCCTGAAATTCCGGGTGGGTGGTTTCGCAGGAGCCGTGTTGAGCAAGCTCGGCGTCGTGCCCCAGCAGCTCGCCGCCGGAGACATCTATGCATCGCTCGAGAAAGGCACGATCGATGCGGCCGAGTGGGTCGGCCCCTATGACGACGAAAAGCTCGGCTTCAACAAGGTCGCCAAGTTCTACTACACCCCGGGATGGTGGGAAGGTGGCCCCGCTCTGCACAGCATCGTCAACAACAAGGCCTGGGAGGCCCTGCCCGCCGAGTTCAAAGAGGCTTGGACTGCCGCGAACTACGAGGGCAACGCCACCATGATGGCGCGCTACGACAGCCTCAACCCCAATGCGCTGCGCCGCCTGCTCGCCGGTGGCACACAGCTGCGTGCCTTCAGCAAGCCGGTGCTCGATGCCTCCCTCAAGGCAGCCAAAGAGGTCTATGCCGATTTCAATGACAAGAACGAAGACTTCAAGAAGCTGTACGACTCGTATTTCAGCTTCCAGCGTGAACAGATCCAGTGGAACAGCGTGGCAGAGCATCGCTTCGACCAGTACATCAAGGACGTCAAGCTCTGATCCGAACTTAAGGCAACCGTAACACTCACCGGGATTGGCGACTGCCGATCCCGGTGTTCTGTTTTCGGAGAGACTCATTGAAACCCCTCCTCACCCTGTCCAGTCTGATCGATCGACTCAACGCCCGGGTCGGCCAGATCGTGCTCTGGCTTATTCTGGTGTGCACCCTGATCAGCGCGGTCAATGCCATCGTGCGCAAGGCGTTCAACATGAGTTCGAACGCCTATCTTGAAATTCAGTGGTATCTCTTTGCAGCGGTTTTTCTCCTGGGTGCAGGCTATACCCTGCTCAAGGACGAGCATGTGCGCATCGATGCGTTGTCGCAGCGTTTTTCGCGCCGTACGCAGGTCAAGATCGACGTGCTTGGCCTATTGGTTTTTTTGTTGCCGCTATGCGGCTGGGTCATGGTGCAGTCCTGGCCGCTGGTCTCTCAGGCCTTTGCCTCGGGAGAGGTTTCCACCAATGCCGGAGGACTGATCCGCTGGCCCGTCTACGCCCTGATTCCGCTCGGTTTCCTTCTGCTCGCACTGCAGGCCTTTTCAGAGTTGATCAAACGACTGGCCTTCCTGGTCGGTGCCGGTCCCGACCCCGCACTAGCAGTTGCCGAAAAGAAAGCGGAGGAAAAACTGCTCGATGACCTTCGGGCCCGTCATGGTGAGTCTTCCGTCGCGCAGACCACGGAGGCCCGTTCATGACCTGGATTGCCGCCAACATGGCACCCCTGATGTTCGGTTCCCTCGTCTTCTTTTTGCTCACAGGCGG
>DGIT01000003.1:0-7553 GCA_002386465.1 Burkholderiales bacterium UBA4615 | reverse complement strand
TTTCCAGTGGCGTTCAGCCTCGCAGCCTGTGGCATGTTCTTTGGCATCATCGGCATCGAACTGGGCATCATCCCGGCGACGCTGGCCCAGGCGCTTCCCTTGCGTCTGGTGGGTATCCTGCAGAACGAGACCCTGCTTGCAATCCCCTTTTTCACGTTCATGGGACTGATCCTTGAACGCAGCGGAATGGCTGAGGACTTGCTGGAAACCGTGGGTCAGGTGTTTGGACCGGTCCGGGGAGGCGTCGCTTTGGCCGTTGTCCTGGTCGGCGCCATGCTGGCTGCGACAACAGGCGTGGTCGCGGCGTCGGTCATCTCGATGGGCCTCATCTCTCTGCCCATCATGCTGAGGTACGGATACAACCGTCAGCTGGCCTCAGGCGCTATCACAGCGTCAGGCACACTCGCGCAGATCATTCCACCGTCTCTGGTCCTGATCGTGATCGCCGATCAGCTCGGCCGAAGCGTGGGTGATATGTATCTGGCAGCCTTCCTGCCCGGATTCATGCTGGTGGGACTGTACTGCCTCTACATTTTTGCTGTGGCGATCATCAAGCCGTCGTGGGTGCCCGCCCTGCCCCCGGAGGCGCGCATTTATCGGGAGGAAACAGGGGCGAGCGGTCATACCTCGCTCGTCGTGCTGCTCGTGCTGTGCATCGTAGCCGCGAGCCTGATGCAGGCGAACTATGCCGCGCTGCTCACGGCGCTCAAGGGCGCCGAGGTTGAAGTGCCCTTCGACGAGACCATCGTCATGTCCATGTCTGCGGGGGTTCTGCTTGCCTTGGTGCTGGCGCTGCTCAACCGGGTCTTGCGCCTGGGGCTGCTGTCGCGCCTGGCCGAGCAGGTGACCTTCGTACTGATCCCGCCGCTGCTGCTCGTGTTTCTGGTCCTCGGGACGATCTTCCTGGGCGTTGCCACCCCGACCGAGGGCGGCGCCATGGGAGCCGCCGGTGCACTCGTCCTGGCGAGTGTGCGGCGCCGCATCAACTTCACCCTGCTTCGCCAGGGTCTGGATGCCACAGCGAAGCTCTCCTGCTTCGTCATGTTCGTGCTGGTGGGTTCAACCATCTTCAGTCTGACATTTCAGGCGGTCGACGGACCGAAGTGGGTCGAACACCTGTTCGATCAGTTACCGGGCGGCCAGCTGGGCTTTTTGCTCTTCGTGAACCTGCTGATCTTCGGACTGGGCTTTTTCATCGACTTCTTTGAGATTGCCTTCATTCTGCTGCCCTTGCTGGCACCCGTGGCCGATAAGCTCGGCATTGATCTGGTCTGGTTCGGAATCATCGTGGCGATGAACCTGCAGACGTCTTTCCTGACGCCGCCCTTTGGATTTGCGCTCTTTTACCTGCGCTCGGTTGCACCCAACAACGACTATGTCGACCGGGTCACGAAAAAATCCATCCGCAAGGTGCCCACATCAGAGATCTACAAGGGATCGGTGCACTTCGTGATCATGCAGCTCATCATGCTCGCGGTGGTGATCTCCTTTCCGAACATGATTCTGGACCGGCTCGGCAAGAAGACCGATGTGGATACCAGCAATGTGAGCTTCGAAATCAAGGGCGACGAAAGCAAGGATGCCGCAAGCGACGGCAAGGGTGCAGAGAATCCGTTCGCAATCAAAGAAGACTGAGGCAGATCAGCCGCCCCGGGGACATGGGCGGCTTCTGACCCCGATCCCAGTCCAAACCGTCGAAGGCTGACTCGAGCTGCTGACTCAGCTTGCTGAGCCTGTTGCCCGCTTGCGAGACGGTGGCAGATCAGTGCACACCCCCTCGAAGAGTTCCGCCGCCATGCCGATGCTCTCGCCAAGCGTTGGGTGAGGATGGATGGTGCGACCGATATCGGTGGCATCGGCACCCATCTCGATGGCCAGCGCGAGTTCACCAATCATGTCCCCAGCATGGGTGCCCACGATCGCCCCACCCACTAGCCGATGGGTGGCCTCATCGAACAGCAGCTTGGTGAAGCCTTCATCCCGCCCGTTGGCAATGGCGCGCCCGGAGGCAGCCCATGGGAACACGGCCTTGCCGACCTGTATGCCCTGCGCCCGCGCGCTGTCTTCGGTCAGTCCGACCCAGGCGATTTCGGGGTCGGTATAGGCAACTGCCGGAATGACATGCGTATCGAAAAAGGATTTTTCCCCCGCTGCAGCTTCAGCCGCCACATGCCCTTCGTGAACGGCCTTGTGTGCCAGCATGGGTTGGCCGACCAGGTCGCCAATCGCAAAGATATGCGGCACCGACGTGCGCATCTGCGCATCGACCGTCACGAATCCACGCTCGGTCACTTGCACGCCTGCCTGCTCGAGGCCTAACGCAGCACCGTTCGGTCGTCGCCCGACCGCGCACAGCACCAGGTCATAGCTCTGTTCACCCGATTCAGGGGCCTGCGCACCTTCGAAGCGCACCGTGATACCGGAATCGGTGGCCTGTGCAGAAACGGTGCGGGTTTGCAGCATGATCCGGTCAAAGCGCGCCGCATTGTGCTTGAGCCAGACCTTGACCAGGTCACGATCTGCACCAGGCATGAGCCCATCGAGCATCTCGACCACCTCGATGCGTGCACCAAGCGTGGAATACACGCTCGCCATCTCCAGACCGACGATCCCGCCACCGATCACCAGCATGCGTTGCGGCACCTGCGCCAACTGGAGCGCGCCGGTGGAATCGACGATGCGTGGATCGTCGGGCAAAAACGGCAGCCGCACCGGCTCGCTGCCGGCTGCGACGACAGCCTGCTCAAAGCGAATAACCTGACGTTCTCCCGTGGGATCACGCCCCGGGCCAGACGTGATGGCGACTTCCAGATGATGCGCATCCAGAAACCGGCCCTCGCCTCGTACGATCTGAACCTTGCGCGCACGCGCCATGCCAGCCAGGCCCGCAGTGAGCTTACCCACCACGCTGTCCTTCCAGCCTCGCAAGGCGTTTAAATCGATTTGCGGCGCACCGAACGTGATGCCATGCGCAGCCAGCGCACGGGTTTCGTCAATCGCCGCCGCGGTGTGCAGCAAGGTTTTGGAAGGAATACAACCCACATTCAGGCATACACCACCTAAGGTGGCGTAGCGTTCGACGAGCACGGTCTGCAGACCGAGGTCGGCGGCACGAAACGCCGCGGAATACCCCCCTGGTCCTGCGCCCAGTACCAAAAGTCGGCAGACGACGTCGGGCGTCCCTGAGAAGCCAGCTGTGGTCTTGTGCGTCAAATGAGTCGCGGACACGGATGGGCCAGGAGTCACCGCAGGCACGGCCAATGCCGCGCTCTGCGATGGCGCAGTTGTCGTCACCGGGCGTGTTGCAACCGAGTCGGCGAGCGGTTCAAGCTCGAGCATCAGGCTGCCCTGACTCAGTTTGTCGCCCAGCTTCACCTTCAGCGCGACCACTCGGCCGGCCTGGGGCGAAGGGATTTCCATGGAGGCCTTCTCCGACTCCACGGTCAGCAGGCTTTGCTCGGCGCGCACCAGATCACCAGGCTTGACCAGCACTTCGATGACTTCCACTTCCTTGAAGTCGCCGATATCGGGCACGTTCAGTTCGATCGTCGACATGATGCAACTCCGCTGCGAGGGGACTTCAAGGCGATATACGGGAACTGAGGGAAACTCAGGGAAATTCAGTGCAACTCAAGACCATTCAGGGCGCTGCGGATTCAGGCCGCCTGCGCATGGTCGGGGGCGGGGCCCGCGTCCTGAAGCATGATCTCGTGCACACGGTGCGGCCCGTGCGAGCTTTTGTCGAACTCGGCCCCCGCGGCCACGCCGAGCGTGGCGATCTGGGCGGCCGTACGCGCGCCCTTATAGCTGGCATACATGGCACCGAGCGCAAAGTTGCGCCCAGACCCGATGGCCCAGAAGCGATCAAAGCTGAAGACTTCGCGATAGGAGTACACCCCGTAAATACCGCTCGGATTAGCGATGAGCGCTGTGATCTGAGAGCTTTCGTAGGGATCGTCGTCTTCTTCCTTGGGGTTGAGGAAGAACTGCTCTTTGAGCACCTGATGTGCGTTCAAAAACGTGTCGAACACCTCGGCACGCGAATGCAAGCGGGGCGACTGAACATGGCCCAGGACTCGACGCAGCACTTCGAAATGCGCGGTGCTGCCGGCCAACCCGATAAACGAGTCACCGACATGAATGATCTTGTCGTTCGCTTCATAGTCGCGCGGCAATCGGGTTTCGCCGAAGGTCACCAGCGAATCCGCACCGATGGCAATACGGCCGTTCTTTTTCACAACAACAATCGTGGTCACCGTCGCAATCCGATCTCAGAGCATGACACGGCGGAAATCCGCCAGGAGGCGCACGAGGTGTGCGTTGAACCGTGCCGCCGCCGCGCCGTCGATCACGCGGTGGTCGTAGGACAGAGAGAGCGGCAGCATCAGTCGCGGCTCAAACGCGGTGCCATTCCAGTGCGGTCGCATCCCGGTGCGGCTCACCCCCAGAATGGCAACCTCGGGCGCATTGATGATCGGCGTGAAACCCGTCCCACCAATGCCACCCAGACTGGAGATGGAAAACGTGCCGCCCTGCATCTGCGCTGGCGAGAGCTTGCCTTCTCGCGCCAGACGCGCGAGCTCAGCGGTTTCTGTGGCCAGCTCCGCCAGACCCTTGCGATCGGCATCGCGCACCACAGGCACCATGAGGCCGTTGGGCGTGTCCGCGGCAAACCCGATATGCCAGTACTGCTTGAGCACCAGCGCATCGCCTTCGAGCGATGCATTGAAATCAGGGAACTGCTTCAATGCATGCACACAGGCCTTGATCAGAAACGCCAGCATGGTGAGTTTCGGGCCGGTCTTCTCGTTTTCGGCATTGAGCGCAACGCGAAAAGCCTCCAACGCAGTGACGTCGGCTTCGTCCTGGTTGGTGACATGCGGGATCATCACCCAGTTGCGGTGCAAATTGGCGGCAGACAGCTTGCGAATACGCGACAGCGCACGGGTCTCGATCGGACCGAATCGTGCGAAATCAACCTTCGGCCAGGGCAGCAGTCCGAGGCCTGCACCGGCTTGCGCGCCAGGCTGCTCAACCGTTGCGGGTGTCGCGACTGATGCAATGGCGCCCTTCACATACGCCCGGACATCGTCTGCAGTCACACGCAACTTAGGACCCGTGCCACGCACCACGGACAAATCCACGCCCAGCTCGCGGGCGAATTTGCGCACCGAAGGCGATGCATGGGGCTTGACCACATGTGTCAGATCACCGGTGTCCGAGCCTGGCAAGGCTGCAGCACGATCGGGCATCGGGGCGGCCGGTATGCTCGCAGCCGACGGGCCCGCTGACACCGGCCCGGCAGCCGCTGGGATTGACACTGCGGGCGCTGCTGCGACCGCCTGGGAGCCGGCCGGCTGCGCCACTGTGACCGCAGGTGCAGCATGTGCCCCAGGAAACGCGGCATCTGACTCAAGCGGCTCGATCTCGACCACCACACTGCCCTCGGCCACCTTGTCGCCCAGCTTCACTTTCATGGCCACGACGCGACCCGCCTGTGCAGCCGGGATCTCCATGGACGCCTTATCCGACTCGACAGTTACGAGGCTTTGCTCGGCGCGCACCAGGTCGCCAGGCTTGACCAGCAGTTCGATGACCTCCACTTCCTTGAAGTCGCCGATATCGGGCACCTTGAGTTCGATCGTCGCCATCACAGTGCTCCGGTCTCAGGCGTCATGCGGGTTGGACTTGTCGGGGTCGATCCCGTACTTGCGAATGGCATCGGCGAGCACTTTGGGTTTGACCTTCTTTTGCTGTGAGAGGGCACGCAGGGCCGCCAGAACGATGAAGTGGCGGTCAATCTCGAAGTGCGAACGCAACTGCGAGCGGAAATCTGATCGGCCGAATCCGTCAGTGCCCAACACGGAAAAGCTGCGACCGGCGGGAATAAAGGGTCGGATCTGATCGGCGAAGAGTTTCATGTAATCAGTCGACGCCACAATCGGTCCCTCATGACCGGACAGTTGCGTGGTCACGAACGGTACCTTTTGCGGCGCACCGGGATGCAACAGGTTCCAGCGCTCGCAGTCCAGGCCATCGCGGCGCAATTCGGTGAAGCTCGTGACCGACCAGACATCACCCGCCACGCCCCAGTCTTCTTCAAGCAGCTTAGCTGCCGCCAGCGACTCACGCAGGATCGAACCCGAGCCCATCAACTGCACACGCGTGGCATTGCCGGCCTCCCCCTCACGCAGCAAGTACAAACCCCGCACGATTCCGTCTTCGCTACCGGGCTTGAGCCCGGGCTGAGGATAGTTTTCGTTGAGCAACGTGATGTAGTAAAAGACGTTTTCCTGTTCGCCCACCATGCGGCGCAGTCCGTCCTGAATGATGACCGCCACTTCATGCGCGAAGCTTGGGTCGTAGGAGACGCAGTTCGGTATGGTCGACGACAGGATGTGGCTGTGACCGTCTGCATGCTGCAGGCCCTCGCCATTGAGGGTGGTCCGCCCTGAAGTGCCGCCCAACAGAAAACCTCGCGCTTGCATGTCCCCTGCGGCCCAGGCCAGATCACCCACCCGCTGAAACCCGAACATCGAGTAGTAGATGAAGAACGGCACCATGACCCGGTTATTGGTCGAATACGAGGTGGCCGCCGCAATCCACGAACAAAAGGCGCCCGCTTCGTTGATGCCTTCCTCCAGGATCTGCCCTGCCTTGTCCTCTCGGTAGTACATCACCTGGTCCTTATCAACCGGGGTGTACTTCTGGCCTTCCGGCGCATAAATCCCCAACTGACGGAACATGCCTTCCATGCCGAAGGTGCGGGCTTCATCGGGCACGATCGGGACAATGCGTGAACCGATCTCGGTATCGCGCGTGAGTGCAGTCAGTACCCGCACGAACGCCTGGGTGGTCGAAATTTCGCGACCTTCTGCGGTGGGCTCGAGCACAGCCTGGAAGGCATCGAGGGTGGGAACCTTCAGCACCTCGTCCGCACGACGGCGGCGCTGCG
This sequence comes from Burkholderiales bacterium UBA4615, assembly GCA_002386465.1. Classification (GTDB taxonomy): domain Bacteria; phylum Pseudomonadota; class Gammaproteobacteria; order Burkholderiales; family Burkholderiaceae_E; genus UBA4615. The sequence goes on along the minus strand of DGIT01000003.1, from coordinate 598 downwards.
GCAGATAGCCCCCCAGCGCCTTGCGTCGCTCATGCATGTAAACCATTTCCGGGGCGTCTTCGGCCGGCTTGAAGAAGGGCAGCGCGTCGAGTTTGTCGTCTGGAACCGGAATGTTGAAACGATCGCGAAATTCACGAATCGCCTGGGTGTCGAGCTTCTTGAGCTGGTGGGTCGGGTTTTTCGCCTCGCCCACGCGTCCCATGCCATAACCCTTGACCGTCTTGGCCAGCACGACCGTGGGCTGCCCCTGATGGTGGATGGCCGCATGAAACGCGGCATAGACCTTGTGCGGATCATGGCCGCCGCGGTTCAGTCGCCAGATGTCGTCATCGGTCATGCGCGACACCATCTCGAGCAGCTTGGGGTGCTTGCCAAAGAAATGCTTGCGCACAAAGGCGCCATCGTTGGCCTTATAGGCCTGGTACTCGCCGTCGACGGTTTCTTCCATCACACGCTGCAAAATGCCGTCCTTGTCGCGCGCGAGCAGCGGGTCCCAGTACGAGCCCCACAAGAGCTTGATGACATTCCAGCCCGAGCCGCGGAATTCGCCTTCCAGCTCTTGAATAATCTTGCCGTTGCCGCGCACCGGGCCGTCCAG